>JBBIOI010000034.1:0-30106 GCA_037443425.1 Deltaproteobacteria bacterium
GATCCACGAAAGGCAATAGAGGAATCGCTTAATAAACCCATTCATAGTCCAACACTCAATGAGATCATTCTTAAAAAAGGAAAACCAACAAAAGAGATTTCTGTGGCGATTGCGGTTTCCGATATTACAAGACCTGTTCCATACAGAGGAGAAAATGGTATACTTTTGCCTTTACTTAAAAAACTCGAATCTTCAGGGATAAGGAAAGAAAAAATTAAGATTATTGTTGCAACGGGGATGCATCGGTCAAGCACAAAAGAAGAAAAGATTGAGATGTATGGGAAAGAAGTTTTTGAACAGTATCAGATCCTTGATCATGATTGTGAGGACAATAGTATCCTCGAGAGTATAGGGGAGACTAAAAGAGGTACACATGTTTATGTCAATCGGTATTTTAATTCTGCAGATTTAAAGATTGCCACTGGGCTTGTGGAGAGCCATTTCATGACGGGCGTCTCTGGAGGCAGAAAGTCGATATGCCCGGGATTGGTAGATATTAAAACGATTCAGAGATTTCATGGGGTTGAATACCTTGAAAATCCTAAGGCTGATAATCTTATACTTGAAGGAAATCCATGTCATGAGGAGGCAATAGAGGTTGCTAAAACCGTTGGTGTAGATTTTATCCTGAATGTTACGCTTAATAAAAATATGGAGATGACAGGCGTATTTGCAGGAGACCTTGAGAAGGCCCATTTGGCTGCCTTTAACTATATGAAGGATTATACATCTGTAATTATTGATAAGGAATATGATATAGTCATTACTCATGGCGGATATGTAGGTCGAGATCATTATCAAACAGCTAAAGCAGCTTGTAGTGCATTGCCAGCTATCAAGAGCAGTGGATCAATGATATTGCTGGCAGACAACCGTGATAAAGAACCCATAGGTTCGCCTCAGTATCGAACACTCATACATCTATTAAAACTTCAGGGAATTGAACAATATCTAAATATAATAAGCCATCCAAACTGGAAGTTTACTAAGGATCAATGGGAACCTGAGGTCTGGGGAAGAGTATTAAAAAAGATTGGAGAAGATGGGCTAATATACTGTTCACCTAAAATATCAAAAGAGGATTTTTCTTTGTTGCCAGGTATTTGTGGATTAGATTTTTTACTGGAAAAGAGAGAAAACGAAGGTGAGACTGCAAGGGAGATGCTACAGAATGCAATAATTTATGCTTATTACAAGAACCAAAAAAGAGGTAAAAACCCCCAGATGGTTTTCATAAGAGAAGGTCCTTATATGATTCCGATAAAAAAATTTTAACCTTTCCCCTTAATAAGGTACGAAGTCTTTAAGTATAAGAAAGACTTTTTTATCAGTCATTGCGAGTCTGAAGGGTGCATAACAATTCAAATATTTCTTGCTTTTCGCGGAATGAAAATTTGGAAGGTATTGCTTAGGCTTTTCCTCGCAATGACAGTTTGGACTTGGGAGGCTTTTTCACCCCTCTTCACTATCTGAAAAATTTTTAAATAGTTTTTCGTACTTTTCTATTGACATTAACTATATATTGTTATATATAAATATTTAAATACTAAATATAGTTGATTTTTAGCAATCCAACAATAATAAAAATTAAGGGGTTAGATATGGCTACTACAATAGGAATTAATATTGAATCTATGGATGCAATAAAAGACATTGAAACAACAGATATGGCACTTTTTGTTCGATCATCAGAAGAATCAATGATGGATTGGAATCGTCAGAGGATTGTTGATGCACTTATAAGGGAAACAAATATAGATATTGATACTGCAAAGCAGATTGCCCTTGAAGTGGAAGATTTAATCTTTAGCTCCAAGATAAAGATGGTTACAGCTCCCCTGATTCGTGAAATCGTTGATGCAAAGTTAATCGAGCGGGGACTTGAACAGGCCAGAAAGATGCATACAAGACTTGGTATGCCTCTTTATGATGTAGATCAACTAATCCTTCACCCAAACAAAGAAAATGCAAATGTCCCTCATGGTCCTGAGGCCACAAACCTAACCTTGGCCGAAAGAATAAAGAAGGAGTACGCACTCTTATCAGTATTTTCAGAGGATATTGCTGATGCCCATATGCGAGGGGATATACACCTTCATGATCTCGGGTTTATAGATAGACCATATTGTAGTGGGCAGTCTCTTGAATATATTAAACGTTTCGGTCTGAGTCTACCAAATTCAATAGCTACTGCAAAACCAGCAAAACATCCTGAAGTACTTCTTGCCCATATGGTAAAGTTTGCTGCTGCACTTCAGAGTCATTTTGCAGGTGCTATTGGTTGGGATTCTGTAAACCTCTTCTTTGCCCCATATATTTCAGGGATGTCTGATCGCGAACTTGAGCAGCTTGCCCAGATGATGATATTTGAATTTTCGCAACAAGCCGTGGCACGTGGAGGACAGGCAATATTTACAGACCTTAATCTCTACTGGGAAGTTCCTAAACATTTTGAGAATGTTCCAGCTATAGGGCCTGGAGGAGTCTTTACAGGAAGGACATACAGTGAATATGTCCAAGAAGCCCAGCGCTTTGCATGGGCACTCTTCAATGTATACCTTGAAGGCGATGGTGCTGGTAGACCATTTTTCTTTCCAAAACCCCTTGTTCATATTACAGAAAAATTTTTTAAGACCCTAGGCCATATGGATTTTCTTTTACATATCTGCGAGGTTGCCTCCGAAAAAGGGAATACCTACTTTGTATTTGATCGTGGTGAGACGGCTAAAATCTCTGAATGTTGCAGGCTAAGCTTTAAGCTTGATCCTAAAGATCTCGAAGATGCAAAAGAACCATGGAAGATGCGTTATTGTGCACTTCAGAATGTCACTTTAAACCTTCCAAGGATTGCATATCTCTCCAGAGGAGACGACTCGCTATTATTTAAAAAGATTGAAGATTTTGTTGAAATAGCTGTTAAGGCACACATCCAAAAAAGGCGTTTTATTGAAAAACTTCTATCCCTTGGAGAGAAAGGTCCGCTTTCGCTTTTAGCCATGAATCGCGATGGGTCTCCTTATCTAAGAATGTCTCGAGTAAGCTATCTTATTGGAATGGTAGGGCTAAATGAACTTGTTCAGATCCATACAGGTAAAGAGATGCATCAATCCCGTGAGGCACTGAAATTCGGACTCAAGGTTATTGCCCATATGAAACTGCTTGTTGAAAAATTTAGTAAGCTCCATGGGATGCACTTTGTTTTAGAACAAACCCCTGCAGAATCAACTGCCTATCGATTCGCAAAATTGGATTTGAGATACCACTCACCCCGATCAGGTTATATCGTTAAAGGAGATATTTCGAGGGGTGAGGTCTATTATACAAACTCAACTTATCTAAATAATTCTGCAGTCCTGAATCCTATCGAAAGGGTCAGACTTGAAGGCCTTTTTCATCCATTAATAGAGGCAGGGGCACTGACTCACATATGGCTTGGGGAGGCAAGACCTTCAAAAGAGTCTCTGGCCGATTTTGTTATAAAGACATTTAAATTAACACAAAATGATCAGATTGCCTTCTCACCTGAATTTACAACTTGTAATGTCTGCTTTAAAACGAGTCGTGGACTAAGGTCTTCATGTTCTTACTGCGGTTCTACCGATGTGGATGGTATTACAAGGATTACAGGATACTTCACAAAGATATCAAGCTGGAACAAGGGTAAAAAAGGTGAGCTTAGAAATCGCTATAGGAATCAAGACTTTTTCATAATGGGAAATTAAAATAGTAACTAAGAAAATGTAAAAAGGAGAAGTAATGGAATTGATAAAGATATTTACAAAATCTAATTGTCCAAGATGTGTTGCTCTAAAAGATATTGCCCAGGAGTTAATGAAAGAGGGACTAAAGGTAGTTAATTATGATCTTGATACAGTTGAAGGCCTTTCAGAGGCAGCCTATTATAGTATTTTATCAACGCCATCTATTGTCATTGAAGATGAAAGCGAAAATGAGATAGCAAGTTGGAGAGGGGTTTTACCAAGCATCCAGGAGTTGAAGGAGGTCTTATTGGAAAGGAGAAGATGTTAGAGATAAAGGGTTTCTTAGAAACGTCTTTTTTAGATTGGCCAGGGAAAATATGCGCTGTTATCTTTCTTCCATACTGTAATTTTAGATGCCCGTATTGTCACAATCATCCACTTATCTTTAATCCTGAAGAGTTTCCATCTGTTTCGCTCGATTTGATTATCAACCGTTTAAATACCTTAAGGGACTGGATAGAAGGCATCTGCATAACAGGTGGTGAGCCAACTATACATAAAGAACTTCCTCATTTAATAGGTGAGATAAAAAGAAATGGATTTATGGTTAAACTTGACACAAATGGTTCAAATCCTCGGATGCTGGAAGAACTTATTAATAGAGATTTGATCGATTTTGTTGCTATGGATGTTAAAGCGCCTTTAGACCCAATGAGTTATAGAAGATCGATTGGAGTTCAATCTGATATAGAGCCTATATTAAGATCTATTCATATTCTTAAACAGGGGAAAGTCGATTTTGAGTTCCGAATGACAGTTGTTCCTGGTCTACATAATGAGGAAGACGTAAGAATCCTTGCATGGCAATTAAGGGCTGGAAGGAGATTCAAGTTACAAAACTTCAATCCTGAAAGTCCACTTGACCCTTCTTTCAAATCTGTCATCCCGTTTGATTTACAGAGATTAAAAAAGATTGAAAGAATAGTTCAAGAAGTGGTATAAATTTATTAAGATTTTTAGGATAGAAATTTAAATGAAGACGGTCCCGTTACAAGAGATAAAGAATATAGAAGAAGGGCTTGGGAAAGACCCTAATTTTAATAATTTGATAATAGATTCTTTTCCTGATGCCTTTTTCATCCTCAACAGGAGAGGAGAATTTTTAAAAATAAATTCTAAGGCAGTCGAATTAATAGGCTTCCAGCCATCAGAACTTCAGAAGATGGATTTTATTGATATTATTCCTATAGATGATTTGAGTTCCTTTAAAACATTTTTTGAAGAGATGCAGCGGGGCAAAGATGTAAGGTTTCAGATGCAGGTTTTAAGTCAGAAGGGTGATAAAATTTCTGTTGAGTTTTTTGGTAGATCTCGAGGAGATTATTTTTTTATCACACTTAGAGATTTGAGAGAGAGAATGAGGATTGAGGAGGAATGGCTTAGGATTAAGAAGGAGCTACAGGATAAGATTCGCGAAAGAGACCAGTATGCAAGAGAGCTTCTGGTTATGAAGGATCTATTTAAGGAGAAGGTAAACGAGATTGAGAAGATGAGAGAGGAGGCTATCCGTCTCTCATATACAGATGATTTGACAGGTATTTATAATCATCGATTCTTTATACAGCAACTTGGCCTTGAGATTGAGCGTCAGAAGCGTTATCCTTCACCACTTTCACTATTGATGATTGATATTGATTATTTTAAACATTACAATGATAAAAATGGTCATTTAGCAGGAGACCAGGTTTTAAAGGCTATATCTATTCTTATTCAGCGAGGGGTTCGTCAAACAGATATTGTCGCGCGCTATGGAGGTGAAGAATTTTCTGCAATCCTTATCAATGCCACATGGGAAAAGGCAATGGAGATTGCTGAGAGGGTAAGAAGACTCGTTTCGGAGACAAATTTTCCAAATGAAATGTATCAACCCAATGGAGATCTAACCGTGAGTATAGGAGTGGCAACATTCACCCCTCCTGTCTCAACACTTACGGATTTAATCCGAAAGGCTGACAATGCACTTTATCGCGCAAAAAAGGCAGGCCGAAATAGGGTAGAAGGTTAGAAGAGATTTAAGTTGGGTGAAATAAAATGGAGAAGGATCCGAAACAAAAGTATGCTGAAAGTCTTGAGAGGATGCTTCAAAGCCATTATTATAATTTAAAAAAGAGGATAGAAGAATTTCGTGAAAAATGTTTAATTGTAACCCCTGGAAAGAGTATACCTCGCGGGATAATTATAGACATTCGTGAAATATATAAAGAGATTCGTCAATCACTTTCAGAAATAAAGTCTATCCAGAATCTTCTTCAGGGTAGATACAGACAATATTATAGGAAGAATCCTCTTCGTGATAAGGAGATTTTAGAGATTGAATTTCAGGCAAAGAACTATTATTCAAAATTTGAATCAGGATTAAAAGAGATATGGAAACAGAAAATGCCTGCTATTAAAAGGGAAGAACAAAAGGGAGATAAATCAGACAGAAAAGAGATTCATCATGGAGCAGGGTCTTAAAGATTTTTATTTCTTCAGCGAGTTATTTAAAAGGAAAGTATATAGCAAAACAGGTCTTAAGGTAGGTAAGATCTCAGATATAGTAGCCGAAAGGGAGGAGCCTTATCCGAAGGTAATTGGTTTAATAGTTAAATCAGGCCTAAAGAAGCAGAGTTTCTTTATACCTTGGGAAAAGGTCTCTAAGATTGAACCTCAAGTCATATTTGAAGCTGAAGATCCTAAGGAGGTTAAATTACCTATCCCTGAAAAGGATGTTATCTTGCTTCGCGAAGAGGTTATGGATAAGCAGATTGTTGATACCTTTGGGGCGAAGGTGGTAAGGGTGAATGATATTCATTTTCTTCGCGTTGATTCTCATTTGAGATTGGTGCATGTAGATGTTGGATTTAGGGGTTTGATGAGACGAGTTGGATGGGAGAGGTTCGTAGATCGTTTGCTTCAGTGGTTTTTCTCTTATAACCTTCCTAATCAATTCATATCATGGAAATATGTCCAACTTCTTTCAGGATCAGACCTCCTACAGTTAAGTATTTCTCAAAAGAAGCTTTCCCATCTTCATCCTGCTGATTTAGCAGATATACTTGAGGATTTGAGTGAAAGAGAGCGATCAGCTATCTTTCATGCCCTCGATACAGAGACTGCTGCTGAAGCCCTTGAAGAGGTTGACCCAAAGATTCAAAAGGCACTTATCGAAACCATACCTGTAGAGAGGGCCTCTGATATCGTTGAGGAGATGTCTCCAAGTGATGCTGCAGATCTTCTTTCTGACCTTTCACGAGAGAGGGTAGAAGAGATCCTTGAAGGGATGGAACAGAAAAAAGCAGAAGACTTGAGGGAGCTACTGATCCATCCTGAAGAAACTGCAGGTGGTCTTATGACCACTGCCTATCTTAGCGTAAGTCCAAACGTTACGGTAGAAGGAGCAATCTCTCGACTTAGAACCGAAGCCCCTAATTTGGACATCATTGATTATATTTATATAGTTGATGAAGATGAGACACTTTTGGGTGTTGTAAGCATTCGAGATCTCCTTACAGCTCAGCCATATCAACCTCTTTCCGAGATTAAGGCACAGAGGATTGTAAGTGTAAAAGTTGACGAAGATCAGAAAGATGTGGTAGATAAATTTGCGAAATATGGATTCAGAGCACTTCCTGTTGTGGATGAAGAGAATCATTTAAAGGGAGTTATAAGCTTCCGTAACGTTCTGGATGTGCTCGCACCAGATGCAGGCTAATAGCTGATCTTTTTAAAAAACTCATCATTTTGAGAATAATAAATGAACTTATACAAAGGATTTATTTCAGCTTCAAGGTATTCTATGTGGAGGACTATAAGCCTTTTCTTTATACTGATAGGACCTGGAATTATAACATCGAATGTGGACAACGATGCAGGAGGAATAACAACCTACTCGTTGGCAGGAGCAGAATTTGGATTAAAGCTCATATGGACACTAATCCCTATAATGATAGCTCTTATTGTTATACAAGAGATGTGTGCAAGAATGGGGGTTGTTACAGGAAAAGGGCTTTCTGACCTTATAAGGGAGAAATTTGGTGCAAAGATCACTTTCTACTTAATGATAGGGATGTTTCTGACCAATATGGGAAATGCAATTTCTAATTTTGCAGGTGTTGCTGCAGGGATGGAGATTTTCGGGGTAAAAAAATTGATCTCGGTTCCAATCAGTGCATTTCTTGTCTGGTGGATGGTTGTAAAAGGGACTTACAAATCTGTTGAAAAGGCATTTTTAGTAGCTTGCGTTTTTTACATCTCATATATCATTACAGGGATTATTATTAAACCAGACTGGAGTAACGTATTTGAGGAACTCATCAATCCAAAACTTGATTTTAAATCTGATGAGATTACCATGGTTATAGGTCTTGTTGGTACAACCATAGCCCCCTGGATGCAATTCTATCTGCAGGCATCAATTGTGGAGAAGGGGATAAAAATAGAGGAATATAAATTTGCTCGATTTGATGTTGTAATGGGGTCTATAGTGGTTCATATAGTTGCGTTCTTTATCATTCTTGTTTGTGCAGAGACACTTTATAAGAATGGGATAAAAATAGAAACAGCAAAGGATGCAGCCCTGTCACTTGCACCACTGGCAGGAAAATACTGCACTTTTCTATTTGCATTTGGTCTTGTAAATGCCTCACTCTTTGCAGCATCAATACTACCACTTTCTACAACCTATCTGATCTGTGAAGCACTTGGCTGGGAAGTTGGGATCGATAAAAAATTTGTAGAGGCCCCACAATTCTATGGGATATATTCATTGATGATTCTTTTAGGGGCGGGCATTGTCCTTTATCCCAACTTTCCTTTAATACCTATCATGTATTTTTCCCAGGTCATAAATGGAATTGTCTTACCATTTGTTCTCATATTTATGCTTCTTCTCATCAACGATAAAAAGTTGATGATGAATCACACAAATGGCCCCATCTTTAATATCATTTCCTGGGCGACATCTATCATAATGATAATTTTCTCTACCATACTTCTATACCAGAGCGTCTAAGTATCGATTTGGTATCCCATCAGTGAAACATAGAAGGATTATGAAGTGTATTTAAATGAGGGAATTTTCTTGATTTTTCTATGTAAGTTCTGTAAAGTTTAAAATAAAAGGTGAAAGGATTATGAGAACAGTCATTATGGGTGCAGGTGCAATGGGTGGCTTATTTGGTGCACTTCTTACACGCTCAGGTGAGGATGTATGGCTTGTAACTAAAAGAAAAGAACATTTCGAAAAGATAAGCGAGTCAGGTATCACGCTCGAAGAGAAAGGAATCAGTTACCAAATAGATGTGAAAATTACACTCGATGCAGGATCCATTGGAAAGGCAGATCTTGTTTTATATTTTGTTAAGACCTATCAAACTGAGAAGGCAGTTTCTGATTCCCTTACACTCGAAAAAGATGATACGGTTTTCTTAAGCCTTCAGAATGGAATTGGAAATGATGATGTGATTTGTAATAAGATTGATAGAAAAAAGGTGCTGTTAGGAATTACAAATCATGGGGCCACCCTTTTGGGTCCTGGTCACGTTCGTCATGCAGGATGGGGTGAGACATATATTGGTGAACTCGATGGAAGAATTACAGAGCGGGCAAACCAGGTTGCCCGCATGTTTAAGAAGGCAGGAATCGAGACAACGGTTTCAGATCGAATCTATGATCTTATCTGGGAGAAGCTTTTTATAAATGTGGGGATAAACGCACTTACTGCACTTACAGGTTTTAAAAATGGTGAACTATTGGATCATCCTGAAACAGTAGAAATGATGGAATCATTAGTAAGTGAAGCGATAGAGGTTGCAAAGGCTAAAGGGATAAAGATTCATGGAGATCCAATTGAAAAGGTTAAAAAAGTGGCAGAGGCAACAAGAGAGAATCGGTCTTCAATGGGACAGGATTTTGATTATCACAGGCAAACAGAGATTGATTCGATTAACGGGGCAATTGTGAAAGAGGCAAGGGCCCTCGGGATTGATGTTCCTTATAATCGAGCAATAACAAATCTTGTAAAGGTAATAGAGAAGAGATTTATTAAAGCATGAGAGACTTAGATAATAATCGGAGGGGAAAATGGATCGTAAAAAACTTACGGTAATAGATCTACAGAACAGAAAATTGGAGGGAAGAAAGATTACAATGCTTACGGCTTATGATTATTCTACAGCACTCCTTGAGGATCGAGCAGGAATAGATATTATCCTTGTTGGAGACTCTGTTGGTATGACTGTTTTAGGATATGAAAATACACTTCCAGTGACTATGGATGAGATGATTCATCATACAAAGGCGGTTTCAAGGGGAACAAAATATGCATTTATCCTTGGAGACATGCCATTTATGTCATTTAATACATCTGAAAGGGATGCCATCATCAATGCTGGTAGATTTGTGAAAGAAGGCGGGGCTGATGGAGTAAAGTTAGAGGGTGGAGCAGGCGTAAAGGATGTAGTAAAGGCGATTGTCAATGCAGGTATCCCAGTAATGGGTCATATAGGTCTTACCCCACAGACTATTTCCATGCTTGGGGGATTCAAGGTGCAGGGTAAGAATGCTCAGACTGCACAAAGACTTATCGATGATGCAAGATTGCTTGAGGATGCTGGTGCATTTTCAGTGCTGCTTGAGGCCATCCCTTCTCTGGTTGCAAAGAAGATAACAGAATCACTGAGAATACCAACTATTGGTATTGGTGCTGGTCCATACTGTGATGGTCAAGTCCTCGTTGTCCATGATATCTTAGGATTATTTGATCGTTTTACACCAAAGTTTGCGAAGAGATATGTAAATCTTAGCGAGCTTATGCTTAAGGCATTCGAAGACTTTAAAGAGGAGGTGATAAGCGGGAAGTTTCCAACTGAAGAACATAGTTTCCATATAGATATGGAAGAGCTGAGTAAATTGAAGTAGGGAGTCTTGAATTTAAGAATCTTTTAAGATATTTTTATCCAGAAAGGAGGGCAGTATGTCAATCTCTGCATATGTATTTATTGAATGCACAGCAGGGGCCGCAAGGGATGTAGCAAAAGAGGTGTCAAAGATTCAGGGAGTAAAGATGGCAAATTCAACTACAGGCCCATATGATGTTATTGCCCTTGTTGAAGCGCCTGATGTGAATGTACTTGGTGACTTTATTGTAAGTAAGATCCAGGGAATATCTGGCGTGATAAGAACACAAACAAATGTTATTATTGATTGATGGAGGTTAGATTATGGGTAGTGTTGTGAAGAAGCGAAGAAAGAAGATGAGGAAACACAAACACAAAAAGATGCTCGATCGAGATCGTCATAAGAAAAAGAAATAAAGTGAATCAATGCGCAGAAGTTTTCTTCATATTGTCCTCTTTATATTAACAGTTGCCTCTACGTTACTCGTAGGAGGACCATCATATGCCTTTACCATTATCCTAATACTTTTAGGACATGAGATGGGGCACTATCTTATGTCCCAAAGGTATGGGATAAGGGCAACACTTCCTTTTTTCCTTCCTTTCCCCTTCTCTCCCTTTGGGACGCTTGGAGCGGTAATCAGAATGGAAAGCCCTGTCTCCTCAAGAAGGGCACTTTTTGATACAGGGGTTGCTGGTCCACTGACAAGCCTTATACTGAGTATTCCTGCGATTGCCATAGGTTTAAGATTCTCAACACTGATCCCTACCTATCAGATTAGAGAAGGAACGATCCGGCTTGCTGACCCTATACTCTTTTCATTAATTCAAAGAATAGTAATAGGAGATGTTCCTGAAAATTTCGATATTATCCTTCATCCAATCGGATATGCTGGATGGGTTGGCCTATTTGTTACTGCTTTAAATCTTTTTCCAGTTGGTCAATTAGATGGAGGCCATATAATTTATGCATTATTTGGAAAGAAGAGTCGAGCTGTCTTTCTTATGGCTATTGGGGCAATGGCATTTATAACAATCTTCTATAACCCTGGGTGGATTCTTATGTTAATACTTATGGTTCTCTTTGGATTCAGGCATCCTGCACCTTTGGACGATGAAACTCCTATAGATGGAAAGAGAAAATTTATTGGTGGGCTGATGTTTTTGGTATTCCTTGTCTCATTTACCCCAGCTCCTTTCCCACAGCTTGCAGAAGAGATAAAACATACATTTGGCTGGTAATTATCTATTTTGTCCTGTGACACCATTTTAAAATCTCTTTAATTGATAGGGAATTAAGTATATTTTTCTTTTCAAGCCATCCCCTTCGGGCAACTGCAACTCCAAGACTCATCATCCACATCTGGTCAACATGATGTGCATCCGTTCCAATAGCAAGCAGGATTCCCATATCTTTTGCCTTTCTACAGTATAAATCATTTAGATCGAGACGTTCGAAGTATGCATTTATCTCAAGTGCCTTTCCGTATCCTTTTGCAACATTCATGATTTCATCCATATCAACCTCATAAGGTTCTCTCGAACCTAAAAGCCTTCCAGATGGATGTGCAAGTATATCAACATATGGATTTTCAAGTGCCTTAATAATCCTTTTTGTCATCTTCTGGCGATCCTGCTTAAAACCACTGTGAATCGCTGCAATAACTATATCCAGTTTTTCGAGTAATTTATCAGATATATCCAGTCTGCCATCAGGAAGGATATCAACTTCTGTCCCTTTAAGAATTCTAAAGCCCTTCATCTTTTCATTTAGATGATCTATCTCTTCAATCTGTTTTGATAACCGTGATTCATCAAGTCCATGAGTAATTTTAAGCGACTTTGTATGATCACATATCGCAATGTACTCATATCCCCTTTTCTGGGCAGAGATGGCGATATCTTCAATTGAAGCTGTTCCATCACTCCACTTGGAATGTATATGAAGATCACCTTTGATATCACTCTCTTCAATCAGTTTAGGCAGATCCCCCTTCTGTGCACATTCAATCTCTCCCCTGTCTTCACGTAATTCGGGGGCTATCCATATCATTCCAAGTGCTTCATAAACATCGTTTTCCTCTTTTCCACCGATTTTCTTATCTCCTTTAAATACACCATACTCATTTATCTTTATGCCTTTTGCCTTTCCAATCCCACGCAGATGAATATTATGTGCCTTTGAACCAGTAAAGTACTGTAAGGCTGCACCATAAGAGTCCTCTTCAACAACACGTAGGTCTATCTGCAACCCGCCTTCTACGATTACTGATGCCTTTGTTTCTCCTGATGCCAAAACCTCCCTAACCTCAGGAAGATGAGTAAATGCATGAATAATATTTTCACGATCAGGCCCTGTAGCCAATATATCTATATCCCCGATATCCTCTTTCATCCTTCTAAGAGAGCCTGCCCATTCTATCTTTTTTGATCCTGTTTTTTGTCTCAATATTTCAACAATACGCTTTGCAACAGGGAATGCTGTCCCAAGACTCATTCGGCCCTTGCTCTGTTTAAGAAGTTCGATGCCTCTTTTTATATTTTCTATTTTCTTTTCTCCAATACCAAAGAGACCAATTAGGGAGCCATCCTGAATCGCCCTTTCTAACTTTGATAGATTATCAATACCTCTCTCCTTATAAAGCATGGCAAGGGTCTTTGGTCCCATTCCAGGTATCTCCATAATGGATATCAATTCATCTGAAATACCCTTCCTCACCTCTTCAAATTTGGAGACCTTACCTGTCGAAAGGTACTCTTCTATCTTCTGGGCCATTCCTTCTCCAATCCCAGGGATAGACCTTAATTTACCCTTTTCATAGATCTCTTTTATATCCTCTGTTAAATCCCCGATAATCCTTGATGCCTTGCGATAGGCGCTTACCTTAAAGGGATTCTCTCCTTTAAATTCAAGGATATCTGCCATCTTCCCAAAAAGGTCAGAAAGCTCCTTGTTTTTCATCCTCATCCTCCCTCATTTCGAAGATAGTCATTAAGACAGAGCTTAAAATTTTCCACAACATCCTTTTTACTATTTACGATAAAAATCCTATGCCTAATATGGAAGAGTTCTTCAATGAGCCTCTCTACAGAATAGAGGGTCTTTGATTCCTCTCCATATCTTCTCATAAGCTCCTCTTCAAACATCACGACCAATTTGTCTTTCATCCTCAGCTGTGTATCGTTAAAAAGGATGGCGATATCTGGTAGAAGGTCATCGATTCTTGAAAAAAATGAGCTTATCTCACCAGGTTCAACCCCCCTCGGAGGAGAAGATTTTACCTCAACATAGACGAGTCTTCGATTCCAGCAAGAGATCACATCATAATCACCACCAGAGTGTGTCTTCTTTATACTTACACCATAAATGGCAGGAGAAGAAAACTCCTTTTTAAACATTTCTGAAATAAACCATTCAAGGGTTGGACCAAAGCTATAGATAGAAGGGACAACTGTGCAGTAGGAATCCCTTTCTTTATTTGAGATTATTCCCATTTCCAAAAGTTTTTTACAATATCTTCTTACGACTGCTTTAGAACAGTAATATGTTAGATCGTTAATCCTGAATCGATCATGCTTTTTTATAATGTCTCTAATTACAAGCCTGAAAGAATATTTTTTCATCATTTCATAAAACGCATTTTTTTGAGATTCTGTAAGAACAGGAGGGAAGAATAGGCGATCGTCAGGATTCTTTTTAAAGATCTTAATACCGCGACTATTTAGTAGTTTTTCTATATTGTCTGACTCATTAATCAAATTTTTAAGCCTGGAGATCTCCTCAGAGAGCTCATCAAGCCTTTTTCGGATAGATCTTAGTTCTTTTTTGACACTATCAGTTTTCATGAGGGAATAAGAAATTTTTTAAAAGCCTCTATAAAGGTTTAAACGTTTAGCAATTTGAATGGCCTCCAGATACTCTTTGTGGGTTATTCTTCGATTGATTTCTGGATATTCGCAAGCTCTATACTCGGGCCGATATTGATCCATGATGTTTACATAGGAATGAACAGATATTTCTTCAGCAATGAATCTTAGTACCAATTCAGTGGAAGCAACTCCATTTGGCATAACAAGATGTCTGATAAGAAGGCCTCTTTCTGCTATCCCTTGAGAGTTTATTTGAAGGTCTCCAACCTGTCGGTGCATTTCTTTAAGAACAGCTTTTATAACACTTGGGTAATCAGCCGCATTGGAATATTTAGTTGAAAATTTCTCATCCATATATTTTGTATCGGGCATGTATATATCAACTATTCCTTCAAGAAGCTTAATCACCTCTAAGGATTCATAACCCGAGCAATTATAGACTATAGGCAATCTTAATCCCATCTCAATTGCCTTTGGAAGAGAAGCAACAATCTGGGGCGTATAATGAGTCGGGGTTACAAAATTGATATTATGACATCCAAGATCCTGAAGCTTAACCATCAACCTCGCCATATCGTAAGTGGATATTCTTTCTCCCCTTCCCTGATGGCTAATATCATAATTCTGGCAAAAAATGCATAATAGATTGCAGTGGGTTAAAAAGATTGTTCCAGAACCATGATAGCCAACAAGTGGAGGTTCTTCACCAAAGTGTGGAAAGGCACTTGATACCATTAACTCTGATGGTGCCCCACAATATCCTGTCTCACCACCAAGACGATTTACACGACACTGCCTCGGGCAGAGTCTACACTCTTTTAATATCTCGTTTAAGGCCTCAATCCTCTGATTGAGGATTCCTTTTTCGTAAAGCTCAATATAGGATGGTATAAAGGCCATATCTATTATCAAAATTATAAATCATCTTTTAATATAATGGAATAATAAAGAAGAGTTTGTTTCCCGCTACTTATGCGTAGAGTTATTTTAAATTCAGGAGAGTCAGATAATCTTTTAAACTTCGATCTCTTCCAATATCCTCTTTTTTTTCTCTATCACAAGGTCTTTTTGTCCTGCCATTTTCACAATCTCTTTTCCCAAAAGGGCAGCCCCTAGGGCTCCTGTTATTAAAGGTTCTTCAGGGACCCTGACCTCACGACCCAATAGTTCACGAAGTGCATAGACAAGACCTTTATTCTTTCCACCTCCTCCAGTAACAATAATCTCATCCTCTATTTTTAGACGTGAAACCAATCTTATTATTCTATCGGCAAGTGAGCGATGAACACCCGAAAGGATATCAGCTATTGGGACACCTTCTGCAAGACTTGCTACAACTTCTTGTTGAGCCCATATTGTGCAGATATTACTAATACTCGCGGGATTTTGACTTTTAAGTGATATATCTCCAACCTCATCAAGTTCTACACCAAGTGTATGGGCAATGACCTCTATGAAACGACCTGTGCCCGCAGCACACTTGTCATTCATAACAAAGTCATTTACCTTTCCACCGCTATCAATCTTGATCCCCTTTATATCCTGACCTCCTATATCAATAATAGTTCGAGCCTTTGGAAAAAGGTAGATAATCCCCTTTGAGTGACATGTGATCTCGGTAATCTGTTTGTCTGAAAAAGGGACATTGATTCTTCCATAACCTGTTGATACAATATATGTGATATCATCAATAGTTAGATTTACTTTTCTAAGCGCATCTTCCATGACCCTATTGGCAAGCCTTCGGTGTTCAGGCCCTGTTGGACCAATGACAGAGGTAATTATTCCATCCTTCAGGATAACAACCTTTGTCATGGTAGAGCCAATATCAATACCTGCAAAATATTGTTCCATGTATTTACTCTAAAAATACCGAGATCCAATCCAGTAAAAATGGCTTTAGTAGGCCCTATTTAACCTGATTGATTCGAGGGTTTCAATAAATGCATCGATCTTCTGTCTCGTATCTACTTCAGAATAAGAAGTGATATCTATAATATCACTCTCCAATACAAGGGAGGGAAGTTCTCGATATACTATATGTTTTTCTCCGCCCTTTCCAATTTCATAGACAGGGATTGGTTTATATATTTTAGCAAGCTGATGAAGTTGCCAAAGGAGACCCACATGCCATGTCCTGCATGAAAATGCCTCGTGCATCACAACTCCATCAATTTTATATTCTTCAATCCAGTTTATAAGTCGCTCGACGTCTGGTTCTGAATCAGGCCTCTTTTTTGCCTTATCGTACCAGAAGGTCCAGAAGCCAAGCCATCTCCAGGCAAGATGTTCTACAGGATCCTTTGTTTGAGGTATATCCATTTCGTTTAAATTGACAACCATCCTATAGGTCGTTTCAACTGGGAAGGAGGCCCCCTTACTGTTAAAATAATTAAAGTCATTTAATGCATACCAAGATGGAAGTCCTCCACCCCACATAAGTCTATATTTTTCGTTCTCGACCTCTCCCTCCCCTTTTGCGATCTTTTCCTCGAGCTCCTTTTTAAGATCAAGAAAGAAGTTATAAGCGGTTTCTGTTGCCATCATAAAGCATATTGGTACCATGGTATTCATTGCGTCCCCTGTACCCATAGGACAAGGAACAGCCTTTCTTAATTTATAGGTCTCATCTATAAGATTCCAGGTTCTATCACTTAGATCAACAAGTTCTTCTAAACGATCATAATCCATCTTCTTTTTTGTTTGCTCTTCGAGAAAAGATATAAGACCCCTTAGTTGTTTAACTATATACTTATGATAATAATCCCAGACCTCTCTATGATCCCTATCCCTTTGAAACAGGGGGTATGGAAGATCAATATTATAGATTGGAACATCTGGCATAAACTGCTGAGATGCCTGATACCATTTGGATCTTGGATCGCAAAGTATCTGACCGCTTGAGATCATGAAATCAGGTCTTGCCAAGCCTCCCCATGGAGCATTTGGAGGCATATCACCTAATTCTTCGCGCCAATGATCAAAACCAATTCCACAAAGGGCATAGGTGCATAGTGAACGTGATAGTCCAAGTGATTCTGCCCTCTGAAGGAATCTCTCAGCATCTCTTTTTGCCCCGCATATACCTGCAAAATTCTCTGTCCAAAGGGGAACAACATCCATTGCCCTAAGGATTTCATCATGATGACAGACAATAAATGTATAGGCCAATTTCTTTTTACCCTCTGCCCTTGCCTGAAGTGTGCCTGTTATAAACTCTTTTACCATAGGACCAATTGACGAAGCTGCTCGGGTTGCTGTTGCCCTCTTTTTCGGTTTTACTTCCTTCTCTTGGCTGACCATTATTTTCCTCCTTTATCTATCCAATCATCTCTAAAAAGGCCTGCACCCTTGTTCTAAGCTGACCGATGGTTCCTGATGAATAGATATCCTCAATATGAAGAAGCGGGACATTAATAGAATTGTAATATGCCTTTCGAGCAGGAACCTCGAAACCAAAAGGGTCACAATATTTATATATATATAGGATGGCACCATCAACATTAAACTCCTTTGCATATTTACCTATATCCCAGAATCGATTAGCGATATCTCCCTCAAATGTTCCTGCCTTATTTGCCCTGTAAGTTTTAGGACAATTGAGTTTATCTAAATATCTTCTGGCCAATGCGTCAATAGGATCTCCCTCTTGGTCTGTCATTGGAAAATAGTCCCTTGTACCGTTACATATAGTATCTGCTACAACATTTCCGCCAAGATCCTCTACCAGTTTTATCAGTTCTATATTATCAAGGCATGGTCCATCAATTAAAATCCTTGGACCTTTGGGAATAGAAGTTCTCTCTCTTATTGCTGATAAGAGATCATCAAAAAGTCTATTCGATTCTTCTACAGGTAAACTTGAACCAACTATTAATGCCATGATCGTTTCTGTTCCGGAGATCTTTGGTGGTGATGATTTCCGAAGCTCATATAAACTTCTTACCCTTGCACGATTCTCATTAAATATTTTTATTGCATTATTGAGGTCCTCTTCTGTAATTTTTATCTTAAAAAAATTCTCAAGGCTTTTTATAAAAGTTTTTAGTTCGGAGTTGAAAAATTCAAATGATGATTCTTCACAAACAGTTGGCACATTGACGAAATGGAAATAGGGATAGGATAAAGAATAACTCCATACACTATAACTTCGAACCATACTATCACATGCATGAGGGATAACCATCCCCGAAAGAAAATCATATCGCCCTTTTAGAGAGATATCAAAACAGCTTCGATAGTAAGGACAAACAATTGGTTCGAGGATAGGGTCTGCCTTTGTAACAGGTTCATTTACATCTCCTCTTATTCTGAATGGTATTGAGCCTGAGGCATGGATAATCTCGAGGGGTACAAAAGAGCAAACATAGCCTATGATATTTCTTCCCTTTTCTTTTAATTCCTTTGCCCTTGACCCATAATCTTTATATAGACTTTTTATAGTTTCGAAAATCTTATCTTTATCTTCATCCATCAGCCTTCTCCTAAGATTTTTTATGAATTAAATATAGCCCATTTTTAAAAACTTATTCAATCCTAAAATTCATTTCATCTATTTCAGCAATATACTATTCCATTGCAATGAGGGCTGCCCCAAATGCCCCAATCATCTGAGGCATTGGAGGAACGAGGATATCATGAGCCCTTATCTTTTTTAATGCCTCTAAAAGACCTATGTCTTTTGCTCCCCCTCCTACCATTGCCATATCCATCTCTGGCCCAACCCTTTCTATCAGGCTATTAATCTGGGAAGCAAGAGAATGGTGTAGCCCTGCCAGTAAATCCTCCTTCCTGACTCCTTCGGCTATCCTTGATATGGCTTCCGATTCAGAAAAGACTGCACATGTTGTGCTAAAATCGACCCTTTTTTCAAACCTTAAAGATAGCTCTCCAATCTCTTCTAATTTTACCTGAAGGACCTTTGCAATAATCTGAAGTATTCTTCCACTACCTCCTGCACATTTTCCACTTAATATAAAATTATTTACATTTCCCATCCCGTCCATCCTTATCACTTTTGTATATAGATCTCCCACATCTACTACAGTTCTAACAGATGGAAGATGTTTTGAAACTCCCTTAGCTATACATATAATCTCTGTCCTTATTTCATCTGCAAACTTTACCATCTTAGATCCAAAACCAGTAGCAACTACTCGGAGGTTATCTTTTTCTTTCGGATTCTGTTTGATCTGAGAAAGTAAACTTTCCTTTATTATCTCGGCGGTGTTTTTGAAGTCTCCTCCGGATGGAAGTTCGATTGAGGAGATGATTCTCCCTTCCTTTAGGGCAACTCCTTTTGAGAAAGCTGAACCAATATCTATGCCAATTGCAATTACCATTTAGATAACCTTTATTAATTTATAACTTATTTGTAAAAAATCCTAAAGGAGATTTCTGAAAAAAGTCTTTAAGGAAACGAAGGTTTAAATTGACTTGAAATCCTTTGCTTAAATCAATTAGAATTTTTATTAAAAATTTTAATTAGAGGTGATTCATAAGGAATGGGAAAATTATACATAGGTATTGATGTTGGTTCTGTAAGTGCAAATACTGTTATTATGAATGAACAGAAGGAGGTTTTAGAAGAACATTATACCCGATTAAAGGGTCAGCCACTTCTTACCGTAAAAAATATTTTGGAAGAAATCCTTAAACGCATCCCAGCAGATTCATTTAAAAGTATCTCATTTACAGGAATAGGTGGAAAACTTCTTTCAGAAATCCTGGGAGGGAATTTTGTAAATGAGATCATTGCACAGGCCAGGGCTGTGGAACATTTTTATCCTGATGTCAAGACAATAATTGATATCGGTGGAGAGGATTCAAAGTTAATTATTATAGAAAAGGAGAATGGGAAGTCTAAAATTAGTGATTTCTCTATGAATACATTATGTGCAGCTGGTACAGGAAGTTTTCTCGACCAGCAGGCAAGCAGGCTTGGGCTCACTATAGAAGAATTCGGCGAGCTTGCACTAAAATCTAAAAATCCTCCTCGCATTGCTGGTCGTTGTAGTGTTTTTGCGAAGTCGGATATGATTCATTTACAGCAGATTGCAACACCTGATTACGATATTGTAGCAGGTCTCTGTTATGCCCTTGCAAGAAATTTTAAGAGCAATATTGGTAAAGGGAAGACTTTTTTAAAGCCTGTTATCTTTCAGGGTGGGGTAGCAGCAAATGTTGGAATGAGAAAGGCCTTTAAGGATGTACTGGAGCTTTCCGATGGTGAACTTATCATACCAAAATACTTTGCCTCGATGGGCGCCATAGGTTCTATTTTGATTTCTATGGAGGAAAAAGGAAGTAAGCTCTTAGAGAGACTGGATTTAGAACCGCTCAAGAAGTATCTTGAAACACACAAAGAGATAGAAAAACCCCTTAAGCCCCTCTGTCTTTCTGATCATCATATCGAAAAGAGGGACAATCCTCAAAAATTAATAATTGGTCTTAATCCAGATAAGAAGATAGAGGCATATCTTGGTATAGATGTTGGATCAATAAGCACAAACCTTGTGGTTATTGATAAAAATAAGAGGGTACTTTCAAAAAGATATCTTATGACTGCAGGCCGTCCAATTGAAGCCGTAAGGATAGGTCTCGAAGAGATTGGCCAAGAGATTGGTGATTTTGTTGAGATTAAGGGTGTGGGTACTACAGGTTCAGGCCGCTACCTTACTGCAGATTTTGTAGGCGGAGATATAGTTCGCAATGAGATTACTGCACAGGCAACTGCTGCTATAAATATTGATCCTAAGGTCGATACAATCTTTGAGATCGGTGGCCAGGATTCAAAATACATCAGCATTGATAATGGAGTGGTAGTGGATTTCGAAATGAATAAGGTCTGTGCAGCAGGTACTGGATCGTTTTTAGAAGAGCAGGCAGAAAAACTTGATATATCCATAAAAGAGGAATTTGGGAAACTCGCATTATCTGCAGAAAGTCCTGTTAGAATGGGTGAAAGGTGCACGGTCTTTATAGAGTCAGACCTTGTTCATCATCAACAGAGAGGGGCAAAAAAGGATGACCTCATTGCGGGTCTAAGCTACTCAATTGTTCAGAACTACCTTAACCGTGTAGTTGGAGATCGTCGTATTGGAGAGCGGATATTCTTCCAGGGTGGTACAGCATTTAATAAAGGCGTGGTAGCTGCATTTGAGAGCATCCTTGGTAAGAAGATAATCGTTCCAGAAAATCATGATGTTACAGGAGCAATTGGAGTAGCAATACTTGCAATGGAAGAGAGGAATTGGGAGAAGTCAAACTTTAAAGGGTTTGATCTCAGTAAACGCCGATATGAACAGTCATCTTTTGAGTGCAAAGGTTGTCCAAATCTGTGTCTTATTAGAAAGGTAAGTATTGAAGGGGAAAAACCCCTATATTATGGGAGTCGTTGTGAAAAATATGATGTGATTAAACGCTCAAAGGGATCGAATCTACCTGACCTTTTCGAGGAAAGGGAAAGGATTCTTTTTGCATCCTATGAGGGAGAGGAGAGACTTACATCCGATGCACCTGAGATAGGGATTCCAAGGATTCTTTATCTACACGAGATGTTACCTTTCTGGAAGGCCTTCTTTACGGAGCTTGGATATCGCGTTGTACTTTCTGATCCAACTAATAAAGAGCTTATCAGGAAGGGCGTTGAGAATGTCGTTGCAGAGACCTGTTTCCCTATAAAGGTGAGTCATGGTCATGTGCTGAATTTGATTGAAAAGGGGATAAAAAGGATTTTTCTCCCAAGCATTGTTAATCTGAAGCCCCCTCATCCTGATATTCCAAATAGCACAGCCTGTCCATATGCCCAGGCACTTCCCTACGCTGTCCATTCATCGATCGATTTTAAAAAGGCAGGTGTTGAGGTGCTTCAACCCATATTCCATTTCGGTTCTGGGAAGGAAAGGCTTGAGAAGGAATTGATAAAATTTGGGAAAAAACTTAAAAGGGCCTCAAAAGATGTAAAAAATGCATTTGAAAAGGCAGAGAGATTCCAATCGCGTTTTTATCAAGCCCTTTTAAATCGTGGCAAGGAGATCCTTGACCGTCTTGGTCCTGAAGAAAAGGCGATGGTGATTGTAGGAAGGCCATACAATTCCTGTGATCCTGGTGTTAATCTTGATATTCCAAAGAAGCTTCGTGATTTAGGAGTCTTACCTATCCCGATGGATTTTCTACCTCTGGACTCTATCTCCCCTTCAACAGAGATTCGAGAGATGTATTGGCGGTATGGCCAGAAAATTCTTTCGGCAGCCTATATAATCAATAGAGACCCAAGGCTTTATGCAGTCTATATAACTAACTTTGGTTGTGGCCCTGATTCATTCATCAGTCATTTCTTCAGAGAGATCTCTAAGGGGAAACCCTATCTTCAGCTTGAGATTGATGAACATAGTGCTGATGCAGGTGCTATAACCCGATGTGAGGCATTTCTTGATAGTCTTAAAAATGTAAAAACCGTAAATATAACTTTAAAAAGGAGAGAGCCTCCAAAGACTGATAGAACAAAAAAGATTTATATCCCTTATATGTGTGATCATTCCTTTGCAGTGAAGGCTGCCTTTGAGGCATGTGGTGTTGAGGCAGAGGTCTTCCCAGAATCGGATGGAGAGACACTTTACTGGGGTAGAAAATATACATCTGGAAAAGAATGCTACCCTTGTATAATTACTACAGGAGATATGGTAAAACTCCTCAAAGACCCAAATTTTGATCATTCGCGAGCGGCATTCTTTATGCCATCAGGCAATGGTCCATGTCGATTTGGACAATACCACCGTTTTCACCGTTTAGTCCTTGATGAGCTCGGGTTTAATCATGTTCCAATCTACTCACCAAACCAAGATGAAACGCTTTACAATGATCTTGGGATAATAGGTTCAGAATTTACACGTCTTGGCTGGCAGGGGATTGTAGCAGTAGATTTATTGATTAAAAAACTTCTTGAGACAAGACCTTACGAAAAGATAAAGGGTGAAACCGACAGGGTTTATCAGGAATCTCTAAATAAAATCTGCTTAGCTATAAGGAATGGTGTAGACCTTAAAGATGTTTTAAGAGAATGTCTCGAAGCCTTTAATCGAATTGAGATTGAGGAACCAGGGACAAAGCCCCTTATAGGGATTGTTGGAGAGATATTTGTTAGACTAAATCGATTTGCAAATGAAGACGTGATTCGTAAGGTTGAAAGGTTTGGAGGGGAGGCCTGGATTGCACCACTTACTGAATGGATTCTCTATGTTAACACGATTGCTAAGGGAAGGAGTCTTCAGAAGAAATCCTTTTCTAATCTTTTAAAGGTATTCCTCACAGATTATTATCAGAAAAAGGATGAACATCATTTAGAAAGGATATTTAGAGGAAGTTTAAGAAATTTCGGCGAGCCAAAGACAAAGTCCATCTTTAAGTTCGCAAGACCTTATATTGATTCATCCTTTGAAGGAGAAGCTATACTTTCTATTGGTAAGACAATAGATTTTGCCAAAAGAGGTGCAAGTGGAATAATAAACATAATGCCATTTACATGTATGCCTGGAACCATAGTAAGTACAGTATTAAAAAGATACAGAGAAGAAAACAATAATATACCAATCCTAAATATGGCCTACGACGGACAGGAACAGACCAATACCCTTACACGCCTCGAAGCATTCATGTACCAGGCAAAAGAGTATCAAAAAAGAAACAATAAGAGAAAATAACTTATTGAAATTTAAGGAAAATTATATTTTTTAAAAAATTTGTTAAAAAAATCACTATCCTATTGAAATTTCAATTCCATAATGATATAAGAAAAAATGTTTAATTCTTTGCTTAAATCTTGCTCTCTCCATGGTATGAGGGATCGGGATTTAAGAAATCTTTTAGGAGGAGTTTATGGATAATTTCACTTTTGCTATAACAATGGTTGTGGTGGGCATGGGAGGCACACTTTTAGCCCTTTGGGTATTAAGTCTAATAATGAGTATCCTTAAAAAAGCCTTTCCATATAGGAAAGAAGAAGAGAATAAATGAGATATCTTAGGGGGTATAAAAATGGGAGATGCAATTGTCAGTGGACTTGAGGGACTTATCGCTGGATTTACAAACCTTCACTGGTCAAATCCTGTAATGATACTGGTTGGTTGTGTTTTGCTTTACTTAGGTATAAAAAAGGATTTTGAACCTTTACTTCTTGTTCCAATTGGGTTTGGATGCATTTTGGTAAATATTCCATTGGCAGGTTTAATGGAAGAAGAGGGTTTTTTGAAGATAATTTATGATGCAGGTATAATGACCGAATTATTTCCACTACTTATATTTGTAGGAATCGGTGCTATGACAGACTTTGGACCTCTTCTTGAGAATCCAAAGATCTTTCTTTTAGGAGCTGCTGGACAGTTTGGAATTTTTATAACCCTGGCACTGGCCCTTGCCCTGGGATTTCCCCAAAAGGATGCTGTTGCAATTGGTATAATTGGTGCTTGCGATGGTCCAACAGCAATCTATGTGACTTCAAAATACGCTCCTCATCTACTGGGTGCAGTTTCAGTGGCTGCATACTCTTATATGTCGCTTGTTCCTGTAATTCAGCCACCCATCATGAAGATCCTGACATCAAAGGAAGAAAAGATAATTAATATGGGGATAGTAAGAAAATCGGTGTCAAAGACAACAAAGATCTTATTCCCTCTCATTGTTACAGTGATTGGAGGACTCATTGCACCAAGAGGACTTCCCCTTTTGGGAACCATTATGCTCGGGAATTTGATGAAGGAGTGTGGAGTTGTAAGTCGACTCACAAAGGCAGCCGAGAATGAGATTCCTAATATTGTCACCCTCCTTCTCGGGATATCAATTGGTGCAACCATGGACGGAAGGGTATTTTTAAAGCCACAGACCCTGATAGTATTGGGATTAGGTTTTCTGGCGATCTGTCTTGATACTGTTTGTGGTGTACTCTTTGGAAAGCTTATGAAGATATTGACAGGCGGAAAGGTGAATCCTTTGATCGGTGCTGCTGGAATTTCAGCTTATCCAATGTCGGCAAGGGTTGTACAGAGAGAAGGCCAAAAATATAATCCAAAAAATTACCTTCTAATGCATGCAATGGGAGCAAATACAGGAGGTCAGGTTGGTTCTGTTATGGCTGCAGCAGTTATGCTCTCTGTACTCAAAGGTATGGGTGTAATATAAATCTTTAGTGATTAGAGAATAATATTCACCTAAGACTCAGATCTTGGACATATAGCATTTTCAAGATACTGCCTCAAAAAAAGACTACTGTTGTTTTTGGGAACTAAGATATTGAATCTTTGCTCGATTTCTGCTTTCAGATATAAGATTATATAAAAAGGGAGGAAAAACCCATGAGAAAGACATTGGTTGGAATACTTATGGGAAGTGATAGTGATTTAACGGTGATGGAGAAGGCGGCAGAGGTGTTGAAGGAGATGGATGTTCCTTTTGAAATGGATATCAGCTCCGCCCACCGATTACCAGAAAAGACGATTAATTATGCAAAAACAGCAAGACAGCGAGGAATCGAGGTTTTAATAGCAGGAGCAGGAATGTCTGCCCATCTTGCAGGTGTCTTGGCTTCGCATACAACACTTCCTGTTATTGGCGTTCCCATAAAATCTGGTGCACTTAATGGAGTCGATGCACTCTATTCTACAGTTCAAATGCCTCCTGGGATTCCTGTTGCTACTGTTGGGATCGATGGAGCAAAAAATGCAGCATTTCTTGCCTGTGAGATTCTTTCCATAAAATATCCAGAGATTGCAAAGAGATTGGAAGATTATAGAGAAAGAATGAAAAATGAAATGGAAGAAAAATCAAAGAGACTAAAGGAAGAAAAAACCTGACCATTTTTATCTTCTCTAAATAAAGTAATCAAGACTCTTTTATTGCATAAAAAAATGGATGATAAGGTTTTAATTCAAAAGGCCTCAGAAATAATCAGACGTGGGGGCCTGGTTGCTTTTCCCACAGAGACTGTTTATGGATTGGGTGCAGATGCCTTCAATCCCATGGCTGTTGCTCGGGTGTTTGAGGTTAAGCAGAGGCCTTATTTTGATCCATTGATTGTTCATATCAGTGAGACAATGGAGATTAATCGTCTGGTTAAAGAGGTTCCCAATGGTGCAAAGAAATTGATTGAGCATTTCTGGCCAGGCCCGCTAACTATCGTACTTTTTAAGAGGGATGAAGTCCCTGATATCGTAACCTCAGGTCTTCCAACTGTGGCAGTAAGAATGCCAAGACATCCTATGACATTAGAATTTATAAAACTTTCAGAAACTCCAATTGTTGGACCAAGTGCAAATCCATTCGGTTATATAAGCCCTACAAGAGCTGAACATGTTCGAGAACAGTTGGGTGATCAAATAGACTTTATTCTTGATGGAGGACCGTGTGAGATTGGAGTTGAATCAACTATAGTATCATTTATTGATGAAAGACCAAAGTTACTTAGACCAGGTGGAATCCCTCTTGAAGAGATTGAAGCAATTGTAGGAGAGATAGAGATTAAAAATATAGATGCCAATAAGCCTTTATCGCCCGGGATGCTTCCAAGACATTACGCCCCGAGGACACCAATTATCATTGGTCTTTCGGAAGAGGAAATAGAAAAATATAGAGGTAAAAAGATAGGTTTTTTGGCCTTTAAAAGACCAGCTAATATCTTTAAATTTGACTATATGGAGGTACTTTCAGAAAAGGGCGATTTAAGGGAGGCAGCTACGAACCTTTTTTCAGCATTGAGGCGCATGGATAGTATGGGTTTAGATATCATTTTCGCTGAATCCTTCCCAGAGATTGGTCTTGGCCGTGCTATCATGGATCGTCTTAGAAAAGCCAGTAATCGATTTCACCGTTAATATTGCCAAATTTAAATTTTTCTTTTAATTACTGTCTATGGCAGGTAAGAAGGGATTTATAGGTGCTTCTATGAGAAAGGTCATAAGAAAATTCTGTCTAAACCCTGCTTATTTAATCTTTTTTATTATTTTAAATTATCCAGCATGTCCTAAGGCCTTACCAGCTGAAGATGTCCAGCTGGTTTTGGATGAACAATACTTTCAAGTATCAAAGAGACTGATCAAAGAGGCAAAATCTTCTATATATGTAATGATGTTTGAAATGGGATATTATGATAAATACCCTAACACCCCTTCCAATCTGCTTATAAGAGAACTTATTGAAGCTAAGAAAAGAGGAGTCAATGTAGAAGTGATATTAGAAATCAGAGAAGGAAGAGACAGAACGAGTGAACGGAATCGACATACAGGAAAGATCCTGTCTGAAGCTGGGGTAAAGATATTTTATGATACACCATTTAAAACAACCCATGCAAAATGTATGGTGGTGGATGGGGTGTTTTGTCTTATTGGGAGTACAAACTGGACTTTTTATGCCTTGACAAACAATAATGAAGTTTCTGTCCTTATTAAATCAAAATCTTTAGCAAAGGCATTGATAGATTATTTTAACCAGGTTAAGAAAGGAAGTAATAACTTGTTGAAAAAGGAATGACTCTTCTCAAAGGAGAGGAAAAGGGCACTATATGCTTATTGATTCGCACGCACATCTTGAGATGCCCGATTTTAATAGAGACCTTAACGAGGTTGTTAAAAGGGCCCAAGATTCGGGTATTGAATACATTTTTACGGTGGGTACTGAGAAAAAAGATTGGCTTAAAGCCATTAAAATTGCTGAAACCTATCCTTTCGTTTTTGCTATCTTAGGTGTTCATCCACACAATGCAAAAGAGATTGATGATAAAACCTATTCAGAGCTAAGAATCCTTTGCAAGCATGAAAAGGTAAAGGCTTATGGAGAGATAGGATTAGATTTTTATAGAAATCTTTCACCGAGAGAGATTCAGCTTAAAAGATTTAGAGAACAGATAATGTTGGCAAAAGAACTTGGTCTCCCTATCGTGATTCATGACCGAGATGCGCATAAAGAGACCTTAGAGATATTGAGAGAGGAGAGGGCTAATGAATGTGGTGGCATAATTCACTGTTTCTCAGGTGATCACTATATGGCAAGAAAATGTATAGAGATGGGTTTTTATATCTCGATCCCTGGCAGTATTACCTTCAAAAATGCATCGTTATTGGTAGAGGTTGTAAAAAAGATTCCACTTGACTCTATCTTGATTGAAACAGATTCTCCTTTTTTAACACCTGAACCTTTTAGAGGAAAGAGAAATGAGCCTTCTTATGTTCGTTTTATAGCGCAAAAGATTTCAGAAATTAAAGGAGTTTCTTTCGAGAAAGTTGCTGAGAAAACTTCTGAGAGTGCATTAAAGATCTTTCGTTTGAAATAATTTTATATGCAAGAGTTTAAAAAGGATTTTATTGAACGTATAAAAGAGGTCCTTTCAAAAAGGAAAAGAATGATTATTGAGAATCCTTATTATTCTCATGCAGCAGTACTTGTACCAATCTTTGAAAAAGAAGGTAGCTGTCACATCCTTTTTACAAAAAGGACTTATAAAGTAAAGCATCATAAGGGTGAGATTTCGTTTCCAGGGGGAATGGCCGATAAGGAGGATTATGATTTAAAAGGGACAGCACTTCGTGAAGCCTTTGAAGAGGTTGGACTAAGAGAAGAAGATGTGGAGATACTTGGTGCACTTGATGATATCGTTACAGTCACAGAATTTATTGTTACTCCATATGTCGGAGTCTTTCCATATCCTTATCCATTCAAACTAAGTTCTATCGAGATATCAGAGATAATTGAAGTCCCTGTTTTACACCTTCTGAATAATGATTGTTTCAGTATAAGGGAAATAGAAAGGATGGGGAAAAAGGAATTGGTTTACTCCTATCAATTTAGAGATCATATTATCTGGGGAGCAACTGCCCGCATTCTAAAACAGTTCTTAGACCTGATTTTTAAATAGAATCTAAATCGAGCGATTTTTTTTAGTTGCTGCACCAAAAGGTGAATGGCAATCCGACAAAATCATTGCGAGGATGGACATTGTCTAAAATTCTCTTTTATGCTAATATTTCCTAAATCTTCTGTGGTTTTCAAAAATATCCCTTTCCTTAAAAGGAAAGCAGGATAATTGATAGGAATATTAATCTTTTTAAAAGGAGATGAGCTATGGATGTTAATGAGATTTTGAAAAAGATTGAACAGACACCAACACCAAAGGTAAATAAAGTAGCTGTTGCCTATTCAGGTGGACTTGATTCTTCCCTTTCGATCGAACTGCTAAGAAGAAAGTATAGAGCAAAACAGATAATTCCAATTACCATTGATGTGGGGCAGGGAGAGGAAGAGATAATGGAGAGCAGAAGAAAGGCAGAGGTTCTCAAGATAAAACCTCTATTCTTTGATCTAAAAAAGGAATTTACTGAAGTCTGGATTGCTCGTGCAATCCAAGCAAATTCTGACTACCTTGGATATCCTGTTTCGACCTCTATGACACGACAGATTGTAGCCCGAAAAGTTGCAGAGGTTGCTGTAAAGATGGGATGTGATGCTATCCTTGAAGGATCGAGTGGTAAAGGGAATGATCAGTATCGCATGCACAATGTATTTAAGATGTTTGCACCAGAGCTTAAAATTCTCGTACCTGTAAGGGATTTTGAT
>JBBIOI010000035.1:0-29797 GCA_037443425.1 Deltaproteobacteria bacterium
TTCAAAAAAGCAAAGTGAAGAAAGGAGAAAATGATGGGATTGGTTGTTGCGCAAAATATCACAAAAATTTACAGTGTCGTAGCAACGAAAGTGAGCAAGGACTATGTGGCAGGAGAAATCACCATCAGGGCACTCAATGAGGTGAGTTTTGAAATCGAACCTGCTTCTTTTGTCTCCTTTGTTGGCCCCTCGGGAAGCGGAAAAACAACGCTTCTTAATCTGATTGGATGCCTCGATAAACCCACGGAAGGAAAACTCGAAGTTGCGGGTACCGATGTTCTGCATCTTGACCGAAAACAGAGTGCCAAGTTTCGAGGAGACAACATCGGTTTCATTTTTCAGGACTTTAATTTAATTCCTGTTCTTACAGTTTATGAGAATATAGAATATCCCCTGATTATGGTTCAAAATGTTCCTTCGAATGAGAGAAAAAAGAGGGTTATGACACTTCTTGAGGCAGTCGGTATGGCCGATCAAAAGGACAAATACCCTGATCAGATTTCCGGGGGACAGAAGCAGAGGGTGGCTATTGCGAGAGCACTGGTTACAAACCCAAAACTTGTCCTTGCAGATGAACCAACGGCAAACCTCGACCATAAGACTGCCTTTATAGTACTTGAGATAATGAAGAGGATGAGGGATGAATTTCAAACCACCTTCATCTTCTCTACCCATGACCAGAAGATCGTTGGGGAGGCAGAGATTGTCTACAGTTTAGAAGACGGAGAGCTGATTGGAAAACAGGTTAAAGGAGGTCAGAAAAATGGGTAATCTATTAAAGATCGCTATTAGAAATCTTAAGAGATATAAACGAAGAACACTTCTTACAGCCTCTCTTATCACACTTGGGGTTGTATTTGTTTTAATCTTTATTTCTGTGACAGGTTCTTTTAAGAAAATGATGATCGGCCAGATGACCGATTCGATGTTGGGACATCTTCAGGTGCATCGAAAGGGTTACCTGGCTTCCATTGAGAATCTCCCACTCAACATGAATCTCAGACTTCCAGCATATAAAAAACTGGAAGGAATTCTTAACCAACTACCCGAGATAGAAGCCTATTCTCCAAGAATCAAATTCGGTGGGATGTTCAGCACCTTTGTTGAGACAACCAATATCAGGCTTAATGGAGTGTATCCTGATCGGGAATTAAAAACAGTTCCCCTCCTTCCTTCAAGAATTACAAATGGCGGAGGGAAACACCTCGAAAAAGGAGAGATCTGGATCCCTGAACTAATGGCAAGAAGCATGAAAGTTAATATTGGCGATACAGTAGTCATTGTCGCCACAAACAAAGATGGCTCCGTCAATGGAAAGCAGTTTAAGGTCACCGGAGTCCTCGAAAGTGTAACAGGACCAGGAGGCCGGGATGGTTATATCCATATAGAAGATGCTATGGAGGTCTTGAGAATGGAAGAGATGGAGATAAGTGAAGTAGCCATCCGGCTGAAGGATTTCAGCCGCCTCTATGCCTTTACCGAAAAACTCGAAAGCCTCCTTTCAGGGGAATTAAACAAACAGGGAAAACCCATGTTTGAGGTCCACAACTGGGAGAAACTTTCTCCTTTCTATAACATTGCAAAAATGATCGATCTTATGGCCTTCTTTATTAAATTGATGTTAATTGCCGTTGTTCTGATCAGCATCATGAATGTGATGATTATGGCGGTCTATGAGAGGATCAGGGAAATTGGAACGATTGCAGCCATTGGAACTCTTCCGGGAAGGATTCTATCTCTCTTCGTTCTGGAAGGATTATCCCTGGGTGTGCTGGGAGTTGTGGCAGGAAACATTTTAGCATTCATTATTATTGCGATCCTTAATGTCTCCAAGATTACTTTCAGCTTCGGAAGGCAGACTGGATTGATTCTTTCAGCAAAAGTTACTCCAATGGATATGCTTATTATTTCTCTAATAGTTATCGTTATTTCCGTTATTGCCAGCCTTCAGCCCGCCCTGAAGGCTTCGAGAATGGAACCAATTAAGGCCTTAAGACATGTATAAACCCTTAACCCTTCCCAATCTAACGCCCCATCCAATCTCCCCCTCTCAAAATAAGAGGGGGAAGGGGAGTTATAAGGAGAGGCAGGATGAGGTTACAAAGAAAGAGAGGTTAGATATGAAGAAAATTCTGATTTGTTTATTTATTGTATTCCTTGCCGTCCCTGCTTATGCTATTGATGGTAATCAACTATTAAGACAGGTCGATCGAAATCTCACACCCGAATCTTACGAGATGTACCGAAAGATCATCAACGTTGAACCTGACGGAAAGAAAAAGGAGTATACCCTTTTTTCAGTCAAGAAAGGCAAAGACAAAATGGCTGCCCTCTTTCTCGCTCCGGCAAGCGAGAAGGGAAGAACCACTTTAAGGTTGGGAGATAATATGTGGCTCTATATTCCCAATGTTGGAAAGCCCATCCGCATCACGAGCCTTCAATCCGTCATAGGAGGCATTTTCAACAACTCGGATATCATGCAACTCGATTATGCAGAGGAATATGATGTCGAAAAGGTAGAAGAATTAGGAAATGAGTATCTCCTTTATCTCAAGGCGAAGACCAAGACGGTTGCCTATGACCGGCTGAAGATGTGGGTGGACAAAAACAGGAAGATCCCCACAAAGATAGAATGCCGCACGGAGGCTGATATGCTGATTAAGACTCTTTATTTTAAAGAGATTAAGGATTTTGGGGGAGGGATTGTAAGGCCTTCGACTATGGAAACGGATAGCCCTCTTTATAAAGGCTATAAATCGGTCATGCTCTTTGCCAATATCAAGAAAAGAGATTTCAAAGATGAGGTCTTCACCTTGACCTTTATGCCCAATATTGAATCCTTAAGAAGGTGAAAGGATGATAAAAAGAAATCTCTTGTGGATCCATTGGTGGGTTTTTGTGATGCTACTTATCTTATTTGGAAATGCTTCTTCCGCTGAAGAAGAATATAAATTCGATTTGTCTGAGATTGAAAAGAAACCCTATCATATTGGTGGCTATGTAGAATTAAGGCCCATCCTTTTTGTCCTTGACAGGGATTCCGGCCTCTATAAGCTCAAATTTTACAATCGAGACGAGGGAAAAACCATTGAGGAATACAATGGAAAACTGCAATTGGAAGGAAGTTATGAGAAAGGAATTGCCCGCCTTTTCGTCAGGACAAATTTCGATCTGCAGTATTCCTATCTTGGCTGGGACCACAGTGAGAGCAAAAGGATGATCTACGAAGGATATCTCTCTCTTAAGCCTTCAGACTCCTTAAGCTTCAAATTTGGGAAGCAAACTCTGCTCTGGGGAAAAGGCTATGCCTTTAACCCCGTGGCTTTTGTAAGCAGGTCTAAAGACCCTGATGACCCCGAACTTGCCATGGAGGGATTTATTACAGCTTCTGCTGATTATATAAAAAGTTTCCAGGGACCTCTTAAAACTGTAGCTATCACGCCTGTAATTTTTCCTGTATATAAGCATATCAATGACGATTTCGGGAAGATCAATCGGATCAATTTTGCAGGGAAAGCCTATCTTCTTTTTTATGATACGGATATTGATCTCATAGGGCTGATAGGAGAAAGTAAGACAAATCGTTTTGGAATAGATTTTTCAAGAAACATCACAACCAATTTTGAAATCCACGGAGAATTCGCCTTTATTAATAATCAGATAAAGAAGGTGATCGATAGTGAGGGGAGAATAACGGAATCGAAATTTGATGCAAAGAGTTATCTGCTCGGAATCCGCTATCTCACGCCATGGGATACCACATTTATCTTTGAGTATTATCGAAATGGAACAGGGTTTAACCATCTTGAGATGAAAGACTTCTTCTTATTTATTGAAAAGGGATATGATCTGTTTCTTTCAAAAAGAAATGACTCTTTATTGAAGAAGGCATCAAATCTCACACAGGGTAATTACGGACGACCGAATCCGATGAATGATTACCTTTACCTTCGGATCTCACAAAAAGAACCTTTTAATATCCTTTATTTTACTCCCGCCATCACAACTATTATGAACCTGAATGATCGAAGTTTTCAGATATCCCCGGAATTACTATATACTGGTTTTACCAATTGGGAGTTGCGGTTGAAAGGGGCTACTCTAATTGGCCAGAAAGGCACCGAATTCGGAGAAAAAACTAATGACTATAGAATTGAACTAAGAGTGAGATACTATTTCTAAAATATTTTACTTCTCAATAAAAAAACTTTTTTAAATCCTTCCCAATGCAATTCATAAATATTGCTTGATTTTTATTGACTTCCTTGTTTAACTTATAATACACTTTTTACATGAGGGAGGTAAATATTGGAAAAGATACCTCTGAAAGCATTAAGGTTTTTTTCCCTATGATGCTTTACCAGATTTGGGATATCCGAGATAATTCAGGTATCACCCCAAAATAAATAAAAAGCGCGGTACTTTGCTTTTGAAGTAGTTAAGTGAAATTCTAATCGGCAAATATAAAATAATGAGGCAAATATAATGAAAAAACCTTGGTCAATTTCAACAACAGTAAGAAATCCAGAAAGATTGCGGGATTTTCTAAGGGTGTTAAAGAAATTAGAAGGACACCCTTTTGATAAAGATAACCAAATAAAATATCAAGTCTTATTAATCTGAGAGCGTCTTTATAAACCTGTCAATATTCCTCCAAAGTTTAGAAAGTATTACGAAGGGTCAGACTCGGAAATTCCATATGAAGTAGCCGAAGAGATTTTCTTTGCCCAAAATTATGAAGACCCACCAATGAGAGGAAGACAATCAGTAAATCCTTTGAATAAACTGGGATTTTCAATAGCAAGAGAAGGTTTTGGCCCGGTAATAATTACTGAGTTAGGGAATAAATTTTTAGAAGGAGATTATGATATGGGCTACATATTCTTCAAGAGTTTACTCAAACTTCAGTTTCCAAACCTATGGAGTTTTGATTTTTCAGAGAAAGAAGGCTTTAACATAATGCCATTTATTGGGGTAATGCGTCTTATTTACAAACTTAATCAAAAGACGACAAAAAGAGGTTTAGACAAAACAGAATTCAGCATTTTTGTCCCAACCCTTATAAATTTCAATCAAATAGATGAATATGTTGAAAAAATTTTGGAATTTAGAAAAGAGAGAAATAAAGATAAATATACCCTGAATTTTGCAAGAGAATTCTATGAAACAAAAAAGGTGCCTAATAAAAGGATAAAAAATCTATTTGATTACGGGGATAACATAATGAGGTATTTTAGACTTACAAGATATTTTAAGGTTTCAATGGATCCATTGGGATCCTACTGGAATATTGACATAGAATCCTCAAGAAAAGTTGAGATAGAGCAACTTTTAGATATGTATAGTGGAGAGTCTATTAGATTCAAAACATTAAAGGATTATTTAAATTACCTTTCTGATATTACAAAACCTATTTTACCCTGGGAAAAGAGGGAAAATTTAGAGAAGGTAGCCCAATCTTTAAAAGATATAATCACTGACCTTATAAAAAAAGAGAATTTGCAGATTACTCCAAGCGAACAAGAAATTCTGCTTAAAAATATTAAAAATTTGAGCAAAATTGAGCTGGAGAATTACATTTCTTACCTAAGGGGTCTCAATCTGGCATTGAAAGAGCGAATAAAGAAAGTAAGATTAATGAGCGATTTAAATAGAATTGAAGAAATAATAGAGACCTTGCGGGATTCTAAAAAGTTAAAGAAGTATGAACCAGAGCAATTTGAGAAATTGGTAACAGAAGCATTGAAAATAATCAATGATGAGATCCTAATAAAACCAAACTATCCAGTAGATGATGACGGAGAGCCTGTGAATCATTCTCCTGGGAACAAACCAGATATAGAATGTCACTATCCACTCTTCAAAGCGATTTGTGAAGTAACATTAAATACATCAAAATTACAATGGGTGCAAGAAGGACAACCAGTGATGAGGCATTTAAGAGATTTTGAAATTCAAAACAAAGGTGATGAAACATTCTGTATTTTTATTGCACCACAAATTCATAATGACACATATTCCCAATTTTGGATTTCCGTAAAGTATGAGTATAATGGTTTACCTCAAAAAATAGTGCCTCTGACGACAGAACAATTTGCACTACTCTTAGAAACCCTCTCGAATCTTCTAAAACAAGGCAGAAGATTTAACCATAAAGGATTATATGAGTTATATTCTATGGTGATCAACGAAACTAAAAGCCTGACAAGTTTTTCTGATTGGGCAGTATTTATTCAAAAGGCTTTAAAAGATTGGCATCAGAGGACGATTACATTATGAAAGTTAACCACATATATTTAGGTGATTGTTCAATGATAATGGAAAAAGAAATCGATGAAAATAGTGTAGATTTAGTATATGCTGATCCCCCATATAATCTATCTGGTAAAGGTCTAACTTTAGTCAACAACAAGACAGGTGGTCCATTTTATAAAATGAATGAAGATTGGGATATTTGGAAATATGAAGATTATCTTGTTTTCACCGAGAATTGGATTAGTAATACACGGAATATTTTAAAGTCCACTGGTAGCTTATATGTTTCTTGTACGTATCATAACATAGCAGAGGTAATATTTATAGCAAAAAAGGTCGGGTTTAAATTAAATAACATAATAACTTGGTATAAACCCAATGCTATGCCAAATATAACAAAGCGAACTTTTACTCATTCTACGGAATATGTTTGCTGGTTTGTGAACGGTAATAATTGGAAATTCAATTATGAGATAGTTAAAGAATTTAATCCCCATAAGACAAAAGATGGGAAGCCAAAACAGTTAAGAGATTTTTTAGATTTTATTGAGTTGCCTATTGTTCAAGGTAAAGAAAGGATAAAAGGTCAAAATGGTAGAGCGTTGCACCCCACACAGAAACCTGAAAAATTAATAGAACTAATCATATTAGCATCATCAGATGAAAATGACATAGTACTTGATCCATTTTTTGGAACAGGTACCACAGGTGTTGTTGCTTCTAGGTTGAAAAGAAAATGGATTGGTATTGAAATAAATGAAGAATATTTCAAAATTGCTTATCAAAGGATATTTGGAAAAAAGGTTATTAAAGGTGCCTGAGATTAAACTCTTAAAAGGCAATGCATTAGAAATACTTAAGCAATTGGATTCCAAATCTGTAGATTTAATCTTCGCAGACCCTCCATACAATCTTTCAGGTGAAAATCACCTTACTTGTAAAAGTGGGAAAATAGCTAAATGTGATAAAGGTTCATGGGATCAGATAGAAAATATCCACGAATTTAATAGGAAATGGGTTGAGGAGTGCGTGAGGATTCTAAAAGATAATGGAACAATTTGGATTTCAGGAACTTTACATAATCATCCATCTATTGGCGTAGTTTTAAAGCAATTAAATCTTTGGATAATAAATGATATTATTTGGTTCAAACCTAATGCTCCACCGCTTATTCAAAAAAATCGTTTTGTCCCTTCTACTGAATTGATATGGGTAGCTAGTAAATCAAAAAGATATTTTTTTAATTATGAAATGGCAACAAAATTAAGTAATGGGAAACAAATGCGGAACTTGTGGGAAATACCCGCAGAAAGACATAAAACACCACACCCCACTGAGAAACCTGAAAAACTGTTAGAAAGAATAATCTTAATTGGGAGTACAGAAGGAGATACTATCCTTGATCCATTTATGGGTTCTGGCACAACAGGAGTTGTGGCTAAACGCTTTAATAGAAATTTTATAGGTATTGAAATTGATGATAAATATTTTGAAATCGCACGAAAAAGAATTGAAAGGACTTCAATCGAACAGAACTTAATTGAATTTTTAGAAAAGTTAAAAATAAATGCTACATTACAATTAGAATTTTATTCAAAAAAGAAGAAAGAAGGAGGTTATTAATATGTTGCCGTGTCGAATTATTATTCGTTTCGCTCATTCGGGGCTTATGCCCTTGCCTAACGCGGACTATGCAGCACACTCCATCCGCTCAAATTCTGCCTTCGGCGGAACTTTTTATGCTGGGAACTTTAAGTAACATTTTGAGAAAATAAATGTCAATACGTGAAACAATAGTCAAGGGTTTTGCTGAATGGACAGATTTTTCTGCAACTCGATCAGGCTGTCTGATAAAATCAAGGAAAAATGTCTATCCCCTTATAAGACTCCCCCATTACAATCTTATCTTTCTTAGAGAAAGTATTACACAGGAGGAATTTGACAAATGGCATCGTGATAACATCTTAAGAATCTGCGAAAAAAATGATAAGTTACCAATCGATTGGGAGACAAAACTAATAGACATATATCTAAAGATAAGGATTTACTTAGTAAGGTGAAGGACGTCAAGACGTGATCAAATGTATTCATCCGCCTATTGATAATGGTCTTTGGTCTGGAATTATGAATAAATGTCGAAATGCTCTCTGAGTATAGGGAAAAAACTCATATCGTTTCACGTATAAAGGACATTAAGACTTATGATATCTATAGAAAAATAATAGAAGATTATCGCTTGATAGCAAAACGGTGAAACTGTTATTCAATTGATCTTGAAGAATTATGGGAAGGAACGGAAATATAAGGCAAACGTCACCAAGAAAAGGTGGAACGCCCGATCCCACAAAGTTACAATTTAAAATAAAGCCATGCGAATTGTTTGAGGTGAAATAATGAATATGAATATATATTGCTTAGCAAAGTTAAAATTTGATTTAAGAGACCCTGATGAGGTTTATTTTGCACAAAGGGAAATAAATAGTTTATTAGGAACGAAAACAGAATTTATTAAGACATTGGCTTCTCTATTCAGAGAAAAGCCGTTTAACTTATTAGATGAGGAAGTGATCCATTTAATAAGTAGATTGGTTTATCTTGGGGAATGGCAGGGTTTTTTAGCTATAGTTCCACCAATAAATGTGGTGAATATAGTTAAAAGGGCTACCTTCTTCCGAGAGATTTATATAGTTTTTGAATACGAGAACATTAAAGAAATATTAGAAAAGATTGGGGTAGTTATCAACAATGAATTATTAGATAAAAAAAGAATAGATGTTAATCCATATACGCAAATTTTTTTAAAGGATATAAAAAATTCTAAAAATAAATTAGTAACAATTAGGTTCCTACCATTTCATGCGCTTTTTGAATATGCTACCGAAGTAAAAAAACTACCTGCTTGTGTTTTCCGACCTAAAAATAGTGAAAATTGGGAAAACTATTTCATTGAGAAGGAGTCAGGAATTGAAAAAGGTTTGCTAGAATTGCTTATGCATTTCAAAGATGGGCATTATCGTTCTCCCCATTTTGGGTTGGGTAAAAATCACATCGGCGATTTTGTAGATTGGGCTTCTACAGACCTGAGGAAACCATTTCTCCATTACCTCCACAAATATAAGGGAAAAGGAGACCCACGAATATCTCGGGCTTTAATAAATCTACTTGATATAAAAGAGGGAGACGTTATACTCGACCCCTTTGTTGGTTCCGGCGCATTTATCGCAGACGCCCCAACTATGGGAATAAATGCTATCGGTATAGAAATATTAAATATTGGCAGAATGATTGCAGAAGTAAAATGTAACCTTGGAGTAAATATTGAAAAAGTTCGGGAAAGTATAATTAAACTATTTGAATATATTGAAAGACCTCTTTTTAAACCAGAAATAAAAAATGAATTGATAGAGTTAAGGGAGAAAATTGGAAGATATACTGCAAATAGCAGTGCATATAAAAATGTTGAGCCTCATCTGGAGAAAATATTATCTTTAAAGAGAGCTATAGAAAAGATTGAAAGCAACGAAGTAAAGAAATTTCTTTTAACCCTTTTAAGCCAGCAGATTGTTGAATATTCAGAGAAAAATAGAGCATGGGATTTTATTAACTCTTTTAAGTCGTATGTAGAGGATAGGTATTTAGTATTATATTCAACACAAAAATTGGCTGAGATGCTTAGGCTAAATCTTAATGGTGGCAAAGTAAAAATAATTAAAGGGGATTCCACAAATATGTCAATGTTGGAAGTCAATTCTATTGATGGCATTCTTACTTCGCCGCCTTATTTTGATGCATTAGATTATATCGGGAATAACAAAATATCAATTTTAATTCTTGGCTTAGATGAAGACCTTACCTGGGAATCTACAAAAGATTTCTATGAGGCAAAACACAGAAATGAAATCAAGCATGATACTTTACCACTTTTTGTTAGTGATAAATATTTTTCAATAGATCTTCCTTCCTCAAGTTTAAATCTTATAGAATTACTCCAAAAATCACGAAGAACATACAAGGCAAAAGTGGTTGAAAATTATCTTAAGATGATGAAGCTTTCATTCGATGAATGCTACCGAGTATTGAAGGTTGGAAAGTATTATCTTATGGTGATTAGCAAGTATCATTCTTGGATGATAAATGGCAAAGAAGAAATTATTGAAACATCATCTATATTGGCAGACTTAGGAAAATCTGTTGGATTTAAAGTAATTGATGTTATAGAACATGGTTTATCAAAAGCAGATAAAGGTAAAATTGGAGTTGAGGATATATTAATTTTTCAAAAATGACAATCAAGCAAAACCGTCGCCTAACAAAGCATAAAAGGTTCGTGCCTTATGGGTCTCAACAAAATTTAGCCTTTGGCAGAACTTCTTTTATGCAGGGAATTTTAAATGCAATGGATAAAAAAGGATATATTGAGTGGAGGGGGTGAGGGGGATAAAGGAAAAGCCCCTATTATCGAATAGTGTGTAGCCTACATACTACTTGGGATTTTGATCAGTATATCCATTTGCGTTTAACATTTCGAATACTTAAGGCAAACAGAATCACAGCAAAGCCGAGGAGGATTACAAAATTAACTGAGAGTCCCAGATGACCATTCTGGTTGATAGAGGCCTTCAGTATATCCACCCCGTATGTTAGTGGAAGGATATAGGAGAGGGGTTTTAAGAAAAGGGGAAGGCTTTGAACGGGTATAAAGAGTCCACATAGAAAAATCATCGGGAAACGGAAGAAGTTCGAGAATGTCTGGGCTTCAAATACCTCTTTAACAGAAACTGCAATAAAAAGACCAAGAAGTGTTGAGGTAACTGAGATCAGAAAGACAGCGCCAATTACTGGAATCCAACTTATGCCGTAAAGGGATATAATGAAAGATGCGAATAAGACTGGAACGAAGGCATTTACCAAGCCAAAGAGAATGGCTCCACTTGTCTTAGCTAGCATCAACAGGTTTAAATCGATTGGAGCCAAAAGAAGCCTCTCAAAGGAACGACTTCTTTTTTCGAAAGTAATGGTAACTGCCAGTACTGAAGTTGTTCCAAAAAGAATCGAAAGACTCATTACTCCAGGAAGAAGTTCCCTAACATTGACATGTGTCTGAGACTTTAAAAAGAACATTAGTGTCCAGGCAACGGGGAAGATCAATCCCCAACTAATATTTGGAGGCTTAAGATAGTAGTTCCTCATATCCTTCATCAGAATATTCCAGAACGAAATCCATGATTTCATTGTTTAGCCTTCACTTCCTTTTCTTGTTTCATCTTCTCAAGCTCAATGCCTGTAATTTTAACAAATACCTCTTCAAGTGAAGGACGCATGATCCGAGCCTCATAAACAGGGATGCCTTTTTGCTCAAAAAATCTCATAAATGGTGTCAAATTCAATGGGCCGGATGAACGGAGGCGAACCATTTGATTTCCAGCCATTTCCACAACAACTTCTGGGAAGGTTTCCTGAATAGAAGATTTAAGGTTAGATATTTCATCTGAAAAGGCAAGCTGGACAACATTTTCTCTCTGAACTTCACGCATCAGCTCATCCAGATTCCCGAGTCTAACGATTTTACCATTGACAATGAATGCAATACGATTACAAAGTCGCTCTGCTTCTTCGATATAGTGGGTGGTAAGAAAGATAGTTGTCCCTTTTTTATTCAGGTTCTGAATTAGCTGTCTTATCTGTCTTGCACTGGCCACATCAATTCCGGTAGTAGGTTCGTCAAGGAAAAGAATCTTTGGATCATGAATGATCCCTGCAGCTATTGTAAGCTTCCTCTTCATCCCCCGTGAATAGGCCCTGAAGGGTCTATTTTTAGCTTCTCCGAGCCCGAATTGTTCAAGGAGTTCTTTTGCCCTCTTTTCACGAATTTCTTTTTTCATACCATAAAGTGCTGCGCAGAAACATAGATTCTCAAATCCATTGAACTCATCATATAGATTGCTTTCATCAGGGACAATACCCATAGTCTCCTGAGCCTTCTTAATTTCCTTTGAACAATCAAATCCAGAGACTTTAACTGTTCCTGATGTTGCCCGGGCTAACCCTGTCAGCACATTAATTGTTGTTGTTTTACCTGCTCCATTGGGTCCAAGAAAACCGAATATCTCACCCTCACGAACAGAGAAGGAAACCCGATCGACGGCGGTAAGATCACCATACTTTTTAGTAAGTTGGTCGACCTCCACAATATCCATTTGTTACTCCCTTTGCTTTTTTCCAAGTTGGAAATCCCTGTATTCTTGCCTCCCCGTGCTCATGGGGCAGGCGGAGCAGAGGCCCCGCCATCTCTGACAGGTTTACTTGTTTTCTTCCGTACAAGGGTGTTTTTCATCTCCATGGCATTCCTTGATCTGCTCAGGGGTGCAATCTTCAGGTCTCCCTTTTAACTTTTCCGGGTATTGACATTTGGAATCACACATTTTTACTCCCTCCTTTCTACAAATAATTTTACTGTCAATTTTTTTAAGGCAAATACCTTCAGGGCATGGGGGAAGATTGGTCAATTCTTTTATAAAATCCGCCAACTCACTCAACCGAGTCTTTTCAACTGTGTAATGGGTCCAGTATCCTCTCTTTTCTCCTTTTACCAATCCTGCCTCCCTTAAGAGCTTTAGATGCTGTGATATTGCTGCCTCAGAAATCCCCAAACGATGAGCCAAGGCTCCTACGCATAAGTCATGGGTAAGTAAGATCTTGACCAGTTCAAAACGTTTCTCGTCAGATAATGATTTTAAAATTTGGATTATATCTTCTATCATATAAATTTATTTTAGAAATTACTAAATTTTTTTTTAATATACTTAATTAATTTTGTCAATCTTAAAATAAATTCAATGTTTGAGGCTTCCTGGGAATTATTTATCAGGCTTAATAATAAATGAGAGGATATTTTAGTTTTTTAGAGAGTAAGATTCTCATACGGGCGGTCACTTTAAAAATTTGACCGCCCGTATTTAAGAATCAGATTGTATCCCATTTTCGATTTCTAAACGGGATATAATAAACAGAGGGTTTTGTTTTAAATTCAGGTTTAAGAGGTTTTGCAATCTTCAATTTCTTCTTTACTTCGGGATCGTTAATATCACCGAAAGTAAACACATTTCCTACACAATTTATAATGCAGGCAGGTTTTTCTCCCTGTTGAAGTCGTGGATAACAAAAGTTACATGAATCTGCCTTATCATTCACTTTATTATCAGTATTTAGATATCTTACCTTGTAAGGACAAGCCTCTACACAAGCTCCACACTGAATACAGAGTTTATCATCGACAATTGTGATTCCTTCTGGAGTTTTCCGAGATGCCTTTACTGGCTCAACTGGACAAGCCTTCACACACGGAGCATCTGCACAGTGCATACAGGCAGTTCTTCGGTAAACGATTGCTACATTGGGATATTTTCCACTCTCAATCTCTTTGATTCTTGTGCGAAATTCTCCTGGTGGAATTTTATCTGGCCATGCTTGTTTACATGCAATCGTACAGGCATTACACCCCACACAACGTCTGAGATCAATAATCATTACATAACGCTTTGCCATCTTTAACCTCCTTGAATTTCTGATTCAATCATTTTTATGGAATTTTGATTCTCAGGTATTCCTAAGTAATTCTTTTCAAGATTTATGAACTCCTGGGTTAACCGAGCAAGAGAACGATAAAAAAGGGAATGACTCTCATTTAAGATTCTATCACAAAAATGATGAACCCAGGGGAGGAGGAACCGAGAAAAGAAATCGATCTGGATCTCTTCAAGATTAACCCTCTCACTGCCCGAAACTTCAGATTCCTTAGCTGTAAGAATTGATAAGAATTCAAGTTCATGAGCAATGTGGTCAGGAAGATCCTTTACATCTTCTTTTAATGTGAATCCATTCAGATAATAGAATTTAAGTATCTCGGAAGTTGTCTCTCCAAAGACTCGTCCACTTTTTTCCATATAAACCGATCCATAGGGAGGTGCAACCACATGGGGAAAGGCATTTATAAATAGCCGTGTATATTCCCGGGCAAGATCTAAAGATATTTCTTTTTCTTCAGCTTTTGATAAAAATTCTTTAAAAGGTTCGAGTAATTTCTCAAATCCTTCTTCGGCAAGAAGTGAAAGTGCTACTTTCAATGTGTCAATCCACTCTCCATGAATAATCCAGGTCACTATCTTCTCATCCGGATAGGTGAAGCACAAAGAAAGGATATTATAAATCGAACTTCTTGCTATTGAACGGTCCATCCTATTCCTTAAGCTTTATAAACTTTAACGCATAGATCATTCATATTTGCTGACATCGAAGGATCTTGCATTTCTAACATTTCCTGAATATCACGTGCTGGAATTATATCCCCTTCGTTTGATCCCTTCCCATAAGCCTTGGTCATTCCTTTACTCCAGTGGCCGAATCCATGGTCCACACACACAGTATCTGGTCTGATTCCCTCTGTAACCTTTGCCTTTACCTTAATTTTGTTAATAGGAGATTCCACGATTACATAATCGCCATTTTTTATTCCTAACTTCTTTGCTGTCTGGGTATTTATGTAACACTGGTTTTCAGGGTAGACCTGAATGTTATATTCAAGGTTTTGAAGGGTTGAGTGTATAAAGACAGGAGGCCTGGTAGTAACAAAATAGAATGGATACTCTTTTGTAGGTTTTATAGCTTTTTCCTTCCATGAAGGAAGCGGATCATATCCATGCTTTTTTAATTCCGAAGCATAGAGCTCGATCTTCTTTGATGGTGTTCCAAATTCTTTTTTAGGAACAAAAGGCTTCGGATCTCCTAAAAGACCATTTGGTGATTTTTTAAGTTCTTCCATAGAGTATCCATTGGCTTTTAAGCAGGCATCATCGTATCCGCCTGGAGTCACATCTTTAAAATAGTCTCCAAGACCCATAGCCTTTCCAATTTCAATCATAATATTTCTAAATCCCCTTGTATCATATAGAGGCTTTACAACAGGTTGTTGAATAGCAATCTGCGGGTAAAGACCAAAGTATTGGCGGCCCACAATAGCACTGCCTTCAAGGTAGTGATGGTCTGGGAGAACAATATCTGCCATCTGGATCATTTCAGAAGGATGAATATCCATAGCCACAATAAATTCGAGCTTTTTTAATGCCTCAACAATCTTTGGGGCATCAGGAAAAGCGAAGATATTATGTTTTCTTACGATAGCTGCCTTAATAGGATAAGGTTTCCCTTCAAGTACAGCATTTGTAAATGTAGGAAAAGAACCTTTACCTGTTTTAAAGAGTAGAGGGAATCTCTCCATTCCATCTATTCTTGGGGCCTTGGGCTTTGGATATGGCGGAGGTGGATAAACCGAATCAAGTGTTGGAAATTTAGGCATTCTCTCAATAATTGGACCGCCAGGTCGATCAATACTTCCTACCAGTGCCATTAAAATCACCTGGACATGAGAAAGACGCCAGGAATTTGCATAATTAGGACCTCCTGCGTCTCTTTTATGTGTTGCAATTACCGAAGGTTTAATCGTTGCAAATTCTTTTGCCACCTTTTCTATAGTTGCCGGAGAAACCTCTGTAATTTTCGAAGCCCACTGTGGTGTGTAAGGTTTTATAAACTCCTTAACCTCATCAAATCCTACTGTATAGTCTTTAATAAAATCTTTATCATAAAGGTTTCGTGTAATGATTACATTAATCATTGCCAGCGCAAAGGCAAGGTCTGTTCCCGGTTTGATTGGAATCCAAAGATGTGCCTTTGAAGCGGTAACTGTATAGCGGGGATCAAGTACTGTAATTTTAGCCCCTCTATCAAGCGCAGTAATAAAATGCTGTGTTTGCATATTTTTCGCTTTTCCAGGCATATCCCAGCCAAATGAGAGAATATATTTAGCATTGGCATAGTCTGTTGTCCATGGTCTTCCTTTTCCAGTAACTGTAGCCCCCCAAACGACTTCATGGGTTGTATAACAAGTGTTGTGATGGGATATATAATTTGGTGTACCAATCGCCTTTGCAAGCCGCTGTGCAAAAGGATTTGGTCTCATAATGAAGGCAATAGATTCAGGACCAAACTTCTCTTTGAATTCGTTTAATTTTTGAGCAATGATTCCATAAGCCTCATCCCATGAAATTCTGACAAACTGTGGATCTACTCCAATTCCTTTTTCTGGATTTGTCCGTTTCATTGGAAACTTCAGTCTATCAGGGTCATAGAGCCATTGAATTCCTGATATCCCTTTAACACAAAGAACTCCACGACTGATCTGATCGTCAGGATTTCCCCTTAACTCCACTACTCGACCATCTTTTACTAATGCCTTAATAGCACATCCACCACTACAGACCTGACAGGCTGTATGAATGATTTTTGTATCAAATGTTTTTTCTTGAGCAAGGACATCGAATGACCTCCACCGATCCCCCAAGAGAAGTGCAATTGCTCCAGCTCCACTCAATTTAATAAAATCTCTTCTTGAAACAGCCATATTAACCTCCTCAAAATAGTTTAAAATTATAAAGAGAGAAAATAATTCACAATTTTCCCTTTGAATTAAAATTAAGGGGCGATTAATTCGAAGATGGAAGGAAGGTGGGAAAGAACCATCTTCAAATTAATCTTATAAAGCCCCCATTTTTATAATTTTATTTAAATCTAAATCGAGATTTTTTAGGCTTCGCATCGCAATAACAAACTTGAACCACTCGATTGAAAATTTGCAATATATATACCAATTGCATAGAAACAAAAAATATAAAAAATTCAATATTTTATACTAAAATGATCTAATATTTAAAAAAATAATAGGTTACAATAAAGTTACAATTTATGGTATAAGTGATTAACTCATTAATCTTAAAAAATTTTTTAATATTACTTTCGCGTAACATTCTTTACAATTACGAAATGACATCAATAATATTTTAGAAGGGATAACTTTTAGGGCTTACGAGAGTAAAAAATTTTAGCCAGGATTTTAATGAGATTGTTTGAAATTTTTACTTAATCAAGATAATGAACTTTTTAAATTTCAATCTTTAATTCCTTAATTTTTTCCCAAAGTGTTTTTCTTGAAATTCCTAAGATTTCAGCAGCCTCACCCTTTTTGCCTTTAGTCTTCTCAAGAACATTTTGAATGTACTCTTTCTCAAAGAGATTAATAGCTTGAGCGAGAGATTTTGGACCTTGAATCTTTTTAGAAATTTCCTGAACAGAGATTTCCTTTTCTATAATCTCCTCTGGAAGATCTTCCACCTTAATTATTTTCCCCTTTAGGAGGGTAATTGATCGTTCTATCATATTCTCGAGCTCTCTAATATTTCCAGGGAAATGATATCTCAAAAGGATGGATTTGGCCTCTTCAGATAGACCCAACACCTCTTTACCAATTTTTTTTGAAAATTTATTAACAAAATGATCAGCAAGTAACAGTATATCCTCTTTTCGTTCTCTCAGTGGGGGCAGATAGATTGGAACTACATTTAAACGATAATAAAGATCTTCACGAAAAGAACCATTTTGAATCTCTTTTTTGAGATCTTTCTGAGTGGCACAGATCAATCTAATATCCACCGATAGTGTCTCGTTTCCTCCTACTCGTTCAAATTTCTTCTCCTGAAGAACACGTAGAAGTTTGACCTGCACTGAAGGAGAAATTTCACCTATTTCATCAAGAAAGATCGTTCCACCATCAGCCAATTCAAATCGTCCTTTTCGTTGTCGAAAAGCCCCGGTAAAAGCCCCTTTTTCATGACCAAATAGTTCACTTTCAAGAAGTGTTTCGGGAAGGGCTGAACAATTAACCTTAATAAAGGGTTTATTTTTTCTTAAACTTTTAAGATGGATAGCATTGGCTACCATTTCTTTACCAGTTCCACTCTCCCCCTGGATTAGAACAGTTGTGTCAGTTTGAGAGACTGTCTGGATTAGATCATAGACCTTCTGCATTTGAGGACTTTTTCCAATCAGTCCTTCCATAGTATATCTTCCCTCTATCTTCTCCTTTAAACGAATATTCTCTTCTTCTAACTGTTTTATCCGAATAAGGCGTTTAATAATCAGGAGGAGCTCATCCATGGAAAAGGGTTTTGTGAGATAATCACTGGCCCCTTCTTTCATTGCTGTTACTGCAGAATCAATAGTGCCATATGCAGTGATTAAGATTATTTGAGTTTCAGGGTTTGTATACTTTATTTCCCTCAAGATATCAATCCCATCTATATCAGGAAGTTTTAAATCCGTTATAATTATGTCAGCTGGGTCTTTCCGAAAAAGTATTAAACCTTTTTGTCCTGTCTCTGCCACCTTTATATCATAGCCCTCTGCTTCAAGGGCATCTTGAATGGTCATTCTCATAAGTGGTTCGTCATCTATTATTAGAATCTTCAATTGTTCCACCATAGGCTTTTATTTTTTCTTTCACGTTATATCAATTGGAAATCTTATTTCAACTGTAGTCCCCTTACCTTCCAGGCTTGAAAGCTGAATTGTTCCTCCATGTCTATCAATTATAGTCTGAGTAATCCAGAGGCCAAGTCCAGTTCCCTTATCCCTCCCTTTGGTTGTAAAAAATGGATCAAATACCTTGGATATTATATCCTCTGGAATACCCTTACCAGTATCAGATATGTTTATTATTATATACCCATTTGAATAATCCATTCTTATTCTTAGAACACCTCCATTTTCCATAGCCTGAATTGAGTTTAGAAAGAGATTTAGAAAGACCTGCGAAATTTGATTTTTGTCCAATTCTATTATTGGTAGGTTTTCGGAAACTTCTTTTACTACTTTAATCCTATTTTTGATAATCTCATGTTCCAAGAGAGAAAGAGACTTATCAATTATTGAATTTAAATCAATCGGGGTTTTTTCAATATAAGGAGTATGTGCATACTCAAGAAGATTGGTAACCGTCTTTTGTATTCTTTTTATCCCCTCTTCCATTAATTGCAAATACTCCCTCTGCCTTTCAGCAGATAGATCTCCTCGTTTAAAGTGATAAACACAGTTTAATAGACCACCGAGCGGGTTGTTAATTTCATGGGCTACTCCCGAAGTCAACTTTCCAATTGCAGCCATCTTTTCAGTAAAGATAAGGTTTCGTTGTGTTTTCTCTTTCTCCTTTTCATATTCTTTTATTCTTCGGAGAAGGTTATAGAAACTCTTTTGAAGGATTCCGATTTCATCTTTCCTTGAAGGAGAAAATGAATAAGAGATTCTATCTAAATTCGCTTCATCCATTTTTGATGCAAGCGATTTTAGGGGTTTTGTAATTTGCCTGAAAAGAAAAGCAATGAAAATTATGGCAAATAATATAAATAAACTTGTAAAGAAAATATATTTTTTAGTTAATAAGGAAACTTCCTTTTTTAAACCTTTCAAAGAGATTCCAATTCTTAATGTTCCCCACCGCTTAGTGGAGATGGAAAGGGGTGTAGAAATATCTAAAATCTCATTGGAAATATATTGGACAGAGGTTTCGTAAGAGGATAGGATACGCCTAGTATAATCATCATTAAAGGTCCTCCCTACCTCTTTTAAAGAATTATGGGCTATAATTTTCCCCTTAGGATCAAGAATCATGGCATAAAGGATATTTAAATCCTTTCTCTGCATAAGATCTGAAATATAATTATCCAATAAACCTCCTTCATCAACAAGGCCAATCTCTTCGTAAAGCATTGTGTTGGTACAGGATATAGCAAGGGATTCAACAAGCACCTTAGCTTCATTAATAATAGCATCTTTTAGAAGTTTTTTTTCCCTCGAGATGTTCCAAAGGGCGAAAATAAAAGTACTTAAGATGATAAGAATCGCAAGATATAGAGTAAACCTACCCTGAAGAGTTTGAAATGGATTTATAATCCTCATTCCCTGAAAAAACCTTTCCCACCATATTCCTTTTCAACGAATCGAAGAATTTGCCGTATAGACTCATAATCAGAGTCAGAAGCCTCTATAAAACCATATTTAAACTCTTCATCCCATTGAGCCATTATTTTCTGATGATCAATATTTCTCGGGTTTAGATTTATAAGGGCAGATTTAACTGATTGAATCATCTCATTGGTGGCCTTTTTGTTTACAATAATTGGAACAGTAGGGATAGGGTCTGTAAAAAAGATGACGCGAATCCCCTCATTTTGATATTTATAGGCAATAATATCTTTTACTGCTCCAGCATCAAACTCCCCTCTTAGAACGGCATTTGCGACAGAGTCATGGTGTCTGAGAAATGAATAGTGTTTAAGATCTTTCAGATGAATATTCGATTTTATAAGGTAATATTCTGGGAGGAGATGACCTGCTGTTGACCAAGCCTGGCCAAATGCGAAAGATTTTCCTTTCAATTCATTCAGATTTTTTATTGAACTATCTTCCCTGACAATGATTGCTCCTCGATAGAAGGGTTTTCCTTGACGACTTAAGGCCCTTACAATAGGTTTTACATCATATTTTTCTCGGGCTTTTATGTAAGAAAAGGGGCCACATGAGGCAATTAATATCTCACCTCGACCTATTTGATCAATAATATCCTGATAGATACGAGAAAGCTTGATTTCAAATTGATATGGGGTCGTTTCATTTAAATAATTTATGAAGGGTTGATATAGTTGATACATTATCCTTGGATTATATTTAGGGCAAAATCCAAACTTGATAATAGGCTCAGGAAATGTATCAGGTGGTAAAAATAAAAAAGAAGAGAGCCAAAGTAAAAATATTAAAAAAATTGATAATCTTAATCCACGTAGCTTCATTTTCTCATAAAAATTTTTAAATGAATAATAACCTAATATTTTTAACATTTCATATTAAAATATTATATATGTGTCTCGAATCAGAAGTCAAAATAAACCATACTTCTGAAAAAAGTCCCTAAAGCTTCGCCTCGCAATAACAATCTTGAGTCGTTCAATTTAACACGTAAATACAGTGTTATCCCTGCAAAGGCAGGAATCCAGGGAAAATAAAAACATTTAAAAACAGCTGGATTCCCATTTTCACGGTAACGACGCAAGTGAAGGTAGAGATTAATGCTTCGTAATAAGTATAGCATTAATATAAGCCAATGCTACATAAATTGTCACAGGAAAAGAGATGTTTCCTTTTTATGAAAGTATATTGACGAGGTAATAGTTAAAAATGTATTATTCTATATATGGAAAAAGGTGATGGGGTATTTAAAAAAAATCTTAACGACCCTTTATCTATAGATGGGTTTGAGGAGGAGTATTTCTGTATCCTCTGTGAAAAACGGTTATTTATTTCATCAAGTGAATCTACATGTTCATTTTGTGGAAAAACAGAAAAAGCAGACTATGTTTGCGTTGATGGCCATTATGTCTGTGAAGAATGTAGAATGGCCTCAAGCGATGAGATTATAAGGAGGACATGTGACGCAAGTCTTGAAAAGGATCCTTTGAAAATTGCTATTCTATTAATGAAGCATCCGGCAATCTCAATGCATGGACCTGAAAATCATCTTTTGACTGCCTATTCGATCTTGACGGCATTAAGGAATATAGGTTCCATTTCCATTGGAAGGCGTGAATTCGATAGGGTTGCTATAAGATTAAAAAAAGCCTCACAAGGAATCTGCGGATCATGGGGCGTCTGTGGATGTGCAATTGCTGTAGGTGCTGTAACAAGTATCATCACAGGAGCAAATTACCTCTCGAACAGAGAAAGATCCCTCGCATTGGAAATAACCTCCATCATTCTTGGAGAAATTGCTCGAATTGGGGGTCCACGCTGTTGTAAGGCCTCTACTTTTGCTTCTATAAAATTAGCAGTGGAATTTTTTAATCAAAAACTTGGTATTCCCATATCTATATCTGAGGAGATTAAACCATGTTTTTTTAGCAGACTCAACACCGAATGCTTAAAATGGAGGTGCCCAAATTATGGTGGAGAATGAAAGCAACTGGAGGCTTCTCAAATATGATACTTTTGACCCTAAAGTGAGTCTTGCTGTTAGTGAAGCTATATTCAGATGTAAAAGAGCAGGTTTATCCTCAAATACATTATACTTTTGGCAAACTAATAAACCAATAATAATATTTTACGCCGGCTCTAAGCATGAGATTTCAAAAAAATCTGAAAAACAAAGAATAGAATTATTGAGGAGTTGTGGTGTTGCAGGTAATAATTACTTTTGCGACACTGGAAATATTAATTTTTCAATTATAATAAACTCAAAATTTCTACTTCCTTTCCTAAAGGGAGAATATCAACCACTTTTGTCAGAGTATAGATTTATTTTAAGTTTTTTTGCCAAGGTGATTAAAGGATTTGGGATAGATGTTGAAGAGGATCCTTATGGAATTTATACTGTTCAAAAAAAAGAAATCGTTTCAGCTCAACCCTCATGGATAAAAGATATTTTACTCTTCCAGGGAACAATTTATTTAAATACAAATTTAGAAATGCTTAGAGAAGGATTAAACAGAGAGGTCACATCAATTCAACAAGAAACCAAAATATCTATCACACCTCAGGAAATCTGCAAAATGGTAGAAAAGGAATTTGAGGGAAAAATGGATATATCTTTTAAAAAAGAAGGGCTTATTGATGTTGAAAGAATATTGTCTGAGAAGCTTTTTAATGAGAAATATGGCAAAGAAAGGTGGCATGTTGAAGGTAAAGCACCATTTTTAGCCCTGCTTGGAGAAACTTTAGTGGTCTTATATATTGCAAATCCACCAACATCAAAATGCCGAAAGCTTATCGAGAATGTAAAAAAAGTGATTGATAAAATAAAAGGAGAAATAAAAGTTATTGTCTGGAGGCGAGGGGCAGGAACCGAGCAACATCCATTGGAATTGATGCCTCCGGTTATAATTACACTCTCTAAGGCTCATATTTTACCTGCAGTAATAATTAATGGAGAAGTTAAATTTGCGCTTGAAGTCCCACCAGAAGAAAAATTACAAGAAGCAATATTTTATCCTGATAGATTTCCTGATATTCTTGGATCACTACTTAAAGTCCGACCCTAAGTAAGCTAACATAATTGCCTTTGCAAAATCTTCAACCTGGGCTCCTATTGCCTGAATCCTCTTTAGGGCAAAAATCTCTTTTATTCTTCTTAAAAGACTTTCTTCAACAAGAATTTCTCCTTTTAAACCTTGCTCTAATTCATGGATAGCATTATCAGGGTGGATTATAAAATCACCAGAAATTTTAATGTCTTTTATCCTGTCATCATACAGTGATAATGATATTTTGATCACTCCCTTAGCAATCCTATAGTTTGATATTATATCAAGATTTTTTTCTTCAGAATAAATCCATTCAAGCCTTTTATATTTTTCATCATAAAGTATCTCAGCCATTCTCTTTTCCCACTCATTAGGTGAATCTTTTTCGAAACTGAGATTCAATGTCTTCTTAAAACCTTTAATGAGTTCTTCCTTAAACTCCTCAATTGAAATATCTTTCCCTATTTCTTGACTCAATGTAGTAACCCTTTCTCTTAGAGTTCGAAACCCTTGTGCAATCAACTTTATTTCAGAGGGTTTTAAAACTTGCTCAAGTATATCGATACGGGTATTAATAGATATCGTACCATGATGAAGTATTGCATCGTACATCCTACTCTGAGAAGCACCTGATATCTTTCTTCGATTAACTACAATATCATTAATAGGCTTAAATTCTGATTTTACTCCCATAGAGGCTAAAGCCTCAATAACTCCACTACTTAGAATACTATATGAGTCCTCAACCTTTTCCGGAAGGGTTAAAGATTCAGTATTGAAGACCAAGCTGTATTGAAGACTCCCTTTATCGATATAAAGGGCCCCTCCAGGCGATAGTCTTTTTATTATTTTAATCCCATATAGTTTACATTTTTCCAAGTTCACTTCCTCTTTTGGATTCTGAAAACATCCAACACTTACTACAGGTGTGTGTTGCCATAGTCTTAAAGTAGCTGGGCTTTTTCTCTCCACTATTCCCCGAAGTAGACTTTCTTCAAAGGCAAGGTTCATTATTGGATCTGAAAAACTGTAATCTAAAAGCCTCCATATTTTCGTCATTTAGATTCTCCTTTTGGTCTCCAGGAAAAAAGGGGAGATAATTAGTTTCCTTTTAAAGTTGACGGAAAAAATTGAAAGTCCCCGTCTTCTTTTATCTAACTTTAATAATATTTTGAGTAAACTTCTTATACTCAGTTTCCCAGATTGGGTCGATAACTTGACGTAAAAAATGATCATACTCTATAAGGCCTCCATGATAGGATTGATCTTCTTTTGCCTCTCTTGCATTTTCATCAGATGGCTGGATGTCTGAATGGTTTTTAAGAATATTGTAAACCGCTTCGTGATGATCTCTGATTGGGCAAGGAAGGATGAGGTTTTCCTGATCCTGTGGAGGTTTACCATAGGCATATTGAGATTGCCATTTTCTTATTTCTTTAAAGAACGTTGAATAGAGGATATCGTTTAGTGTTCCGCCTCTTTTATAAACCTCGCAGATATTGTCTACGTAGTAAGGAATAAATACACAAGGCATTACATTTCCATGCCAATCAATATAAAGATATCCACCGCTTCGTCCTGCAGCAAGGCAACCATCGGTCATCACACCCTGATTCCAGAAATCTATGTAATTGTAACCTTCTTTTATCGCCCATACATTTCTTTTAAACATTTCAAGCCTCTGTTCAGGGGTAACCATATTTTCCAGGGTATAACCCCTACCAATTGGCATATATTGAAATAGCCACCCGTAAAAGACTCCCTGATCATCGAAATAAAATTTAAGAAACTCTTTACTTGTAACCTCATCCCAATTATCTCTGGTTGCTTCTACAGAGATACCAAAAGGGACCCCTGCATTTCTGAGATATTCAAATTCCTCCATGATTTTCTTAAATACACCTCTTCCTCTTCTTTCATCTGTTTTTTGTTCAAACCCTTCAACTGAAATACAAGGGGTAAGATTTCCAATCTCAGCCAATCTCTTAGCAACGTCTTCATTAATTAAGGTGCCATTAGTATAGACCATAAAAAAATTATCATCATGCTCTCTTGCGAGATCAATAATTCCTTTTCCCTCACTCTTCCAGAGAAAAGGTTCTCCCCCTGAAATCACGGTAAATCGAGAGTGCCAGAACTCTTTTTTCTCCTTAATAATTCTGGTAACAATCTCCCAGGGAAGCGAAGCATGAGCATGCGCCCCACTACCTGCGTAACATCCGGCGCATTTGAGATTGCAAAGCTGGGTTGGACTTAGAACGAGGTAGCTTGGATATACGGCCTTTTTCTCATTGTCTTTTCGTATTTCCCTCTCTGAGATATCTTCTATAAAGACATTTCTAACAAAGACTTTAACCATTTTATGAAAGACATCCTTGCTCATGATCCCCCGTCTTAGATGTTTGTCTGTTGTACGGAGAAGATTTCGGACAAATGCATATTTAAGTTCTTGGGCAGGTCTAAGGCCTTCAGTATTTTGCTCTACAATTCCTTGCCAAAGCTTTTTTTCTGCCTTTTTTATCAAAAAACTTCTTGCAGATTCTATGTCAACTATTTGAAGTATAAGATCAACAACCTTTCCCCATGCAACTTTCTTTACCTTTTGAGTTACCCTCATTTCTTCTCCCCCAAAAGATAAATTTTTTTCTTATGTATAATAATTTTGCAACTCCTACTTATTACAAAGCTCATCCATTTTGCAGAGATTCTTTTTTTCCGTTTGTATGACTGTATGCTGAATATTATGGTTCTTAAGAAGTACTTCATTAATGTTCTGGATGATTCTATCAGTATCTTCTACCCCTTCATTTTCATCTATGCAAATGTGGCATGAGAGGAAAGTCTCATTTGAATTGATTGACCATATATGAAGACCATGAACACTTTTTACCCCGACTACCCCCAAAATATCATTAAGTACTTTATCAAATTCGAGATGTTCTGGAACACCCTGCATGAAAATATGTATTGTCTTTTTTATTATACTAATACCACTCCAAAGGATCATTACAGCTATTAAAAAACTCACTATAAGATCCACCGCTGCCCAGTTTGTAAGGTAAATAATTATACCAGATATAATAACTGCAACAGAAGAAATGGCATCATAGAAAAGATGGAGGTAGGCAGCTTTAATATTTAGATTATGTTCTTTTTCTCCTAAAATAATCATTGAAAAAATATTTCCAAATAATCCTATAAGTGCAACTCCAAGCATCAATTTTAAAGATAATTGAGGAGGTGAAGATGCCCTTTTAATGGCTTCTAAAATAATAAAAAGTGCGATTCCAACTAAAGAAAGAGAATTAATCAAAGCTGTAAATATCTCTGTTCTTTTAAAGCCAAATGTATGTCTACGAGTTGCCTTTTTTTCGGAAACCTTTTCTCCTATATAACTTAATCCGAGCGATATAACATCTGATAGGTTATGTCCAGCATCTGAAAGTAAGGCAAGGCTTCCAGAAAATGTCCCTCCAATTGCTTCAGCGATAGTGATAAAAATATTAATTAAGATTGCCCAACCAATACGCTTGGAACTGTTGTTATGGGTGAAATTCTCCATCAAAAAAATTTTAACTCAGAAAGATTAATTTTTCTAACTAAAAATGTAACTCCCCTTGAAATAGTTAAAAATTTTTTATGTGTTGATTTTCTTTAAATATTTTTTATAATTGCAAAGGTATTTATTAAAAGTTAATATGAATTGGTCTTGGTAAGACGTTATGTTAAAGAATTTTTTTCAATTTTTCTCACCTGATAGGATGAGATGGGTTTGGCGCTGGATCTTTTTAGGAGTTTTGATTGGTGTAGTAGCAGGTTTTGGAGCCATCATCTTCAACTTCCTTCTTCACATAGGCACTCGATTCTTTATGAATGATCTTGTTACTTTAATTCTGAATGGCTCAAAAGAAGAGATTCTATTGGGTATTCCACTTAAGAGGTGGATATTCCTCTTTATCCCTGCACTTGGGGGTATTCTTTCTGGATATCTTGTTTACAATTTAGCCCCTGAGGCAGAAGGACATGGGACAGACGCAATGATTGAAAGTTTTCATCGGAAAAGAGGTATCATTCGAAAGAGAGTCCCCTTTGTAAAGACTTTTGCCTCTGTCCTCACGATTGGTTCAGGTGGATCAGCTGGTAAGGAGGGTCCCATTGCCCAGATTGGTTCAGGATTTGCTTCCTTTTTAGCCTCCTTGCTTAAAATGAATGACAGAGAACGTCGATTAATGTTACTTGCAGGAGCTGCGGGAGGAATCGGAGCAATTTTTAAAGCCCCATTGGGTGCTGCCCTTTTTGCCACAGAGGTACTCTATCGAAAGCCTGAATTTGAATTTGAAGGGATTATCCCCTCGGTTATTTCGTCAATTATATCCTATACAATATTCACCCTTTATTATGGATGGGGTACAATCTTTCAAATTCCAAAACTTTCTCCAGTTATAGCCCCAAGCGAGCTTTTAATATATTCTCTTTTCGGAGTGGTTTGTGCAATAGTTGGATTTATTTATATCCGCCTTTTCTATGGAATGAGGGATTACTTTTTCAAAAAGTTTCATATGTTAGGCCCGTATAAACCAGCCTTAGGAGGTTTAATGTTAGGTGGATTGTCTGTTTTCTTTCCTCAGGTTTTAAGTGGAGGATATGAATGGATTCAATCAGCCATTGAAGGAAAATTAACTGCTATAACTATGTTTTCCCTTGTTTTTGCAAAAATTATTGCAACTTCTTTTACTATAAGTTCAGGTGGCAGTGGTGGAGTCTTTGCCCCTTCCCTTTTTATAGGGGCAATGCTCGGAGGTTTTTACGGAAGTCTGGTTTCTGAACTCTTTCCGGAGTTAATGATCAATACAAGTTCTTTTGTTTTAGTAGGAATGGGTGGATTCTTTGGTGGGGTAGCAAAAGTTCCAATGGCTTCCTTAATCATGGTCGCTGAGATGAGTGGAGGATATAGTCTTATTGTCCCCCTTTTAATTGTTTCTACAATCTCCTATCTTTTATTAGGAGAGATTTCTCTTTATGAAAAACAGGTCTCAAGCAGGGTAGACTCTCCTGCTCATATGGGAGAATTCGCAGTCAATATCTTAGAACATATTCCAGTTAAAAGAGCCCTCCCAATCTCTTTAGAGAGGGACATATTGTTTATTCAAGAAGATACAAAACTGGATAAAATTGTCCAATTGATAGTAAATTCAAACCAAATGAATTTCCCTGTAGTAGATAGAGAAGGACATCTAAAGGGTATTCTTTCTTTTAGCGATATAAGGCAGTTTATGTTGAATAGAGAAATTCACTCATTAATAGTTGCTAAAGATATAGCCACTTTAAAAATTCATACTGTAACTCCTGAAGATAACCTTCATACTGCTTTGAAGAAGATGACAGAGGCAGATATCCGTGAATTACCTGTTGTTAGCCAAGAAAATCCGAAGAAAGTAATTTCTATGCTAAGCCGAAAAGATATTCTCCGAACCTATTATGAAGAGATTGAAAAGATAAATAAAAGTAGAAATCTCAAATAATTTCACATTACGCTATCTTCTTTACATATTGTAAAGGGCAAAATAATCTTCTTGGAAAACCTCGATTCTCTAATAAATGGATGTTTTACTTCTATTTAAAATTCTTTTCTCCTGCCCGAATCTCTATTTTTAATCTATTCTCTTCAAGAGGCAACACACAGACATAATTTTCATTATACACACATGAAGGGTTATAAGCATAATTGAAATCCACGACGATTCGATATCCTGGCATCAATACCTCTGCATCCAGATATCGACCACCCTCATAGGTTTCCTTTCCATTTGTCAGGTCATAGAAGGGAATGAAGATCAGATCGCTTCCGATTGACTTATAAAGTTCAAGTGAGTGTTCTTTCCCTTCGAAGGTAAAACGAAATTTTCCATAACGAATATATCTCTTACGGGGTCCTTTATTGGTTGGAAAGATGGCATAGTATTTCGGGTCATTTATATTGATATTATAGCGCTCAATTTTCCCTTCGAAACGATACTTAAGATCAATAGGGAAATAGTGTAGTCCTCTAAATCGAAGTTTATCAGAGTCTTTGAGGGGAGAATTTGGTGCGGTTTTGAAAAAGATATCTTTCTCTTTTCGAAAGGTTTGTATAGCTTTAATAATTTTTTCTATGTTTTTGTTATCTTCCGAAAAAATTAAGACAGGTTCCGCTATGATTGAGAGTATGATTAATCCAAGATATAAGAAAAGAATTTTCATTCTATGAAGACCCTCAATTTATAATAACATATTCTATAAAGGTAAGAAAAACTTAGGTCACGGACAAATTTAAAATGAATAGTTTAATTTCCATTCTGATTTTCTAAAAAGTTCGACTTGATCTTCAAACCAGCATTTTTTAAAGTTTCAAGAAGTATCCTTCGTTTATCTTTAAATTGTTCGGAGAACAGAGGAAAACAATTTGTAATATCTATCTTTCCATCGATCAATTTAAAAGCAAAGGCAAGGCAACTCCTCATTCCACATTCCTTACAGTTTGTTCCAGGGAGGAGCTTCTGAATATCGGATGGTTTCAGTGAATCCCCTGAAGAGTAATTGGGCTCAAT
>JBBIOI010000036.1:0-29553 GCA_037443425.1 Deltaproteobacteria bacterium
CACCTTAGTGCACAGCCGATGGGTGCACTTAAGGATTTTGTTAGCCATGATCCAAAGACAGAGAGACCGGCAACGATATCTTTTCCAGTGTTAAAAGAGGACCTTTATAGAATTGATCTTGAAAAGACAAAAGAGCTTATCGATGAGCATAAACCTGAGCTGATCATCCTTGGCAAGAGTATGGTTTTATATAAAGAGCCTGTAAGGGAGATTTCAGAGATGATAAAGGGCCTAAACCCCAGACCTATACTTCTTTATGATATGGCTCATGTCCTTGGGTTGATAGGTCCATATTTTCAGGAGCCTTTTGATGAAGGAGCAGATATTGTTACTGGCTCAACACATAAGACCTTTTTTGGCACACAGAGAGGGGTAATAGGAAGTAATATGAGTGAAGGGACCCCATATGAAGAGCTCTGGAGTTCTATTGTCAGGCGGGTATTCCCTGGAAGCGTAAGTAATCACCACCTTGGGACGATGGTTGGTTTACTGATGGCCGCTTATGAAATGAATGCCTTTAAATTGGATTACCAAAAGGCTGTGATTTCAAATGCAAAGGCCTTCGCAAGGGCTTTAAAGGAGCATGGGTTAATGGTAGAGGGTGATCCTAAGATTGGCTATACAGAGACCCACCAGGTTATTGTCAGGGTAGGATATGGAAAAGGACCGATGATAGCCCAGAGACTTGAGGATAATAATATTATAGTTAATTACCAGAGCGCTCCAGATGATGAAGCCTTTACAACAGCAAGCTGCCTCAGGATGGGTGTTCAAGAGATGACAAGGTTTGGGATGGATGAGGAGGATTTTAATCAATTAGCGCAATATATGAGTGAAATAATCCTTAAAGACAAACCCCTGGCCAAAGAGGTTTCAAAATTTAGAAAGAGATTTACAGAAATGAGATTTTGTCTCTCGGAAGAAGAGGCCCGCTCGATGGTCGAAAGATTGATTGAGGCGATTGTTTAAAACTGAGATTAAAAGTAAGATAGTTAAGGAGAGATTTGGCAACTTTCATATAGAGAAAATAAAGAGGGTTTCAAAATGGGAGATAGAAATAAAATCTTTCTTATCTTAATGCTATTCTATTTTTTCATGAGCTCTGGATGTTCAAACAAGATTAATAAATTTAATCCAACAATTATTGGACCACAGGTGATTGTTAATCCTTATGTGATTCGTCTTGGAGTTGTGAGATTAAGAGATACGGAGATTACTTTTGAAGGAAGGGGATTCACTCCCAGGTCAGGAGATTCTATCCTGGTCATTCTTTATGGACCAAAGGAGAGCAAGGTTATCGCAGCAGAAGGTCAGATAAATCATGATGGAACTTTCAAGGCTTCTGTCTCAATGCTAACCAAGATGATGGAGTTTTTGAAGGCAGATATAGTAATGGATGAACAATTTAGACCAATTGTTTTAATTAAAGATCAACCCATACCTCGGGGGACTTATACTGTTAAAGCGTCAAGTATGCTTGGAAGGCAATCTGCAGAGACTGAGTTAATCATTTTGGGACCAACGCTAATTGATCGATTAAAAGACTGGATAGGAAAACTTAAAGGAAGTATACGATATTCTGAATAAAGTTAAATAGAGGTTGTCGAAGGTTTTCGGCGTCTTTTTTCAGCAACCCTTAATCGTGCAAGGGAACGTCGTAGTGCTGCTTCAGCTGAAGCAGCATCGGCAGTTAGGGGCGCAGCCTTCAGGGTTTCCTGAGCCCTTTTTTTAGCGGCTTCTGCACGTTCGATATCAATCTCATCTGCCCTTTCACATGCATCTGCAAGGATTACAACCTTATCTGGCCGTACTTCAAGGAACCCACCACTTATCGCCAGGTATTCTTCTTCTTTATTCTTTCTAATCATCAATTCACCTGGCTGAAGAATTGTCATCAAAGGGGCGTGATGCGGAAGTATACCTAATTGTCCCTCAATTCCCCAGGCTACTACTGCCTCAACATCATCAGAATATATCATTCTTTCTGCAGTTACGATTTCTAACCTAAATGTTGTCACTTCTATGCCCTCATCTTTTTGGCCTTTTCAACAGCCTCATCAATTGTCCCTACCATATAAAATGCTGCCTCTGGAAGGTCATCATGTTTGCCTTCGAGAATCTCTTTGAAACCTCGAACCGTCTCTTTTATAGGCACATATCTGCCTGGAACGCCAGTAAAATGTTCTGCCACATGGAATGGTTGTGAACAAAAACGTTGAATCTTTCTTGCCCTTGCAACAGTTAGTTTATCCTCTTCACTTAATTCTTCAATACCCAGGATTGCAATGATATCCTGTAGCTCCTTGTATCTCTGCAGTGTTGCCTGAACGCCACGTGCAACACGATAGTGTTCTTCACCAACAATCTTTGGGTCAAGGATTCGGGATGTTGAAGCAAGTGGATCAACCGCAGGATATATTCCCAGCTCTGCAATGGAGCGCTCTAATGCAATAACCGCATCGAGGTGACCATATGTGGCAACAATTCCTGGGTCACTGTAATCATCAGCAGGAACATATATGGCTTGAAAAGATGTTATTGACCCTTTCTTTGTGGTTGTAATCCTTTCTTCAAGCTCTCCGACATCAGTTCCCAATGTTGGCTGATACCCAACAGCTGAAGGCATCCTTCCAAGAAGGGCAGAAAGCTCCATATTTGCTAAGACATATCGATAAATATTATCAATAAATAAAAGTACATCCTGGCCTTCAACATCCCTGAAGTATTCTGCTATGGTCACACCTGTAAGGGCAACTCTTGACCTCACCCCAGGGCTTTCATTCATCTGGCCAAATACCATAACAGTTTTATCGATAACGCCTGATCTTTGCATCTCAAGCCACAGGTCGTTTCCCTCTCTGGATCTCTCACCAACCCCTGCAAATACAGAGAACCCTCCATGTTCAGTTGCTATATTTCGGATAAGTTCCATGATGATAACAGTCTTTCCAACTCCAGCCCCTCCATAGGCACCAATCTTTCCACCCTTTGTAAAGGGTGTAATCAGGTCCATAACCTTAAGGCCAGTTTCGAGTATCTGGGGTGTTGTTTCCTGCTCAGTCAATGGCGGTGGTGGTCTATGGATTGGCCATCTTTCATCCGTCTTTACCTCACCAAGTCCATCTATCGGTTCTCCAAATACATTGAAGAGACGTCCCAATGTTGCCCTTCCCACAGGAACCGTGATTGGAGTACCCATATCGATTGCCTCTGCACCTCTTGCAAGACCATCAGTTGCTGTAAGGGCAATACCACGGACCCAGTTATTGCCAATGTGGGCCTGGGCCTCCACGATTATTTTATTTCCATTCATAGGGATGACGATTCCATTATATATAGCCGGGAGTTCGTCTTGAGGGAATTCCATATCAACTACTGTACCTATAACCTGAACTACTCTTCCTTTAGCCATTTTTAACTCCTAAAATCAATTTTTTTTATAAAGATCTGAAAAATTAATAACCTCATATAACCTCATCTCATTAAGACCTCTGCACCTCCACTTATATCACAGATCTCTTTTGTAATCATCTCCTGTCTTGCCTTGTTTAGCGAGAGGGTCAAATCCTTGATCAACTCTTCAGCATTATCACTTGCGTTTTTCATGGCTACCATTCTTGCAGACTGTTCACTCGCGATCAATTCCAAGATAGCATGATAGATTTCCATCTCAACAAATCTTGGTAAAAGTTCATTTAGAACTGTGAAAGGGTCAGGTTCATAGATATATTCTGCAACCTGACCTGGTGGTAATTTTGCTGGTTCTACAGGGAGAAGTAGATCGATAGTTGGTTTCTGAACCATTGTACTTACAAAACGAGGGTAGGCAAGGTATACCATATCTACATAACCACTGCTGTAGTCGTCGATTACGAGTCTTGAAATTGGCATAGTATCCTGCATGGTTGCTCGATCGCCAAGGCCTGTAAATTCTGCACGAACATCGAATCTTGATATACGAGCAAAACTTCTTGCCTTACGACCCACTGTGATGACTGTAACCGGAACCTTCTGTTCAAGGATGAATTCACCAACCAAGCGATTAAGATTTGTATTTAGACCTCCACAAAGACCTCGGTCTGTACCAATGTGAACAATGGCGATCCTTTTTATTTCTCTTTTTTCAAGTAGAGGTAGTATTTTGCCCTTTATACGTGGTTCAATAGCGAGATCAGAAATCACCTGGCGGATCTTCTCTGAATATGGGCGTCCAGCAAGGGCTCGCTGTTGTGTCCTTCTCATCTTTGCTGTTGCAACCATCTCCATGGCCCGGCATATTTTTACCGTTCCCTGAACACTTTTAATTCTACGCCTAAGGGCTTGGACACTTGGCATAAGTCAAACTCTCTTAAATTAATAATGTGCCTGTTTTTTATATTCAAGAATTGCAGACTTTAGGGCTTCTTCTGTCTCTTTTGTTAATTCGAATTCTTTGTTGATCTTCTCTTCTATTTCTGGGTGATTTCTTTCCATATAAATATGGAAATTCTCTTCCCAGGGAATTACCTTCTCAACAGGGACATCATCCAGATAGCCATTTGTAACAGCATAAAGTATTGATACCTGTTTCCCTAATGACATAGGAGTGTATTGAGGCTGTTTTAGAACTTCAGTAATCCTTTTTCCTCTTTCGAGTTGGTCTTTTGTCGCCTTATCAAGTTCTTCACTCCCAAATTTTGCAAATGCCTCAAGCTCACGAAACTGTGCAAGCTCCAATCTCAATCTTCCAGCAACCTGTCTCATTGCCTTTCTCTGGGCCGCACCACCCACACGTGAGACAGAAAGCCCAACATTTATGGCAGGCCTTATACCTGCATTAAAAAGGTCGGGCTCAAGATATATCTGTCCATCAGTAATAGATATTACATTTGTAGGAATATATGCAGAGATATCTCCCAATTGTGTTTCAATTATAGGAAGTGCAGTCAGTGAACCACCACCATACTTTTTTGAAAGCTTTGCTGCCCTCTCAAGAAGTCTGCTATGAAGATAGAAGATGTCTCCAGGATAGGCTTCTCTTCCAGGGGGTCTGCGAAGAAGAAGTGAAAGTTGTCTGTAAGCCCATGCATGCTTATATAGGTCGTCATAAATAATAAGTGCGTCTTTTCCCTGCTCCATAAACTCCTCTCCGATTGCACAACCTGAGTAAGGAGCGATATATTGAAGTGGAGCAGGATCAGATGCATCTGCCTCAACAACGATTGTATATTCCATTGCCCCATATCTTTCAAGTGTTGCAATTGCCTGGGCAACCTTTGATGTCTTCTGCCCTATGGCCACATAGATGCAGATCATATTTTGACCTTTTTGTGCGATGATTGTATCAATAACAATTGCAGATTTACCTGTGAAACGGTCACCGATGATTAATTCACGTTGTCCCCTCCCAATCGGGATCATGCTATCGATAGCTTTTATACCCGTCATTAAAGGGGTATTTACTGGCTCCCTTTTTGTAACATCTGGTGCAACCCTCTCAATGGGTCTGGTCTTTGTAAATTTTATAGGTCCTTTTCCATCAAGCGGTCGACCAAGTGGATCAATGACCCTTCCAATAAGTTCATCTCCAACTGGAACTTCAATAACTCTGCCTGTAGCCCTGACCTCATCTCCTTCTTTGATCTTTGAGCAGTCACCAAGAATAACAGCCCCAACATTATCTTCTTCAAGATTTAATGCTATACCTGTGATATCGTTTGGAAATTGAAGAAGTTCATTGTAAGCCGCCTCAGTTAAACCATATATCCTTGCAATCCCATCACCAACCTCGATGACTGTTCCTATGTTTGTAATGGAGACTGGTGCTCCAAATTTCTCTATCTGATCCTTTATTACAGCAACAATATCTTGTTCTCGGGTAGCCATTTTACCCCTCTCTTTTTAAATATATTTTGATTAAGATAAGACAAGTTTTTTTTATCATCTGGCTTCAACTAAATTCTTCTTTAATGTATCCAATCTCTGCCTTATACTCGCATCAATCAATTTATCTTTTATCCGTGCAATAAATCCTGCTATGATATTTGGATCAACAACATTCTCTATCAAGACCTTACGATTGACTAATGATCCTAATTGATGCGAGATTGTCTCTTTTTCTTTTTCATCAAGTTGTATTGCTGTTATTACCTTCGCCCTTTCGATTCCATAATGTTTATCGAGGATTGAGATAAATTCTTGATAAATTTTTGGAAAAATCTTGAAAAGTCCCCTACTAACAGCTAAAAGGGTAAGGTTGAGTGCCAAAGGATTTATACCACCCAACCTTCTCTCAAGAATAGTTTTTTTTGCATCAAAAGGGATTCGAGGATTCTCGAGGAATGTTATGAGGTCAGTATCTTTTGATACCTCCAACGCCATCTGAAGTCCATTTTTCAAACCTTCAAGTTCATTCTTCTCCAATGCCAATTCAAATACAGCCCTGGCATATCTTTTAGCAGAGGTTATCTTAACCATATGTTATCTTAGCTTCTCTTAAATGTTGTGCTCTCCTTTAAAGTCTCTTCGATAATTCTTCGATGTCTTTCTTTATCAAGGGTTTCTTTAATTACCTTTTCAGCTGCCAGGATTGAAATTTCAACAAATTCTCTTCTCAAATCTTCGATAAGTTTTTCTCGTTCTTCAGTCATTTCCTCTCGTGCTTTGTCAATAATAGCCTGGGCTTGCCTTTCTGCCTCTTGCCTCGATTCCTCTTTTAGCCTTTCTCCTGTTTGAATTGCCCTCTCGATAATGGCCTGTGCCTCTTGTTGCCCCTTTTCTATCTGTTTTTGCACTTCAAACTTTGCCTCTTCAAAGGCCTTTTTTGTAGCCTCTGCCATTTCCATAGCCTCTTTTGTCCTTCTGGCCCTTTCGTCGAGCATCTTCAACACTGGTTTATAAAGAAAGAGGCGGAGTAAGGCAAAAAGTATAATAAAATTGATTATAAATACCACTAAAAGTGGTAAATTTATTCCAAGGGATGCCAAGCCTTCCATTTTTTACCTTCTTATCTGTTTTATTTAAAAGGCACTGAAGATTACTTTCCCAACGATTATCCCTGCAATACAGAAAACAAACAGCATAACAGCAATTATAATAATCAGTAGATTAGTTGGTAAACCTCCTTCTCCCATATCTTACCTCCTCCTTTTCACTTAACAACCATTGCCAATATGATACAAACGATTAATACATAGATACCAATTGCTTCAGCGAGAGCTCCAATGAGGATCATATTAGTGAGTATTGCGCCCCGAGCCTCTGGATTTCGGCCAAGAGACTGCATTGCTGAAAAACCAATAAGGCCTAATGCGAGTGCCGGGCCAAAGAAACCCACTGCAGCAATTAACCCAATAGTCAACATCTTCATTACATCTGGTGTCATTTAAATTCCTCCTTTCAAATATTTATTTATTCCCCTTCTTCATGGGGAGTAGCTGCAACTGTCCCAAAAACAAGAGTTAATCCAGAAAATATGAGTGCCTGAATCATACCTATTAATAGTTCCAATCCATAAAAAGGTATTGTGAATACCAGGGGAATAAGAAAACATGATACAAGAATCAATATCTCCCCTGCTGTCATATTACCAAAGAGACGAAATGTAAAACTTAGCATCCTTGTTAAATGGCTGAAAATCTCAAGGACACCTACAAATAGGTTTATGATGCCAAAAAGGATATTCATGGGTGCAGTTTTTATCTTTCCTGTAATCAGTTCTTTGAGACCTTGGATAAGCTGTTTGAGGTTAATAAACTGTCCTATATAATGTAGGGCGCCCAGTGATTTCATACCCCATGTTTCAACAAAGATAAAAGACATAATAGCTATTGATAAGGGAACATTAACATCTGTGTTTGCCGCCCGGAAGAATGCCACAAACTCTCCGTGTTCACCATGTCCGCCATGATAGATGCCAATGGTACCGAAAAAGGGAAGAAGTGCAAGATATGCATTAGAGATAACGTAAATAAAGATAGTTGCAACTGCAGGGAATAGCATGCGTGAAAGCCTTTTCCCAGAAACGCTTTCTACAAAATTTAAAAGTCCTTCAACAACAGCCTCTGCCAATGCTTGACGTCTTGAAGGGATGAGCTTCATTTTTCTTGTGAGAAAGATGGACAACAAAACCAGTACAATTATGGTAAACCAAGAAGCAATAAGGGTATTTGTAATTACAAAACTTCCGATATGAAAAACAGGCTCGGCAGGTAAAGAGACATGTGGTTTTGGCACTTTAAAGATCTCTGGTGGTTCTTTACCTAAGAAACTTGAACCTAATGGGCCAAATATTAAACCGACTCCAAAAAGTACCAAAACTGGTATAAAGAAGATAATCAGTATTTTTATCCGATCCTTACTCATCTTCTTTTTCTTCTCGAGATCTTTTCATCCGCCTTTCTTCTTCTGACTTAAAACGGATTAGCATTTTGAATAACCCAGTAAAAGCTATTACAGTTCCCACCCCGAGTCCAATAAAAGTAAAAAGAGGACTTTTGTTTAACATCTCCGGCCTATCAAGCCAGTATCCTATACCCACTGGAATGATCAGACTTAATGCAACAAACCATCCTACTGTAAGTAAAAATTGAACCGGTCTTACCCACTCTTTCAGTTAAGTCCCCTTAAATTTTAAAATGATTATCTCAAAGTTGTGAATTAATTAACATACAAATAAAAACTTGTCAATCTCTTCAATAGAGGACTCTTAAAAAGTCTTTGAAAGATTTTACATCCACTTCCTCAATCCGAAAATTCAGTTTTAATACCTTTCGAGACCTCTCGGGTTAGGCAAGCCACAAGGTCTTGCCCTATCTAAATCGTAGGGCAAGGGCTTGTCCCTTGCCGTATTTGTTTTCACTTCTGTAGAATTACGACACAGTCTCTGGGGGAAGTCAAGATAAGAGCATGGAGAATGATAAGGATGATAACTGTAAATATTTAAAAAGAGAAAGTTTGCTGAGGATTATGATTCTCGATTGGAAGTTCGTTTTGTCTCTCTTTCTTAAGCATTTTACAATTCCCTTCGAAGATACCTCCTTCATTTATAACTAATATTGGCGTGACAAGGTCACCATAGAATTTACCTGTTGAGTGGATCTCTATACGTTCTTGAGCTGTAATCTCTCCTTCGACATGACCACTTATGATGATTGAGTTTACACCAATTTTTGCCCTGATAAAGGCAGATTCACCCACTATCAATGTTCCTCCATCGAATATCTCTCCTTCAAACCTTCCATCTAAACGAAAGATTCCAAGGAATGTTATCTTTCCTTCAAAATGAGTCTCTTTTCCGAGAAATGCACTGACCTCTTCGATCGACCTATGAGGCCTTGAATCTGCCTTTAATTTAGCGAAAGACACTTTTTACTCCTTCCTTATCTATATCTTTCTTCTCCTAAAATTGTGTCAACAATCCTTTCAAGATCATCAAATGAATAGTATTCAATAGTAATTCTGCCTCTTTTCCCTGAGGGATAAATATTGACTTTCGTTCCGAGGCGAAGCCTTAAAGAATCCTGAAGATTTTTAATTTGAATATCGATGTCTTCCTTCTTCTTTTCTGTCCCTCGCCTTTTCTGTTTAACTGACCATCTTTTTGCAATAGCCTCTGCCTCTCGAACAGAGAGGGTTTTGTTTATTATCAATTCACATAACTGTTTCTGTCTATCCCTATTTTCAAGGCTGAGGATTGCCCTTGCGTGACCTTGTGTAATATCGTTCTTTTTTATATATTCTTTTATTTCTGAAGGTAGTTTAAGGAGTCGAAGTGTATTTGTAATTGTTGTTCTATCCTTTCCTATCCTCTTACTTAGCTCCTCTTGGCTTATATTGAACTCATCGATAAGTTGCTTATAGGCCTCTGCTTCTTCTATTGGGTTTAAATCCTCCCTCTGTAGGTTTTCAATGAGAGAAAGTTCTAAAACCTCTCTATCACTTACCTCTTTTACTATGACCGGAACCTCTTTAAGACCTGCCTTTTGAGCTGCCCGCCAACGTCTTTCACCAACAATCAATTCATATCCATCTTCCACCTTTCGAACTATTAGGGGTTCAAGTATACCTTTTTCCCTTATTGATTCGGTCAATTCTCCAAGTTTAGATTCATCAAAGTATTTTCTTGGCTGAGACCTGTTCGGCCTTATCTCCTCTATTGCACAATAGAAAAGATTCTTTTCTCCAACCGTTTCAAACTCTGGGATAAGAGCCCCTAATCCTTTTCCTAAGGCCATCTTTTTAGCTACCATCTTCCTTCCCGTTTGCTATCAATTCTTGTGCAAGTTCTAAGTAGCTTTCTGCACCTTTAGAATTTATATCATATAATATGATAGGTTTTCCATGGCTTGGTGCTTCACTCAGTCTTACATTACGAGGAATTACTGTCTTAAATACCTTATCCTTGAAGTGATTTCTTACCTCCTCAGCGACTTGATGAGAAAGATTATTCCTCACATCAAACATAGTTAGAAGTATCCCTTCGATCTCAAGCTTTGGATTTAGGGCATGTTTAATTAAACGAATTGTTTTTAGGAGTTGTCCCAGGCCCTCTAATGCATAATACTCACATTGTAATGGAATGATTACAGAGTGAGCTGCAACGAGTGAATTTATAGTCAGAAGTCCAAGAGAAGGTGGACAGTCTATAAAGATATAATCATATTCAAACTCTACCTCTTTGATCAAATGTTCCAATTTCTTTTCTCGATCCTTTTCCTGTATCAATTCCACCTCAGCACCAATCAGATCAGTATTAGATGCAATTACATCAAGATATGCGATAGATGTTTTTTGGATCACTTCTCGTAATCCATATCCACGAAGCAATGCATGATAGATTGTACCATCAACACTTTCTTTATTAAGTCCCAATCCACTTGTAGAATTTCCCTGTGGATCGATATCAATTAGAAGAACCTTTTTTTCTGCAACAGCTATCGATGCAGACAGATTTACTGCTGTTGTAGTTTTTCCTACGCCTCCCTTTTGATTAGCAATACATATAACCTTTGCCATTAAGATAAAATATAGCACAAAAAAGAAAATGGTGAAATGAAAAAAATTAATTCAAATATGGAATTTTAGAGTTTCTCAAATATTAATATACTCCGATGGAATTGACTAAAAGGAAGTATAAACTCGATTACATCCTTTAAAATAAATTTGATACCTCCATTAGCAAAATATTCAACCAAAAATTTTTCCTTTTTTAATTTTCCTTTCATCGCAAACAAAAGTGCACCCTTTTTCAAATAAGGACATCCAAGGGTAAGAAGATTTTCGATACCTGAAAATGCCCTGGATACAGCTAAATCAAATTGCCCTTCAAGATTTTGAACTATCAATTTATCCTCTATCCTTCCGTGAATTGGTGTAATCCCTTTTAATCCTAATTTCCTTATTATATATTTTTGAAAATCTACCTTCTTAAGTCTTGAATCTATCAAGGTTATCTTTATGGATGATAAAACCATCTTTACAGGAATACCGGGAAAACCCGGCCCAGAGCCAATATCAAGGAGACTGGCCTCAGAGGTGAGATAGGGTATTATGGAGATAGAATCAAGAAAGTGTTTAATCACTATCTCTTTTTCTGATTTTATGGCTGTAAGATTGATCTTTTGATTCCATTTAACAAGCTCTTTAAGATATATCTCAAAACCCTCAACCACTTCCTTATTCAGTTGGATTCCAAGTGTTTCTGCTCCCTTTATCAGGATTTCTCTATTTTCCTTTTCCATATGAAGATAGCGGAGAGGGGTCAGAGCCCCTCTCTTATCTCTATTTTTTAGGCAGAATTGGATGGAAATCAGGGATTTTGTCTACCAGTTTGCTTGGGAACTTACCATCCTTCTCAATAATCTCAAAAATATAGAAGGTCACAATCGGGCATCTTATTTCAGGGTGGAATCTAAATCTACCCATTGGAGATGGAAAGTCAACAGAACTTATTGCCTTGGCAAATCGGGCAGGATTGTCAGCATCCCCACCAATACCCTTTAGTGCTTCTTCAATAATCCTGATCGATAAGTAACCTGACATGTCGTAATAGCCAAAGGCCTTTAACTCGGGATATCTTGCAAGAAGGGCTTTTACAAATGAAACATTTTCTGGAACATCAAGGTCAGGATCCCAATGTGTGATATATTTCATTCCGACTGCAGACTTTCCCATCTCTGCCCTGTAAAGCGGGTCAAGGGCTGAAACTGCTCCAAGAACAGGTGTCTTTTTCTGGAAGTCAAGCTCTACATACTGTTTTACAAATCTTACAGCTGGAAAACCCGTTGTAAAGACAAGGGCTACATCAGCCTGAGGCATTCCTACTAAATATGGTCTATAATCGGGTTCGGGAAGTGGTAGGGATATATATTTCAGGACTTTACCCCCCTGTTTTTCAAAAGTGTCTTTATATATCCCTCCCTGAAGATGACCAAAGGAATAATCATTAACTATCACCACCGCTGTTTTTGCCCCCATTTTATTAAAGGCATACGGGCCCAATAAGTTTCCAAGCTGATACCATCCCCAGTTATGAGCAAAATGGGCTGGATTGGCTGAAGTTATATGTTCACCACTTGCTCCAATTGGAAACCATGGGATCCCTTTCCTTTTCATATAATCTGCTATAGCGATAATACCTGATCCCAATAAAGGTCCTAATAATACATGAACGCGATCGCCTTCGATGAGTTTTCGAACTTTCTCAACTGTTGGAGCTACTTCCTCTTTACAGTCTTCAAAAATGACCTTCACTGGCCGTCCACTTATTTTATAGCCAATCTGTTCGAGTCGAAGGGTTAAACCTCTTTTATGGGCAAGAGAAGTTACTGCATGGCCACCAGTATAATCGGTAACTACACCTATCCTTAATTCTGGCTGGGAAAAGCCAGTGATAGGCAAGGTTAAGGATAAAAAGGCAAAAATAAAACTCACTAAGCCAACAAATAAAACCTTCTTCATAATCCACCTCCTATAAAGGTATTTTAAATTTTCCCCCCATAAATTTAAACTATAGAATTTTTCACCCCCTTTCTTTTAGAAAAAGCATAGTCCCCCTTGTTTTGTTCGAAATTACAATAATATCGAGATTGTTTTTCTGCTCGCATTTTACTAATCACTTCTTAAACTCCGAGATATGTGTCTTTAACGTATGTATTTGCATCTAACTCTTTAGGTGTAGATTCATATACGATTAAACCTCTATCCATTACATATACATAATCTGCTAACTCTAAGGCCATTGGGAGGTTTTGTTCAACAAGAAGGATAGAGAAGCCTTTACCTTTAAGTTCTCCAATAAAATTGATAATCTCTTGTACGATTAATGGTGCAAGTCCTTCCGAAGGTTCATCCATTAAGAGTAAAGAGGGTCTACTCATTAGGGCCCGACTTATAGCCAGCATCTGTTGTTCGCCACCACTTAAAAGATTCGCCTTACAGTTTGCCCTTGCTTTAAGTATTGGAAAACGAGAATAGGTTTCCTCAAGAAGTTTTGAAGTCTCTTCGCCTTGGCCCTGTGCTGCAATAAGAAGGTTCTCTTTTGTAGTCAAGGATGGAAAGATCTGTCTTCCCTGAGGAACAAGGGCAATACCTTTGCGGGCAATTTCGTAGACCTTAAGGCAGGTGATATCCTCATCGTTAAAATAGACTTTACCTCTTCGAGGTGGGGTGAGACCCATAATGGATCTTATCGTTGTGGTTTTTCCCATACCATTACGACCAAGGAGAGAAACGATTAGACCTCTTTTCACCTCAAGAGAAACACCTTGAAGTATGTAGCTTTCACCGTAGTAAGTATGAATATCAATTAGACGGAGCATATATTAATCAACTTTATACCCAAGATAAATCTGTTTAACCTTAGGGTCTTTTTGAATTTCTTCGGGTGTTCCTTCTGTAACAACCTCACCATAGTGCAATACTGTTATTCGATCAGCAATAGAAAATATCACATCTATATTATGAGATATGAAGAGAACAGAGATATCATTCTTAAGGCATCTTACTAACTCTATTATATCAGATGTTTCACTTGATGAAAGTCCTGCTGTAGGTTCGTCTAATAGCAATAGTTTAGGTGAAGAGGCTAAACACAGAACAATTTCAAGTCTTCTTTGTTCTCCATAGGATAGATCATTAGCCAGATCGTTTCTTTTATTCCATAAACCTTGTGCTTTCAATAGATTCTCAGCCTCTGAGAATATATGATCATATTTTGAAATTGAACGAAGCATTTTAAATTTAAAAGGTTGTATTGCCTGAAGTGCTAATAATACATTATCGAGGACACTAATTTTAGGGAATAGATTATTTATCTGACATGATCGACCCACCCCGAGATGAGCCCTCTCATAAATAGGCATTTGTGTAACATCCTTACCAAAAATAAATATCTTTCCTGAAGTCGGGCTTATTTCTCCATTGATTATCTTTATTAAGGTGGTTTTCCCTGCGCCATTGGCACCAATAATTGCCCTTTTTTCCCCTGGTTTCACACTTAGGGAAACATTATTTAATGCCCTTACTCCCCCAAAATCTTTTATCAAGTTTTCAATCTTTAAAGCTTCCATAACGGGATTTAATTTTCTTCCAGTATCTTATCAGATAAATACCTATCCCACCTTTAAAATACATTGAAACCAATACAAAAGCACCTCCCAAAATAAGTGGCCATCTCTCAGGCATAAAAGTGCTAATGGTATGTTCAACAGATGTGAGCAATGATGCTCCAACGATTGGACATAAAAGTGTTCCAGGGCTACCTAATATTACCATAAATAATACCATAACCGATGCCATCATTCCTATATCTCCTGGATAAGCGATTCCAATTAAATGTGCATAGAGGACACCACCGATTCCTCCAAAGCCTCCACTAAGTATAAATGAAACATATTTATATAGCCATGTATTATAGCCAAGTATTCTCATCCTTGATTCATTTTCACGGATACCGACAAGGGCACGACCAAAAGGAGAATTTATAAACTTATAGAGTAAAAAGAAGCAGATAAAGAAAAATATAAGGACAAAATAATAGAAGGTGGTATCACTTCCCATGGATAATGGAATTCCGAGATCTGGTCTTGGAATGCCTGGGAGTCCATCATCTCCACCTGTTAAAGCACGCCATTTCCAGACAATACTGAATAATAGTTGTGATAATCCAAGCGTGATTAGAAGAAAGTAGGCCCCAGAGAGATGGACAATAAAAAGGCCAAATAGAGCAGCAATAAAAAGTGATGAAAAAATCCCCAAAATTGCAACAAGCCAGAAACTTTCAATCTTAAAATGGACAGTTAGAAAAGCCACTGTATACACAGCTGTTCCAAAAAAGGAGGCATGTCCCATGGATACAAGACCTGTGTATCCAAGAAGGAGGTTTAATCCCATGGCAAATATGGCATATATAAGTATCTTGGATGATAGATATATTAAATATGAAGACAGGAATAGTGGTAAAAAAATAAGTAGTAAACCCACAAAGAGGTAAGGGAGAAAGGGGAAAAGGTCTTTTTTAATCAGCTTCTCTAATCTCTTCAAATATTTTACCTCAAAACTAAAATCTTTTTCCATATAGGCCTGAAGGCCTAATGAGTAAAATAATTACTACAAGTAGATACATCATAAAAAAGGCAAGGGGTGGAAATAGGGCCTTGCTAAAACTATGGATAATACCTATGATGAAGCTTCCGATCAGTGCACCTTGCATAGAACCTAGTCCACCAATAATGACAACAATGATAGCGTAAAGAAGAATCTCAGAACCACTTTCCAGATATGCACCGAGTAAAGGGAGACCGATAACACCACTAATGCCTGCAATGATTGTCCCAAATAGAAAGACCCATGCACATACTCTATTAAAATTGATTCCTATTGCCATTACCATTTCTCTGTTATCTATACCTGCACGGATGATAGCACCATATAATGTTTTTTCTTGGAAGTACCATAAAATAATTGCTATTATCAGACCTGAAAATATAACAAGCAGATGATAAAGATAAACTGAGTAAGCGCCTATCTTAAGTGAAGCTGTAAATCCAGATGGTGGAGGTACCATTTGAGGAACAGGTCCCCAGATCCATTTTGCAAGGTTTGTTATGATAAATAGAAATCCCATTGTCAATATTACTTGGTCTAATAGTTGCCCTGGAAGATAGCGTAAAAAGCCTCTCTCCATCATTAAACCTATTAATCCAGCTGAGACTCCACCAGCCAATATAGCAATAAGGAAACTACCTGTCCATTTATAAACAGTTATTCCCACAAAAGATCCAATTAGATAATATCCGCCATGGGTTAAATTGAGAACATTCATGAGCCCAAAGATTAAGGATAGTCCACTTGAAATAAGAAACAGTAGCACACTGAATGAGAGGCCCATAACTATAACAGTTAGCGAAAAATCCAAAGTATACCCACCCCTTTAAAGACTTTTTATGAAGTTATGTTCCTTCTTTAAAATTTTTTTCTGCCTTCAATCTTTTTCTTAACTCTTCGGTGGCTATATAATCAACTTCAAATGTCTTTGGATTAAGAACAACTCCATAGACATCCCTTGCTACTTCAATCGAAATAAATTCATTTAATGCATCCCATCTTACTTTTTCTACTTCTCTATCCAAGGGATCTCCATATCCGCCACCTCCTCCTGATTTAGTCCAGATTATATCACCAGGCTGTAGATATTGAACATCCATGCAACGAAGTGGTATATCTTTTCCCCCTCTAATTATACCAAGTTTGTGTGGTTTACCATCAGTTGCGCCCATCAATCCTTTGTGAGTAAATTTTTCCCCATCACTGTTTCCTGTCATTATCACACAATCAAGTGGTTGCCAGAATTTTGGATCATATGTGTTTAACATTTGGACCTCTGTTCCAGCTCCTCCCCTCCATTGACCATGACCCATCGAGTCTGTGATAAATTCATATCGTAGCCATCTATAAGGCATGTCCCATTCTTCAACCTCAACAGGGGCTCTTACGACCGCACCAGCTGAAATCGTTGGGCCGATCCCATCAATTCCATCATAACCATAAAGTGCGCCGCTTGAACCATCTGAGTGGAATGGTGAGGCCCAATAAACTTGGGGACTCTTAGTTCTTGGGTCAATTCTATCGCGACGTTTCCCTGTAACTATAGGGCTTAAATGTCTGGACCATAAAGCTGAGGTTTCTTTTGGAACTACTTGAGCCAGGGCAAGCTGAACACATTCTGTAACCTGTGTCCCCAACATGCAGGCCTGTGCTCCAGTAGTTGCAGGATAAGCAGGACCAAGGACCGTTCCTTCTTTGGTAATGATTGTTAAACAGTTTAGTAATCCTTGATTTCGTGCAGTCCCAGGGGGTAATGACCAGGCCACAGCTGCCACCACTGAGGCACAGGTTTGACCTCTTGGGCAATTGATATAATCTACCTGAGGATCGCTATCCGAGAAATCAAATATTAGTTGTCCATCTTTAGGTTTAACAATAAGGGTTAGTCTAACCCATACAGGTTTATCAGTTGTTCCATCCCAATCTGCTGCCCTTTCAGCATAATATCTTCCTTCTGGCCATGTTGATATTATCCTTCTTACAGACTCTTCAGTTCTTCTAAGCAGCTCATCACAGGCTGCCTTCACTGTATCTTTTCCGTAACTTTTAAGTAAATCTATAACCCTCTCTTCTGCTTTTTTCATTGCCTCGAAGGCAAGCATATTATCGGCACGGACAAGAGTTGATCCTCTTACGTTTCGAAGAATAACTGAATATACCTTTTCATCAATCTTTCCTCTTTCAATAATTTTGACTGGGGGAATCATTAATCCTTCACCATGACAATCATAGGTGCGGGGATAATAACATCCCTGATAAGCACCTCCAGAATCAAACTGATGTGTTCTTAAGAAATGGTAAAATAACAACTCACCTTCATAAAAAATTGGACGGACAAAAGACCAGTCCGGGGCATGACCGAAACATACAATAAATGGATCGTTAGCAATAATGAAATCGTCAGGATATATATTTTCACGACCTATCCAATCCAATATCCCTTTTAAGCAAACCTCAGAACCTGCTGTATGAACAGGCATCCAGTTACCTATGGTAATTGTTCTTTCCTGGTTGTCAAATAGAACCGTTCCAAGGTCTCTAATATGAGCAGTGGCAAAGGAGAAACATTGTCTAAAGAGTCGATTCCCCAACTCTTCGTTTAAGGATTCCAATCTACTTTCAATCAATGAAAGCGTAAGGGGATCTAATTTCATATTTTACCTCCTCACCAGGTAGTTTCCATATTCATCAACAATCAACAAAGCTTCAGGTGGTAGGACTATTGTTGTATTTTTTTCTTCTATGATTGCAGGGCCAGTTATAGTATTTCCAGTTGATAAAAGATCTGGATTATAACAGGGTGTTTCAATAAATCCTCCAAACTCCTTAAAATAGACCTCTCTTTTTCGTTTCAATGCCAATGAAGGGTCTTTCTTAGAAATAGGTTTTTTCTCAAGTTTTAAAGGAGGTCTAAGCCCTATGGCTTGAAGTTTAATAGTTGCAATAATAGTTGGTAAAGAATTATCTGACCAACCATAAAGGGCCTGGTGTTGTCTGTGAAAATTTTGAATCAAATCTCTTAGGGTTACTTCTGTAAATGGTTCTCCTTTCTTTGTTTCTTGAAGAAGCACATTCACATCATGAAGCTGACCGAGGTAACGCATTTCAGCTCCACGAATAAATTTTATATCCTTTTCCTCCACACCCTGCTTCTGTAAAATCGTCGTTCCCTCTTTTTCTAATGAGTCAAATATATCTTTCAAAGTTTCGATATTTATTTCGTCCTCTCTCCGATAAAGAAAACGTGTTAGAATGTATTTGTAATCCGCTAAAGATGCACCTAAGGCACAGAATACAGCCGCCTGTTTTGGTATATAAACTTCTTTTATATTCAATTTTTCAGCAACAGATATGGCATGGACCGGGCCAGCACCACCTCCAATCACGAGGCCGAAGTTTCTGGGATCGTGTCCCTTTTCAACCGCTGTCAAAAATATCTGTTTCGCCATATTATCTTCTACTATTGTAGAGATAGCATGGGCAGCCTCTATAGTTTCAATTCCTAAAGGTTTAGCGATACCTTCCTCGATTGCTTTTTCGGCTAAATATTTATCCAATGATATAGTACCACCCAGAAAGTAATCTGCAGGAATACGTCCAAGCACAACATCTGCATCAGTAACTGTAGGGAGTTTTCCTCCTTTGGCATAACAAGCTGGACCTGGATTAGCACCTGCACTTTCAGGACCCACATAAAGTATTTTTCTGCCGTCGAGTTTCGCGATGCTTCCTCCACCTGCACCAATACTTGTTACCTCAACAGCCTCCATAGCATTTTTATATTCACCGACTTTCATTTGTGTAGTAGTAGTAATCATACGTTTTGGAAGGATGCTTAGGTCCGAGCTTGTTCCACCCATATCGAGTACAATCACATTTTCAAAGTTAGCAAGCCCCCCAAGGAATTGTCCTAAAAGAGGGCCAGCAGCAGGACCAGAACCTATAAGAAGTGCAGGATTATCAATACATAATTCAGGAGAGGCAACACCTCCTTCGCATGTAATCAAAAGGGTACTTCCTTTAAAATTTGAATCTTTCATCTGTTTATCCAAGTTTTTTAAAAACCTTGCAGTCGTTGGTTTTACATAGCCAGCTATCTCTGCAGTACTCAATCGGTCATATTCAATCCAGCGTCGCAAGATATGTGAGGAGATAATCACATCAGGATATTCTTCTTTTAATAATTCTGCGGCAATTTCTTCATGTAAAGGGTTAATATATGAATGTAAGAAGCAGATAACTGGAACTTCAGCCTTATGTTCTTTTGCCTTTTTTATAGCCTCGTATACATCATCTTTGTTTAAAGCCGTGATGACCTCGCCATTGTATTGAATTCTTTCTTCAATACCAAACCGAAGATATCTTGGGATCAGGTAATCTGGTGGCTGAACCTTCAAGTTATATATATCTTTTTTCCAGATCTTTGAGCCTAACTCAGGTATATCTCTAAAGCCTTTAGTGTAAAGGAGAAAACATTTTGCACCCTTTTTTTCAATTAAACAATTTGTAGATAATGTGGTCCCTATTACCATGACTTTTGTATTTTCCAGAACTTCTTCCAGGGTTAATTGATTCTGCTTTCCAAGAATATTAATACAGCCCAGGATGCTTTCAGATGGATCTGCTACATTGGTAGGATATTTGGCTGTACTTATCCTTCTATTTTGGTCTATCAATATTGCGTCAGTAAAGGTTCCTCCTGTATCAATTACGATTTCATACATCTCCACTCTCCCCTCATCCTTCCTTCTCTTCTTTCAATTTTTTCCTTAGTTCTTCTGTTGCTTTGTAATCGACTTCAAAGGTTTCTGGATTAAGGACAACCCCATAGACATCCCTTGCTGCCTCAATAGAAATGTACTCGTTTAGGGCATCCCATCTTACTTTTTCAACATCTCTTTCTAATGGATCTCCGACCCCACCCCCTCCTCCTGAATAAGAGACAAGGATATCGCCAGGTTCGAGGTATTGTAAATCAAAAGTTCTGTAAGGGATGAGTTTGCCCTTTCTATGAATTTCAAGTTTTGTCCTTGTCCCACCTTTTCCGCCCAATAGACCAACAGATTCAAATCTTTCACCATCGGCATTTCCTGACATGGTGAGACAATCTAAGGGTTGCCATACCTCAGGATTATAGACATTTAGTGATTCTACATAGGTTCCTAACCCGCCACGCCACTTGCCTGGCCCTGCAGAATCTTTAAGAAATTCGTATTTTAGCCAGCGGTATGGAATCATCCATTCTTCGACTTCGATAGGTGCTCGGATCATAGCCCCACCAAGAGGGCTCGAACCACTTCCATCTACCCCGTCAAATCCCCATGCAGCCCCACTTGAAGCTACTGCATGAAAGGTGTGTGCTGTATATTCCATGATTGAACCAGTGCGTGGATCAATCTTGTCACGCCTTTTGCCTGCATAAAGGGGGTTTACATGTCTTCCCCATGTAGCAGGGGTATCTTTTGGGGCAACCTGTGATATTGCAAGCATCACGCATTCCTGTATTTCCTGACCCAGTGTCACAGCCTGGGATGCACATGTTGCTGGATATACAGGACTAAGTACAGTCCCTTCCTTTGTTATTATCTCCATACAATCAAAAAAACCCTGATTGCGAGGGATGCCAGGGGGCAGACACCATAGAAGGCCACTCGATACAGATGACCATACTTGACCTAATGGAACATTGATGAAGTCTGCCTGTGGATCGCTCTCTGAGAAATCGAATATCAACTTTCCCTCTTTGGGTTTAACTGTCATGGCAAGTCTTACCCATACAGGCCTGTCAGTTGTTCCATCCCAGTCGGCGGCCCTTTCAGCATAGTAGGTTCCAGCAGGCCATTCAGAAATAACCTTTTTGACCGCCCTTCTTGCCCTGTCGATCAGCTCATCACAAGCCCACATAACCGTATCTTTTCCGTACTCTTTAAGTAACTCAATAATCCTCTGTTCAACCTTTTTCATGGATTCATAAACCAGCATGTTATCCGCACGAACCATTGTAGAGCCACGAAGATTTTTAAGAATAATTGAATAGGCTTTCTCATCAATTCTCCCTTTTTCAATAATTTTTACGGGTGGGATAATGAGTCCTTCTCCATGGCAGTCATAACTTCGCGGGAAATAACAGCCAGGGTATGAGCCACCGCTGTCATATTGGTGAGTTCGAGCAAAATGATAGAAGATGAGTTCACCCTTATAGAATATAGGTCTTAAAAAAGACCAATCAGCCACATGACCAAATCTCACAATGAAAGGGTCATTTCCAATAATAAAATCATCGGGATGAATATTTTCTCTGCCTATCCAGTCAAGCATTCCCTTTAATGAAACATGGCTTCCTCCTGTATGCACAGGCATGAAGTTTCCAATTGCCAGGGTTCTTTCATTCTTATCAAACAGGACTGTTCCAAGGTCGCGGATGTGTGAAGTTGGGACAGAGAAACATTGACGAAAAAGTCTTGCCCCCAATTCTTGATTCAATGCATTTATTCTTGCTTCTACTACTGCTAATGTGAGATGGTCTATCTTTCCTTTTTTCATTTTAGATAGCCTCCTTTAGATAAGGGTTATTAAATAATTTTTAAAGGCATCCACGGTTGCTTTACTGTATGGTGGTATAATAACTGTTGTTTTCTGTTCCTCTATAATTGCTGGCCCCGAAATGATATTGCCAGGTTGAAGTCTGTCGCCATCGTAGCATGGAGTTTCTACAAAACCTCTACGTTCTTTGAAGTAGGCCTTTCTTTTTCTTTTAAATGCCTGTGATGGATTTTTCGAGGCAAACCTTTCGCGAGTGAGTTTTAAAGGTCTTCTATGGCCTATTGCCTTGAGCTTTAACAAGGCGATCGTTGCAGGTAAATTTGGGTCAGACCATCCATAAAGTTCTTTATGCCGATCATGGAAATTTGAAACTAACTCCTTTAGGGTTGCCCTGGAGAACTGTCTTCCAACCTTTGTTTCTGGAAGGGTAACATTTATATCTCGGAGTTGACCGAAGTAGCGCATTTCAGCACCACGCACGATTGTCATTTTATTCTTACTAAGTCCTTGACGAGAAAAGATCTCTAATGCCTCTTTCTCCATACTACTATAAAGCGATTTCATTTTTTCAAAATCTACTTCATCATCCCTCTGATAGAAAAATCTATTAAGCACATATCCATAATCAGCAACAAGTCCACCAAGGGCTGAAAATACAGCAGCCTGTTTTGGGATATACACCTTTTTAATTCCAAGTCGTTTTGCAACAGCTACTCCATGGACAGGACCAGCTCCACCTCCAACAACAAGGACAAAGTCTCGTGGATCATAGCCCTTTTCAACAACACTTAGAAATATCTTTTCTCCCATGGTAGCTTCTTCAAGTGAGGCTATTGTATAGGCTGCTTCAACTGTATCCATACCAGAGGGCTTGGCGATCTTTTCATAGATGGCTTTTTCTGCAAGGGATTTATCAAGTTGAATGGCTCCGCCTAAGAAATAATCTGTGGGTATATAACCCAAGACAACATCAGCATCTGTAACTGTTGGAAGATCTCCTCCTTTTCCATAGCATGCTGGACCAGGGTCAGCTCCTGCACTTGCTGGCCCAACACGTAAAACTCCAAGCCTGTCAAGCCATGCAATTGAACCTCCTCCAGCACCAATACTTGTGATATCCATACTCTCTATAGCATTTTTTTGGTCGCCTATAACCATTTCCGTAGTTGTTGTAATGGTCCTGTTTTTTAACACACCAATATCCAGGCTCGTTCCACCCATATCATAAGTAATGATATTTTTAAATCCACATAGCTCGGCCAAGAAACGACCCATTAGAGCTCCTGTGGCTAATCCTGATCCTATAATACTTGCGGGATTTTCAAGAGATAGTTCAGCTGTAGTCACATCACCAAGACCTGTGCTGAAGAGCAGGGTGCCTTTAAAACTTGACTCTTTAAGTTGGTGTTGAAGATTTTCTATAAAACGGGTAAGCAATGGTTTTACATAAGCAGCAAATGTGGCCGTACTCAATCTATCATATTCAATCCATCTCCTTAATATACGTGAGGATACAACAACATTTGGAAATTCAGGCTTTATGATTTCAGCTGCCATTTCCTCATGAACAGGATTAATATAAGAATGTAGAAAACATATTACTGGTACCTCAACGTGATTTTTCTTTGCCTTTTCTATGGCCTCATAAACATCATTTTCATTAAGAGGAGTGATGATTTTCCCATCGTACTGGATTCTCTCTTCTACTCCAAATCGGAGATAACGGGGAATCAAAACTTTTGGGGGAAGGACTTTTAGATTGTAGATGTCTGTTTTTGGAATGGTCCGGCCAAGTTCAAAAATATCACGAAAGCCTTTAGTATGTATCAGGCAACATTTTGCTCCTTTTTCCTCAAGGATACAATTGGTGGGAAGTGTTGTACCTATGGATACAGCAGAAGTATTTTTTAACAATTCATTTAATGTCATTTGCCTCCCTTCTGCCAATCCATTGATACAATTCATAATACTTTTGGCTGGATCAGCTGGTATGGTTTCAGATTTAGCCACAGTAATATTTTGTTTTTCATCCATTAGCACACCATCTGTGAAAGTACCTCCAGTATCTATAAAGATCTCAAACATTATTCCCTCCTTTGTTTTGAATTTTATTAAATTCTTTATAAAGATTCTCTAATGCCCAAAGATTTCTTTATATACCACCTCCTCGATCTAAATTATTTCCTTTTATAAGAGTACATTACAGCCAATATCTTAGCCTTCTTCTTACCAAGACTTCTTCCTGTATGGGGAATTATTGAATCAAAATATATACTATCTCCTTCATTCAGGATATATTTTTTACCGTCATACATAAACTCATAGGTACCTTCGAGCACATAAATGAATTCTTCTCCTTCATGAGAAAAGATACCCTTTTCTCGGAAAAGAGGGAAAATGATATAAGGGTCCATATTTTTGCCTATCTTTTTATAAGCCAGAGATTCATAATGAATCCCATAAGGAGTGCCTCTTGAAATGACCTCTTTTCTCTCTTCTTTCTTAACAATACATAGATTAAGGTTTTCGGGAAATTCTGACTCTTCGGCGAGAAGTAAACTAATATCTGTATCAAGGGCGTTTGCAATCTTGTTTAAAGTGGAAAAGGGAGGAGCCTTATTTGACTTCTCTATCTTCGATATGTAGCTTTTTGCAAGTCCACTGAGTTTTGCCAATTGTGAAATCGACATCTTTTTGCTTAAACGAATCTTTTTTATATTTTCAGATACCTGTCTCTCTTGCATTGTCGTTCTCCAATAGTGAACACTTCCATATCATAACTGGAAATACTTGTCAACAAAAATTTTTATGGGTTCTGAAAAGTTCTTGAAAGACTGTGGGGGAGGGTTCTAAGATAGCCTTTTTATCGGTCATTGTGAGCATCCAAAGGGTGATGGTTATCCTATGAAGTCATTGCGAGCCTGAAGGGCGTGGCAATCCCAAAGATTCCTCGCTCCGCTCGGAATGACAATTCTAAAGATTGCTTAGGCTTCGCCTCAAAATGACAATCTGGGGTTTGGTTACTTTTCAATCGATGGCGATTCAGTTTGAATGGATGCGGGTTTTTTACCAAAAAATTTTGCAAGAAGAATACTAATCTCATAAAGACCTATTAGTGGGAGTGCTAAAATAATCTGTGAGATTACATCTGGTGGTGTAATCACTGCAGCGAAAATGAATATCAATAAGATGGCATATTTCCTTTGACGGGCCAACTTCTTTGCATCGACAATCCCTATCTTTGCAAAAAGTAATAAAACCACAGGAAATTCAAATATCAATCCAAAGGCAAGTAAGAACTTAATACTGAAAGAAAGATATTCCTTCATGCTGGGCATTGGTTTTATGAAATCAGTGGCATATCCAAGGAGAAACTTAAAACCAATAGGAATGGCAATAAAATAGCCAAAAAGGATACCAATCGTGAAGAACAGAGAGCCTAAAAATACAAAAGGAACAACATATCTCTTCTCGTGACGATAAAGACCTGGGGCGACAAATGCCCAGACCTGGTATAGGACGAAAGGAGAGGCGAGAACTAATCCAGCTATAAATGAGATTTTCATATAAGTAAAAAATGCTTCGGCAACACTTGTGAAGATTAAACTTCCTCCCTTCGGCATAACACTTAGAAGAGGATAGGCGATGATGTCGAAAATCGACTCCTTGAAACCGTAGCAAATCGCAAAACCTATACCTATAGCAATGAAGGAATGAACCAGTCTTTTTCTTAGCTCTTGAAGATGAGCTGTGAGAGGAAGCTTTTTTTCATCCATTAGAAGAGACCTCTTTGTTGACCCCTTTTTCTTCCTCTTTTTCTTCCTCTACTGAGTTTGGAGATTCGGGTTCCTTTGAGAATAGTGGTAAAACACCCTGTTTATTCTCATCTATCAATAAAGAGGCCTCAGCAGTTTGTTCTTCTTGGGGTAACTCATCAAAAATAGATGTTGTTTCTTCTTGCTTTGTTTCCGAAATTTCCTCTGAGATTTGTGTTAATAGATTTTCTTTCTCTTCATTCAAAGTAGAGGTCAATTCTTCAAGGTCCTTTGCCTCCTCGGAAAAACTTTCCTTCACTTCCTCGGTTGCCTTTTTAAATTCTCTCATGGCTTTGCCAAATGCCCTTGCCAGTTCAGGGAGTTTATTTGGGCCAAAGATTATAAGCGCTATAGCTAAGATGATTAAGAGCTCAGGTAATCCAATATTAAACATAAATCCTCCATTTTTATTTTTTATATCATAATATTAATTCTTTTTGCAACGTTATTAAATACCTATCTGTTGCGATTAATATCGATTTAGAACCTCTAATCCGAATCTTATTTTTTATAGTTAATATTGATTTTAGACCTTTTTATGGACACTACATGAAGCTTACAAGCCAAAGGGCAATCTGAGGAAATGCTAAAAGAAGAATGGCTGCAACCACCATTGCAAGCCAGAATGGAACGACACCTTTAAATATTGTCATTAATGGTACGTCTTTAGCCACTCCAGCTGTAACATAGACATTTATCCCAACAGGCGGTGTGACCATACCTATGTTTAGAAGGGTTACAAGAAATACACCAAACCATACGCCATCAAAACCCATATGTTTTACCAATGGGTGAAGGATCGGAACGGTCAGCACCATCAGAGAGATACCTTCTATAAAACATCCCAGAATTATTAGAACCACCATGATGATGCACATAATTACGTAACGTGATACTGGGAGACTGCCAATGTATGAAGAAAGTTCAAATGGAATCTTAGTAAGTGCTAAAAAACGGCTAAATACAATAGCTCCAATGAGGATGATAAATAGCATGGCTGTTGTCCGAGCCCCAGAGTCAGCTGCTTCCCACATGGTTTTACGACTAAATCGCCTGGAAATTAATGAGACTATGAGTGAGATAAATGCACCTACTGCAGCCGCTTCAGTTGGAGTAAAAAATCCTCGATAAATACCTCCCATAACTAACATAAAGATTACTACTACAGCCCAGATCGGTTTTAAAGACCTTATCTTTTCTTTTAATGGTGCAGGTGGTTCAATTGGGGCTGCTTTAGGGTTACGTTTTACCCATATGAAAATAACAACTGCAAAGAGGAAAGCCAAAAGAAGACCTGGCAAAATACCAGCGATCAGTAGCTTACCTATAGACTCTTCAGTAAGTATACCATAAAGGACAAGGACTGAACTCGGAGGAATTAGTATATCCATGGTTCCTCCTGCTGCAACACAGGCAGTGGCTAATGCATCGCTATATCCACGTCGTTTCATTTCTGGAAGGACAATAGAACCAATACTTGCAGCAGTAGCTGTTGCAGAGCCAGAAATTGCTGACCACACTGCAATGGCTGCAATAGTAGCCATTGCCATACCTCCTCTCACATGCCTTACCCATGTGTTTGCTGCTTCAAAGATATCCCTTCCCAGTCCACCATGGGAAAGGAACATTCCCATGAGAATGAATAGTGGAATGACGCTTAAGCCATAAGCAGATGCAGTAGCATAGGGCACCATACCCAATAAGGTCAGACCTGAAGAGGTGTTTGCAAGATATGAAAAGCCGAGAAATCCCACTATTAACATGGAGAATCCAACTTGCATACGTAAGCCAAACAGTATTAGCAACAGTACGATTCCAAAAATGCCTACGATTTCAGGACTCATTTTTAATCGCCTTTTTTAGGGACTTTAAAAAAGTTGAAAGCATCGCTAAACAGAACATGAAACAACCAATGGCTGCCACAATTAAGAATGGATAAACAGGAAGCCTCAGTACTGCTGAGACATCATGCGATTCATATAATAATTGAGCATACTTAACTGTTTGCCATGTGACTAGGGCAAACATAACAAGAGAAGAAAAATTTGTTATACTATCGATGATGGCTTGGGTTTTTGGAGAGAGTTTAGTAATAAATATATCTATACTGATATGTTCCCCTCTTACCTGAGTATAACCTATAGCAGTAAGCACAATAATTGCCAGCATGAATTCAGTAAGTTCAAAAGAACCTGGTACGGGTGCGAATCCTGGAATAATTCCTACTAAGTATCGACCAACAACATCTCCTACTGTAAGAAGCATTAACGACAGGAGGACAACCATAGCAATCCAATGAATCCATTTATTGGGTAGAGAGGTGATCCTCTCTACCCAATAAACAATTGAATCTATCTTCATGGTCTTATTATTTGTATTTTTTAAGAAGTTCTTTTGTCTTGTCATAAATTTTTTGACCAGGAAGCCCCTTAGCATTAATATCTGAAACCCATTTCTTATATATCCCGCCAACAGCATCAATCCATTTGGCCATCTCCGCAGGAGGCATCTCAACAATTTCTACACCAGCAGCTTTAGCATCGTTATAACCCACTTGTCCTTCAGAATCGAACTTTGTACCAATTATATTAGACAACCTCAACCCAGCAAGGTCCATCATTATCTTCTGGTCTGACGCTGGGATTTTTGCCCATGCCTTGTTATTGATTCCGAGGGCCTGCGCATTAACAAAAAAGTGTCCTATAGTTAAACCTTTTAGAACACTTTGGAGCTTAAACGTCCTGATAGCAGAAGTACCAAGAAGGGTTCCATCAACCACGCCTTTTTGTAGCGCATCAAAAAGCTCATTGATGGGCATAAGGATTGGGACTGCTCCAAGGGCCTCAGCTGTAGGTTTTAGGGTATCTGAGCCTATACGTAACTTCAATCCCTTAATATCATTTACATTACGCACCACTTTTCGAGATGTCATTAATTGGCCAGTGTCCACTGTCCAGATTGTTAGCAGTTTAACACCTGTATATTCAGCTTGTAATTCAGGGGTAGTATCATAAAGTTCCCATAGTGCCTGGCTTCCTTGCTTAGCAGAGGTTGCCATAAAAGGTAGTTCAATAACCGACGTTAATGGGAACTTTCCTGGTGTATAGCCCTGTAGGAACCAGGCTAAGTCTACAACACCTGTTCTCACATTATCATAAAGCTGTACAGGTGTTGAAAGAGTGCCTCCAGGATAGATTGTTATTTTAACCCTACCGTTTGTTGCCTGTTCTACTTCCTTGCCCCATTGGGCAAGTATTACATGTACATGATGAGTGGTTGCCCATGCATGGGCAAGCTTGAGTTCAACTGGTTTGGTTGATGCATTTATGTGGTCTGATTTAGACATAAAAATAATTGTTACAGCTATGATAATGTACAGTAAAAAAAACCGTCTCTTTTTCATCATTCTTACCTCCTTATCAGTTAATTTGAGATTGTTCAATAATGCTGGAAGCCTTTAAAATCAAGGCTTCCAGAGACTTCCCAATTGACTTTTACCGCAACTTGATATAACATAACCCCAAAAACAGATCACAGGAGCCCCTATGAAAAGACAAAAACAACTTTCATTCATAGATCTAAAAATAGAATCTATCATTCCACCCAATGA
>JBBIOI010000037.1:0-29514 GCA_037443425.1 Deltaproteobacteria bacterium
ACCCGGACACGATAGGCGTTATGCCATGGATTTTTCTAAGATAGAGAAGGAGCTTGGTTGGAGCCCATCGGTATCCTTTGAAGATGGTATAAGTATGACAATCGATTGGTACAAAACCCATCAGGAGTGGTGGCGGAGGATAAAGACAGGAGAGTATCTTGAATACTATAACAGGATGTATAAAAATCGCTAAATTTGGATGGATATGAGTCGTATATTAGTAATTGGTTCAAAGGGAATGTTAGGAACCGATCTTGTAAAGATCCTCACCTCTATGCCCAGTAAACATGAGGTAATAGGATGGGATATAGAGGATATCGATATTCAGGTTGAAAAAAACACTGTTGAGAAAATTGAGAGTATTTCTCCCGAGATTATAATCAACGCAGCTGCATTTACAGATGTAGATGCATGTGAGATCCAAAAAGAAAAGGCATTTATGGTAAATGCAGAAGGCATGAAGCATGTAGCCATTGCTGCATTGAGGTGTGGTGCGAAGGTTGTATATATAAGCACTGATTATGTATTTGATGGGAAAAAGAGGGAGCCCTATTCAGAAACTGATCATCCAAATCCAATAAACGTTTATGGTCAATCAAAATTAAAAGGCGAAGAATATGTCCAAGAGTTGATTGATAATAGTTTGATAATTCGAACACAATGGCTCTATGGAAGACACGGTAAAAATTTTGTTAGATCGATACTTAAACAGGCAAAAGAAAGAAGGACTCTTTCAATCGTAAATGATCAGATAGGATCTCCAACATATACTTTGGATTTGGCTAGGGCGCTCTCTCTTTTGATAGAATATCCTGTAAAAGGAATATTTCATGTTACAAATCAAGAGTTTTGTTCATGGTATACATTTGGTCGAGCCATTATTGAACTTTCAGGAATTAAAGATGTAGAGATTATACCTATCTCTTCAAAAGACTTGGGTCGTTTAGCTCCAAGACCATCCTATTCGGTTCTAAGTAATCAAAAACTAAAGAGAGAAACGGCTATAACATTGAGGACATGGCAAGAGGCCCTTAAAGATTATATTGAATCGATCATGGAAAAAGAGAAAGGAGAGTTAATATGAACATATGTGTGATTGGCACAGGGTATGTGGGGTTAGTTACAGGTGCTTGCCTGGCTGAGTTTGGAATGAATTTAATCTGCGTAGATAATGATTCACGAAAGATCGATCAACTTAAGCAGGGTAAGGTATCAATCTATGAGCCAGGTCTTGAAGAGATCGTTACTAAGAATATGAAAGAGGGAAGGTTAAGATTTTCAACAAGTATTGAAGAGGGTGTTAGGTCGAGCCTTGTTATATTTATTGCTGTTGGGACCCCTTCAAATGATGATGGCTCTGCAGATCTTAGTGCTGTTGAAGAGGTTGCCAAGGAGATTGCCCGATTGATGGATGGATATAAGGTTGTTGTAGTAAAGTCCACTGTACCTGTGGGGACATGTCGAAGATTAAAGACATTGATCCAAGAGCATCAACGGAGACCTATTCCTTTTGATATCGTATCAAATCCTGAATTTCAGAGGGAAGGTTCTGCAGTGGAAGATTTTTTAAGGCCAGATCGAGTCACTATCGGCGCAGAGAGTGAGCAAGCAATCGCAATTATGAAGGATATTTATAGTGCACTTTATCTTATAGAGACCCCTTTTGTCATAACAAACTGGGAGACGGCTGAGATGATAAAATATGCTGCAAATGCATTCTTAGCCACGAAAGTGACTTTTATAAATGAGATTGCAAACATATGTGAGATGGTGGGGGCAGATGTTCATCACGTCGCAAGGGCAATGGGGCTTGATGGAAGGATTGGAAAGAAATTTCTTCACCCAGGACCAGGCTATGGAGGCTCTTGTTTTCCAAAAGACACACGTGCCCTTTCAAGGCTTGCACAGCAGAAAGGGTATAAGTTCAAAATACTGGATTCAGTAATTGAGGTAAACGAGGAGCAGAGAAAGAGGATGGTTGACAAGATAAGGGACAAGGTTGGAGATCTTAGAGGGAAGAAAATAGGGATCTTGGGTCTTTCCTTTAAACCAAATACAAATGATATTCGTGAATCCTCTTCAATTGTTATTATACGTGAACTTTTAGCAAATGGAGCAAAGGTCAAGGCCTATGATCCAGCTGCGATGGAGGATACAAAAGCCGTGCTACCCGATATAGAATATGGAAAAGATGCCTATGATGTTGCAGATGGGGCAGATGCATTGGTTTTAGTAACCGAATGGAATCAATTCAGACGTCTCGATCTTGGTAGAATAAAAAGTCTTTTGAAAAGTCCGATTTTTATTGATTTAAGAAATGTTTATGAGCCTGAGCAGATGAGAAAGATGGGGTTTATCTACTGTGGCGTTGGAAGATTATAAAGCCAAGAAGGATTGGATCTTTATTGGCGATGCACATATAAGAAGAAACGAATCTAAGGAGTTAGAGCTGTTGCTTAAGTTTTTAAGATCAGAGAGTAAAAGTTTAGGATGCTTAGTTATTCTTGGTGACCTCTTTGAGTTCTTTTTTGGTTTCAAACCATCTGCATGGCATAAAAGGCCATCCCTTTTTTCAGATTATTTACCAGTCTTTAAAGAACTCGAAAGACTTTACAGAGATGGTGTAAGGATTAAATATTTTGAAGGGAATCATGATTTTTTCTTAAATTCCTTTTTTCTAAATAGTTTTAATATAAATATTGAAGTTTATCCTGATGGTAGTGAAGAAGACTTGGGAGGGAAAAGGACATTTATTGCCCACGGAGACCTTTCAAATCAGAATGATTATGGCTATAGAGTATTTAGGCGGATAATAAAAAATCCTCTGAGCTATCGTATTATTCAATTTGCAGGTCCTGATCTATCTTACAAAGTTGCAAAGATTCTAAGCAGAAGAAGTTATCGAAGGTTCCATTCAGGGCTACCTTATAAGCCATTGCCAACATTTCGAGAATATGCAAGAAAAAAATTCCTTGAGGATTTTGAAATAGTCATCCTCGGGCATTCTCATTTTCCAGAGAGGATAGAAGAGATTATAGGCGGAAGGCGATTTCTATATTTCAATGCAGGTGCATGGATTAATTATAGATCTTTTTTACGTTATATCCCACCTGATAAATTTCTTTTAAGTAGGTGGAAAGATGGGCAATAAGGCTGTCTTTCTGGATAGGGATGGTACTATAAATGAAGAGGTAGGCTATGTGAACCATATTGAGAGGTTTAGACTGCTTCCACGAGTATCTGAGGCTATCCGTTTATTAAATCAAAAAGGGATAAAGGTTGTTGTAGTAACAAACCAGTCGGGGGTTGCAAGAGGCTATTTCCCTGAATCATTGATTCACGAGGTTCATAAAAAAATGGAAGAGTTGCTGAGAAAGCAAGGGGCTTATATAGACGGGATTTATTACTGCCCACATCATCCCCTGGAGGGTATCTTCCCATATCGGCAGGTCTGTAATTGCAGAAAGCCTGAAACAGGCTTGATAAGCAAGGCAGTAAAAGAATTTGATATAGATTGCAGAAGAAGTTATATGATTGGGGATCGTGGTGTGGATATTGAGTTTGGACATAAGATTGGGGCAAAATCGATCCTTGTTCTAACAGGTTATGGTAAAGGTGAGTGGGAGTATAATAGAAACCAATGGAAGGAGAAACCTGAATATGTCGCAGCCGATCTATATGAGGCTGTAGAGTGGATCATTAAACAGAATGATTAAATTAATTTGGAGGAGTAAAAATGCCTTTAAGTAAAGAACTCTTAGAAATACTGGCATGTCCAAAATGTAAAGGAGATATAGTACTAAACCGTGCGGGTGATGGTTTGATTTGTAAGAGCTGTAAACTGCTTTACCAGATTAAAGACGATATACCCATAATGCTTATAGATGAGGCATTACCCTATCAAGGGGAAGAATAAAAAATTTTTTCCAAGATGTTTGCATATTTTCAATATATCTTGATAAGGGCATTTAGCCTCCTTATAAATCTTTTTCCAGAAGGGATAACCCTTCAAATTGGGAGATTATTAGGAGGATTAGCATTTTATCTTGATAGCAATCATAGGAAGGTCGCCCTACAGAATCTAAATTTAGCATTTGGAAACGAGAGATCAAGAGAGGAACTCTTTTTAATTGCCAAAAGGACCTTTCAAAACATGGGTATGGCAATGGTTGAGCTCTTTCGTATTCCAAAGATGGATCAAAGAATTTTTAAAAAAAAGATAACTATAAAGGGAATGGAGAATGTAAAAGAGATTATTGAGAATAGAGACAATGGCGTCCTTCTGCTTTTATCCCACTTCGGGAATTGGGAATTGATGGCGGTTTTACCAAAATTTTTGGGACTACCTATTTCTGTGGTTACAAGGCCTATTAAGAAGAATAGGTGGCTTGATAGGATGGTTTCTGAGATAAGGAGGTCTTGCGGAATCGAACTTATTAATAAAGAAAAGGCAAGCAGAGAGATTCTTCGTCACCTTTCTAAGAAAAGATTTGTAGGTATTTTGATTGATCAGAGGGCAAAGAGGAGTGAATGTGTATGGGTGGATTTCTTTGGTAAAAGAGCGCCTACAACTCCAGCGTTGGCTGTTTTGGCCATGAGAACAGGTGCTCCAGTTATTCCTGTTTTTATGGTGAGAAATGGATTTAAAAAACATACGCTGATTGTAGAGGCACCTATTTCACTTGTTAGAACCGGGGATATAAAAAAGGATGTGGTGGCAAATACAAAGATAATCAATGATACCCTTGAAAGGATGATCCGCCTATATCCTGAACAATGGTTCTGGGTTCATAGAAGATGGGAAAGGAAGAAAAAGGGTGAGGGGTTAAAAAATTTTATATAAAATTCTTGAATTGTATCTAAAAATAGGGTATTCTTTTTGGCAAGAAGGTTAATTAGGACAAATGGATAGTAATAGATTACCAGTAAAAAAATCAGAGATTTCAAAAACAAAAAAGACTACCCATGATAAGCATACATATCTTAAGGTTGGTGATAGAGTTTATCATAAGAAGTACAAATCCTGGGGAGGTGGCGTAGTCATTGAGACATGGACTTCAGATCTTCCTGGGGGATTATGTTTTGTAAGGATTCAATTTCAGGATGGAAAGAAAAGGGTATTTGATAATAGCTTCGATAGCGCCTGCTGTTGTTACTATACAGGTATCACCCTTATTGATAGAGTTGAATTATAGATTCCTTCCTTTTTAAAGCAAATTATGAAGATGTCTCTTCTATAGTCCCTTTCTCAATTAGAGACTGTGTCGTAATGTCATTCTGAGGCTTTAGCCGAAGAATCTATATTTTATAAAGGTTTGAATTCCATAGATTCCTCGCTTCGCTCGGAATGACAAATATGGCATACACCTCATTACGACACAGCCTCTTAAGGGAAGGAAAAGTAAGAGTTACTTTAGTTTAATGGAGGTAAGAAATCGGCCTCTCCTGTCATTTCGAACGGAGTGAGAAATCTAAAAATAAGGTTCCTCGCTACGCTCGGAATGAATGTAGGGGTGGGTGGAATTACGACACAATCTCAATTGGGAGAGGATGTTACGCCCTAAATTGTTATTGCGATCCTTTGGTTGATCGCAATGACTTATAAAAAATTCTCTTGTGTTATCTAATAAATTTTGATATCTCTATATATTAGAAATTCCTCAAAAGGAGGTGTTTGGGATGATAACTGTTCCATCCCATAAGGTTAAGCAGTTTGGTGTAGAATTTTATCAGACCGCTTTTACTTCAGGGGATATTCAGAAGTTAGTTAAATTTGAGGTTTTAAATTATCCTACAATTGAAGAAAAAGAGAAAAGACGTAAGGTCAAAAAGTCCTCTCCAATCAATTGGGAATTATTGGAGAGGAGGATTGGTAGGAGTGAGGCTGCTTTCCAGAGGCCGATGATTCGGAAAAAAATTAGGGAATTAGTCCAGTACTATTCAGATTGTCAGGAGGCGCAGAATCTCCCTGCAATACCGGGTGCAGTGATAATGATAACAGAAAAGAAACTTACCTTTTCTCCTATAGGAAAGAATCCTAATCTCGGTATCTTAGAAATTCCTGAGGAACCTGGTATACTTAGATGCCTTGATGGTCAGCATCGTCTTCTGGCCTTAACCGTCGATCCTGAAAAGTATAGAGATATAGATGTTCCTGCTGTCCTGTTCGATTCCCTTGATCCCCGGCAGATTGTGGAACTTTTTGTTACCATAAATGCAAAACATACTCGCTTAAATCCCTCCCATTTGATATCACTGGCTGGTAGAAGGCTTTATACTGATCCGTATCAGGCATTAGCACACGATATAATTAGAAGATTAAATGAGGATGAAGATTCACCATTACATGGAGATATCAAGATACTTGGTGTAGGCAAGGGTAGGGTTTCGCAGGCATCTCTTGCTGATGAGATGGTGGATTTATTTTCCAATATAGAAAAGATTGGCGGTAAAGATAGATTTAGAGAATTTGAGGAAAACGGAAAGAGGTTCTTCCTAAATTATTTTAAGGCAATTCAAGCCGTTTTTCCCAAGGCATGGGTTGGTAAGAAATATAGTATAAAGACGGGTGCTGCACTTAGGGCCTTTATTCGTGTAGTTCCTGATGTTATGGCACGTGCTAAAGAGATTAAAAATGATCCATTTGACCATCTTGGAATTAGGGAAGCAGTAAGACCATGGGGTGAGAGGATAGGGGATGGTAGATTTGAAACAGAGGGTGAGTGGAAAAGAAAACTTGCAGGAGGAACAAGGGGGACGGTAGAAATCCTTTCAAAGGAGCTTCGTGATGCCCTAAAGTTATCATAAAAATAAAAAACGAAAAGAGGAGGCCTTTTTAAATATTGAAAAGATATTTAATTGTTGGAGATGGTGTTGCAGGTGCAAGGGCAGCAATCAAGATAAGGGAAGCAGATCCTGATGGTGAAATTCACATATTTACTGATGAAGCTTATCCATTCTACTACAGGGTTCGATTTCCAGAATTCATAGCCAAAGAGATTGATGTTAAAGATATTACCATCCATTCCATAGAATTTTACCAAAGTAGAAAGATATCTCTCCATTTAGAAGAACCTATAGTAAGTGGAGATCCAGAAAGAAAAGAGGTTGTAAGCAATCGCGGGAAGACCTATCAATATGACCTTTTGCTTATTGCTACAGGTGGAAATGCCTTTGTCCCTCCAATTAAAGGGGTAGAGAAAAAGGGTGTGTTTACACTAAGGAAGATGAAGGATGCGATTGAAATGAGAGAGTATGCCAATAGTGTTAAAAAGGCTGTCCTTATTGGAGGAGGTCTTGTTGGACTCGAGACAGGATGGGCCCTGCTGAGACGAGGTGTTAAGGTCTCAGTAATTGAACATAATCCGAGGATTCTCCCAAGGCAGATGGATGAAGATGGGGCAAGGATCCTTCAGGAAAAAATGGAGGCAATGGGATTTTCTTTCATCTTAAATGCTCAAGTAGATGAGATTGTGGGAGAAGAGAAACCAAAGGGTGTTATCTTAAAAGATGGAAGGATGATTGATGGAGAGATGATAATTATTTCATCGGGTGTAAGACCTAATGTTGAGCTGGCAAAGGCTATGGGGATTGAGACAAAAAACGGAATTATTGTAGATGATAGATTGGAAACAATGAGAAAAGGAATATTTGCTGCAGGCGATGTAGCAGAACACAGGGGACGTTGCTATGGAATATGGCCAGCTGCCCAGAAGCAGGGTGAGATTGCAGGGATTAATATGAGCGGGGGAGATACTCTTTATAATGGCACAGTAATTTCAAATACATTGAAGGTTTTAGGGATTGATCTTGTCTCTTCAGGAGAGATAGATGTGGAGAGAAGATTTGAAAGTAGGCTAAAGGTTGATAGAGGCAAAGGGATTTATAAAAAGGTAGTTTTAAAGGATGATAGGATTGTTGGCTGTATACTCCTTGGTGAAAAGAAAGGGAGCGTAGAAATACTAAGTGCAATAGAGAAAGGGATAGATGTCAGCAGTGTAAAAGACTACATTATGGAAGAGGATTTCAATTTTAGTCTCATAAAATAAAAAATCCACCGTTTTTTAAACGGTGGATCCTTGAGAGGTTTGAGAGGAGGAAAGAGTTTTTACTTATATACATTCTACAATTCTTACATTAAAATAAGATTAAAAAAAGATTAAAAATTTTTAATCTTTCTCCAGAGGAGGTAAAGGAAATGGTAGAGACAAAAAGGCTTACAGAGGAAGAATTTGTGATTCAGGCAATAAAAAAATTGAGAAAGGAACCTTATCGAGGCATCCACAGTGTTTACAGTGGTTTCAACGAAGCTTTCAGGAAGTATTTTGGAACAGACCCTGTTGAGACAACAAATAGATTGGCTGCTGAAGGTAAAATAGAGACACGTCCATTTAAAGGCGGAGTTATGTTATTTCTTCCAGGCGAGGCACCTAAAAGACCTTCAGCAGATGAGGTTATCAAGATTGTTCTGGGAAATGGAGATAAGAATCTTTCAGAGGAAGAATTCGTTATCGAAGGAATTAAGAAATTAAGAAAGGAACCCTATAAAGGAATTAATAGTGTTATAAGTGGATTTAACGAGGCATTTAGAAAACATTTTAATAAAGACCCAATATCCATTACAAGCAAAATGGCTGAAGAAGGGAAGATAGAGATACTACCTCTGAAGGGTGCTAAAGGTGTTATGCTCTATCTGCCTGGAGAGGGACCAAGGGGCAGAAAGACCGAGGAGGCCCTTAAGAGGATATTAGAGTAGTTTTTAAAAATTAAAAGAGGAGAAATAAATGCTTGTTTATAAGGTTTATTATAAAAACTATAAGCTTAAAAAAGGAGAGTTGATGGGGATATTAATAGAGCGGAGGAAAGACCTGAGGGGGTTAAATCAGATAGAGTCTGGATTGAAATGGGCAAAATTGGTCTTTGGTCGTCTGGTAGAGGATAAAAAACACCTCTTTGTGGTTCCAAAAGAGTTAAAGATAGGTATTAAAACACGTTGGTTAGTTGAAAGAGGATTTATTACAAAGGATGAGTTAGTAGAGATTAATAAGCTCGCCGAATAGTAAGTTCAAAAGAGATAAAAGTTTCTTTTCACTTGCTCCAATTTTGTATCTGTCTTAAATAACGCTGCATTTTTAACTTTAAATAAGGTATTTTTTCTTTGCCCAATCTTAAAATTTAGATGCAGAATCCATTTTCCAAATTTAAAAGGCGAAGTGGTAAGATTTTATTTTGATTTTTGATTATTTTCGTGGTAAAAATGAATTAGGACTTTGTTAATATATATTTTTAGGGGAGGAAAGTGATGAAATGCTATGTATGTGCAAAGCAGGGGTTAGATGAAGAGGCTGTGGCAATATGTATTGTGTGTGGGATGGGTTTATGCCTGGGACATGCCTTTAAGGAGGAATTATTAGTCAAGGATATTGTTGACTGGGGCCTGGGAGAAGAAAAGATTACCTATCCAAATAAATTGCCTCGTTTTATATGTGCAGAATGTAAATTAGCAATAGAACAGAGAAGGAAGATAGGAGTAAAATGAAGAAAAAGATATTAATTGCAGAAGATGAAGAAGGATTAAGGCTTCTTTACGAAGAGGAACTTAAGTCAGAGGGTTATGATGTAATTACAGCAAAAAATGGCAAGGAGGCAATCGAAAAGCTTGAGGTTGAAAAGCCGGATTTAATCATACTTGACATAGTGATGCCTGTTATGAACGGAATGGAGGCCCTGGGAAGGATTTTGGGAAAGGAAAAGGGGATACCCATAATTCTAAATTCATCTTATTCCAGCTATAAAGATAATTTTATGAGTTGGGCTGCTGACGCTTACATTACCAAATCGGTTAATTTAGATGAATTAAAAAACAAAGTAAAGGAGCTCTTAGAAAAAGGCAGACCAAGATGAAGAAAGTCCTTGCAATGGTCCTGGCAGGGGGAAGAGGAGAGAGGCTTTACCCCCTGACAAGAGACCGTGCAAAGCCTGCTGTTCCATTTGGGGCAATCTATCGGATTATAGATTTTACCCTGTCAAACTGTATCAATTCAAATATTCGAAGGATCTACATACTTACACAATATAAATCAATATCCCTCGAAAGGCACATTAAATTGGGCTGGAATATCCTTCCTCCAATCCTTGGTGAATTTATTGGATTAATCCCCGCCCAACAAAGGATAAATGAGCAGTGGTACCAGGGGACAGCAGATGCGATTTATCAGAATATTTATACACTTCAAGAGGAAAAACCAGAGATTGTCTTAATCCTTTCTGGAGATCATGTCTATAAGATGGACTATCAGAAAATGATAAATTTTCACCTTGAAAAGGGTGCAGATCTTACTGTTGCAGCAATACGCATGGACCGTAAATATTCAAGGGATTTTGGGGTGATTGTGATTGATAGTAACTGGAGGATTATAGGATTTCAGGAGAAGCCTGAAGAACCAAAGACAATCCCGGAAGATCCCCAGGCGATCCTTGCATCAATGGGTATCTATATATTTAGGACAGAGAAATTGGTAAAAAGATTGATCGAAGATGCCCGTTCAGAATCAACACATGATTTTGGTAGGGATATCATTCCCTCTATGATTGAGAAAGATAGCGTATTTGCCTTTGATTTTCTTGAAGCGGATCCTGGAGGTATCGGCTATTGGAGGGATGTGGGAACTATCGATGCATACTATGAAGCAAATATGGACCTCGTATCTGTAACACCAAAATTAAATCTCTATGACCCAAACTGGCCTATATTAACCTATCACCCTCCCTATCCACCTGCAAAGACTGTACATGATGAACAAGGAAGGGTTGGAACAGCAATTAATTCCATAATATCGAGTGGGTGTATTATTAGTGGCGGTAGTGTCAAACGATCGATCCTTTCTCCAAGGGTTATGATTCATAGCTATGCCGAGATCGAGGATTCCATATTGTTAGACGGAGTTGATGTTGGAAGGTATGCCAAGATAAAGAGGGCAATCATTGATAAAGGTGTTAAGATTCCAGCGGGTTTTAAGATTGGATATGATATTAATCAAGATGCAAAGATATTCACTGTAACACGCTCAGGGATTGTTGTTGTACCTAAGTGGATTAAATTATGAGAATGCCCAAGTGTATTAAGCAAAGCACCATGATCTTCTCTTTTTAAACCTTATGTAAGGTAATAGTATTTTTAGCAAATATTTCCTCTATCTTTATCCCCTTCTTTATCAACCCCTGCTCGGTTGAATATTGTATAAGGGTATTTATAGTCTTAATATTTTTTTCGATACCATAAGGCCAGAAGTCTTCACCCATTATATCTCGAGTCATCTCTATGTTCCCTAATAGCCAGGGAAGACTATATTTAAGTGCAGAAGTATCGTAGAGATTCTTGATACATATCTCTTTTGCAAGGCAGAAGGCTTTGTATAGACTCTGTGCTACCCATGGGTAATTTTTATAGACATCCTCTCTTATGACGATTGTATGCATTATTGGGAAGATCTTATGTTTCTCATAGTATTTAACTTCTTCTCTTTGAAAGTCTTCAAATAGACGTTTTACCTTTGCCTTTCCTTCTTTGTAAGTGGAAGGCTGTCTCGGGGTAATCAAGGCATCGATCTCACCCTCTTCAAGCATTTTACTTAAAGTCTTTTGAGGAGGGATCTGCGAGATTTTAATAAAGGGCGGCAAACTTAAAGGAATCTTCTCCTCTCTTCCAGGATGCTCAAGTCCTCCTGTATACCACTTCATCTCTCTGGGCAAAACACCATACTCATGCTGTAGAATTCCACGAACCCATACAGCTGCTGTAACCTGATATTCAGGGACACCGACCTTTTTACCTCGAAGGTCTTGGGGTTTCTTTATCTTAGAATCTCTATTTATATAGATAGCAGAATGTCTAAACATACGGGATGGGAAGACAGGAATGGCTACAAAATCCCTATTTCCTCTTGAATAATTTATAAGGTAAGACGAGAAAGACATCTCAGATACATGAAATTCTTTATAACGAAGCATGTGAAAAAAGATTTCTTCAGGTGAAAGTGGAAGATATATGATGTCAATCCCTTCAGGTTTTACCCTTCCATCCATAAGTGGTCTCGTCCTATCATAATCTCCACATGCAAGAGTTAGTTGAAGTGATCTCATTTTTAACTCCTTTCTTAAAGAGCAGGTATTTTAAACCATAAGAATATCTTTCCCGAAGGGAAAGGAACATGAAGCAGACGGTAGAAAAGTATATAGATAAATACCCATATAGAGATTGTTAGAAGAATACTTATCAGCCATCTCTCTTTATAACTCACTTTTAATTGAATAAAACTACAGAGCGAAGTTCCTATAGGAAAGCCCAGAAGCCATATCCCAAAAAAATATGCAAATATCCAAGAAAATATATTTATTATCCTCTGTTTAAAAACTTTCCTTGGTATCTCAGGTTGAGTGCTTCCTGAAAGATTATCTTTTAAAATCGTTTTCGTTGTTAGCTCTCTATATAATTGAAAAATAGAAAGGAATAATACGGGAAATCCAATTACCCATGGGAATATACCTGTTCTAAAATCAAAACGTCGACTCTCTATAAGTGCAATGATGAATATAGCAATTATAAAGAATGAAAATACCGCTTCCCAACCAACCTTAAATCCACCTTTCTCAAAAGATTTTTTAAATTCGAGATCCTTATTCTTTCTTCTTTTAATGATGGGATATACAGCTCCAATCAATGTTATAAGTATAAGGACAATAACTGCGGGTCTAAGTATCCACGCCAGGCCATAATTATCTATAGATATAAATAACCTGTTCTCTGCAAGTGGACCAAGTACAAGACCAAGGATCAAAGGAGGTCTTGGCCAGTTAAGTTGTTGAAGAATCCATCCCAGTACTCCAAAGACAAGGACAAGGATAAGATCTTCAAATACATTCTTTTCAGCAAATGCCCCAAGATATATTAATAGAATAATGAATGGGATGACAAGGCTACCACGGAGCTGTGTAACCTTCACTAATTGATTGAGTATAAGAAAACATATACCGACTGTAATAAGGTTTGAAAACACATTTATCCATACAAAAGAGAATGTAAGATCAAGATGACCTTTTGGGGGAGGAAGTAACATATCTGGTCCGGGGACGACTCCCTGGATTAAGAATGCACCCATAAGAATAGCCATCATCACACTCGGAGGTATACCAAATGAGACCATTGTAATAAGACTTCCACCAAGTGTAGAGTTATTTGCTGCACCTGGGCCAAGGACTCCTTCTACTGCTCCTTTTCCAAACCTTTCCTGATGTGGAGAGCTCTGAACAGCATGGGCATAGGCAAGCCATTGTGTTGTTGCTCCACCGATGCCAGGTATGATGGCTGTATAACTTCCAATTGCACTACAGCGTATAACAAGCCACCAATTTCGAAAGGTATCCTTGACCCCTTGCATCACCCCACCAACGCGGTTGGTATACTTTTCTGAGATGCTTGACCCTGAGACTGCAAGGTCGATTAGTTCTGGAATGGCAAAAAATCCTATAGTAATTGGAACAAGGCCAATACCATCCCACAGAAATAGCTGGCCAAATGTGTATCTCTGGATTCCAGTGATAGGGCTAACCCCAATCGTTGAAAGGAATAACCCAATTGCACCACAGATAAGCCCTTTTAGCAAGGCCTCTCCGCTTAGTGAAGCAACAAATGTGATTCCTAATATAGCAAGCATAAAGAATTCGGGAGAACCGAATGTCAATACAAGTGGCCGAACAATTGGGATAGCAATGGCAAGGGCAAATGCCCCAAATATTGCTCCTATAAGGGAGCTCATAAGGGCAGCCCCGAGTGCACGGCCTGGCTCTCCTTTTTTGGCCATTGGGTGACCATCGATAATAGTGGCTGCTGTTGTTGGTTCTCCTGGCACTCCAAATAGAATTGATGTAATATCGCCTGTCGTGTTTGTTACTGATGCCATTCCCAGAAGGAATGCAAATGCCTCAACAGGTTTCATCTTGATAATAAAGGGAAGCATGAGGGCAAGGGTTGTAGGTCCTCCAAGCCCAGGTAGAATGCCTACTGCAAAGCCTATAACTATACCAAGTAACATAAGCCCGAAGGTAGTTCCTGAAAAGATTTGAAAAAGGCCTGAAAAAAAGGCATCTATCATCTCAACCATCTATACCCTCATGATCTCACTGTATAATTTTACTTAAATAGTATATCCTTCATTTTGGTTATCAATCCTAGATCCATCTTAAATATTTCAGCTACAGCCTTTTCAAGCTCTTCACCTGAGACAGGTTTTAAATCAAGCTTTGCCTTTTCTGTTTCTGCAAGAAATTCTTTATCTTTAAGTGTTTCATTAAATGCCTTTCTCAATATCTGAACATGTTCTTTTGGAGTTGCGGGTGGCAGGACAAATGGTCTCGCAAATAGACTTGGATTATGGATACCAAGTTCGATCATCTGGCGTGCCTCTTCTGTCTTTGCGTAACTTATAGCAAGTGGAACATTTGGGAGATCTGGAAGCGGCTTCGGAACTGCCTGAAGGATAACTACCACATCCCCTGATTCCAAGGCTTTACGCCATGTCACTTTCATGGATGCCCATCCCCATGTAGATCCTGCCAGCTCACCACTTTCACATGCTAACCTGATATCTGCAGTTCCTTTATATCCAGAAATTAGTTGTATAGGAAGGCCAAGGGCTGCTTTTACAATTCTTATTACATTGTCTGGTGCATAGGCACCCAGTCCTACACCTCCCATCTTTACTGGTGTTTTAGAGGCCATCCATTTTTCCATTGAGGTTATACCACTTGCCTTTGTAAATGCAAATGCACAGTCTTCGGTTACTGCAGCTCCAATGAATTCAAACTTTGTTGCTTCAAATTCAATTCCTGGCTGCCCCATAAGCTTGTTAAAGAATAGGCCTCCATTAAAGTGACCAATAGTTAAACCATCTGGTTTTGCAATCTTATAAAGGTAATTTGCTGAGATCAGACTCCCTGCTCCAGTCATATTTTCAACTATGATCGAAGGCTTCCCGGGGATATATCTACCCATATGCCGTGCAAGCACCCTTGCATAAGTATCATATCCACCTCCTGCAGAATATCCAACAATTATTCGAATGGTCTTTCCTTCATAAAAAGATGCGATACAGATATTTGAAGCAAAAATAAGACAAAGTGATATTGGTATTAATAATATCTTTTTAAGCATAGACCTTACCTCCTTTCTAATTTTTTGAAACTTCTCAACAACTCATAGAGTTACCCTATTTCTTTCACAAAGCCCTCAAGTAAATAAGAGAATTTCTCTCGAGCCTTTTTCATCCTTTCAGGACTTGGCATATTTACCTTTGGAAAACGATCACGCCATTCATATGGACGTGTAGCATCTATAATTGCCCTCGAGTTTGTCAATTTCCCCTTAGCCTTATCGTCAGGATGAATCCTTGGATCAAGGGCTGTAGACCATGCATTATGAATTATATCAATTGACGTTGCAGGATCAGATCTTGTTACCATAGCCCATATGACTTCATTAAGATCTGTTACATCTATATCTTCATCCACAACAATTACATATCTTCCAGCGTAAGCCCCAACATGACACTGTGATGCTACGTGCCCAACTTGAGTGGCATGGCCAGGATAAAGTTGTTTTATTGCTATATTTAATAGCATTCTGGAACTTCCTACCTCATGGGCCCAGACCGCCTTTATCCCTGAAAGGCCTGCCTTTTCAAGTTGCAGTTTTAAGAGACCTGATCGAATAACTGCCCTGTAGCGAGCCAGCTCATCAGGTGTTCTATTTGGAGGACAGCCAAGTATTATGGGGTTATTTCTAAAATAAACAGCCTTTACCTCAAGGACAGGTTCATCCCGAACATCGCTTCCATAATATCCTGTCCATTCACCAAAAGGGCCTTCACGGAGTCTCTTTTTTGGATCTACAAAGCCCTCAAGTACAATCTCTGCATTCGCAGGAATAGGAAGACCAGTCAGTTCTCCTTTTATTACAGGATATGGCCGTCCCCTCAATGCACCCGCATATTCATACTCACTTATTCCATACGGAAGCTCATTACACGCCATTAGATAAAGAAGAGGGTCTGCTCCTATTACAACTGCTGCTGGCATAGCCCTGTTTTGGGCCATGTATTTATCCCTATGGATACGGCCGTGTTTACCAGGTGAGATATAGAATCCTACAGTCTTTTCATCATGTACCATTACTCTATATGTCCCGAGATTTATCCAGCCTTCCTCAGGGTCCTTTGTTATATTGAAACTTCCAGTCCCTATATATCTTCCTCCATCATTTTCATGCCAGAGTGGTGCTGGAAAGCTTAAGACATTGACCTCATCATCCATCTTAACATTTTCAAGCACAGGTCCATCTTTTACATACTCAAATGGTATTGGCTTTGCTTCCTCAAATGCTTTTGCAAATTCAACAGAGAGTTCGACCTTTGAAAGACCTTCAGGGAATCCAAGGGTCATATTCATTCTTTTACCACCAAAAAAGTTTGTTAAGACTCTATAGCCTTTTGGATAGCCGGGTATATTATCGAACAGGACTGAAGGGGCATTCTCGTAGCGGTGAAGGAGTTCTGTTGCCATTCCTATCTCTTCCTGCCAATTTGCCCCTTCAACTTCTCTCAGTTCACCAAGACTTCTTGCCTGATCGATCCAGCTCCTTAAATCATCGTACAAATAATTTGGTTTCATAATATTTGCTCCTTTGGGACTATTTCTCCTTTAACATCCCCTGAAATTTTTCAACCAATGGATACGTGGCTTCAATATGTTGCCTTAGCTCCTGAGAGTTCATAGGATGAATTACCATTAGTCTTCTCTTTGCCCATTCAAGATAATCGGGTTCTTTAATCGCCTTAGAAAATGCATCCTCGAGGATTTTAACAATATGGGATGGTGTATTTGGTGGTGCTTCAGCCAGACGCACAGCAGGTATTTCTGTTACATTTAATCCGATATCTTTCGGGATCGGGACGTCAGGAAAGTTTGGATCCCTTTTACTACTGAACATTAGGAGAGGTCTAAGTTTTCCTGCCCTGATCAATGAGACTGCAGAGGTTGCAAGACAGATAGTAAAATCAAGATGTTTTCCAGCCAGGGCAGCAACACTACCTGCTGAGCCTTCATACGGTACCCAGTTTACCTTTATCCCTAATTCTTCCATAGCCACAAGCCCTGCAAGATGCGTTGTACTTCCCCTTCCTGAAAGTCCACCAGCAAGTGTTTTTGTTTTTGCCACCTTTAAGAATTCATCAAAAGACTTAAAAGTATCTGCATGACAGACAAGGAGTTGGTTGGAGCGAGACCATGCAAATACAGGTGTAAAATCCCTTGTTCTATAGCCTGTCTTATCCATATATTCAATGATAACACTTTTAGGAAATGTAAAAGTGATTAGGCTATAGCCATCGGGTTCTGTTCTTTGGAACTTTTCAAATGCAATCTTTCCTCCAGCCCCAGGTTGATTTTCGATCTGAATACTGACTCCAAGGTGCTTTTCAAGATATGGAGCAATTCCCCTTGCCTCTGCGTCTTCTCCACCACCTGCTGCAGCAGTTACAATAATCTTAATAGGTTTTTTAGGATAATCTGCTCCAAATCCATCTGATATTGTTAAAAGAAAACTTAGAAAAATAACCAATAAAAGTATAAATGACCTCTCTTTAAACATATGACATACCTCCTTTCATTTTTCTCCTTTTGTTAATCTTTTCCAAAATGTACCTAAATAAGGTCCTATTAAAGAAAGAATAATAAGCCCAATTAAAACCTTAGAAATAGTTGAAGAAAAGAAGATGGTATAAGATCCACCCGATATCATCATAGCACGATGATAATTATATTCAACCATTTCACCGAGAACTAATCCAAGAAGTAGGGGGACAGGTGTAAATCCACCCCTTAGCATAATATATCCCAAGACACCAAATATGAGGCTTATAATAACGTCTGCCATAAGATTTCGGATAGCAAAGCTTCCAAGAAGGCTAATAACAAGAATTATAGGGACAATAATTTCATTAGGAAGCAGTGTAACGACTGCAAAATGACGGGCAATGGTTACACCTACAAAAAACAGGATAAAAGATGTAAGGACTAATGCAAAAAATAGACTATAAATAACCTGGGCCTTTTCTTGAAATACGAGTGGACCCGGTACCACTCCGAAGATAATCATCACACCCAGGAATATGGCTGCACCCACACTGCCTGGGATACCGAGGGAAATGGTACATACAAGATCTCCTGGCATGCATGCATTTGTAGATGTTTCTGAGGCTATGACACCTTCAGGATCCCCTTTTCCAAAGGTCTCTGGATGTTTTGATTCTCTCCTAGCCTCTGCCCATGCAAGAAGTCCTGCTGAGCTCTGCCCAACTGCCGGAAGTACACCAACTACTAATCCTAAGATTGCAGAATGGATAATCCTGTACGGATATTTGAAATACGTAATAACTCCTTCCCAAAAACCCCCTGCAAGCCTTCCAATACGAGAGATGGATTGTGCACTTTCAGCAAGGCAAATGGCTTGTGTTACTGCAAAGAGACCAACCAATGCCTGGATAAGTGGAATACCATCCTCAATAGCTGTTAGACCGAATGTGAAACGCAGATGCCCTGTTATTACATCAAATCCAACTGTGGATAACATAAGACCAAGGCCTGCTGAGGTGAGACCTTTTAGAAGTGCTCCCTGAACAACCGAAGATATTATAGTTAGGGCAAGGATTGCGGTTAAAAAATATTCTGATGGTCCAAATTTTAGTGCAAATTCAGCAAGGATTGGTGCAGTAAATATGAGACATATCATTCCAATCGTTCCTCCAACCATTGCAGAGGTAGCACCTATACCAAGGGCAACACCCCCTTTACCCTTTTCACACATTGGATATCCATCTAAGATGGTTGCTGCATTTGAGGCATCTCCAGGTGTATTTACCAGTATAGCAGTGATTGAACCTCCATAATTACTGCATTTATATAGGGCACCCATAAATATCAGGGCTGTTGTTGGGTCCCACTTTAAGACTAATGGAAGTGTTATAGCCATTCCTGCTGAAGGCCCGAGCCCCGGTAAAACTCCAATAATTATGCCTGTTAAAGTACCTGCAAGGAGGGCCAGTAGATTCTGCCATTGAATGACAGTTTGTGAGGCCTGTAAAAAGTATTCAAGCATTTTATTCCTCTATTAAAAGAATTTTAATAGAGATATCCCGAATATCCATTGAAATGTTAAAAAGATTATTATTGTCATTCCTATAGCGATTGCTGTATTTTTTAGAAGGTTTTCCCTCTTTCCAAATAGTAATGGAAAACCTATTAATAAAAGGAATGTTGTTATGAGAAACCCACCCCAAAAACCGATTGCTGTAGATATAAGAATAATTATCCATGCCTTGTAAAATCTTTTTTTTCTTTCCCTTTTAAATATTTCATCTGTTTTTGTTAATTCTGTATCTGAAACATCAAGGATCTCTTCCTGAAATTTTTCTTTTCGAGCAAAGTCTGTAATTAAAGATATAATCATGATTATTGAGGTAGAGATGGCAATTAACTGTGGGAATTTCTTAGATTTTTCAGGATAAGAATCAGAGACGATATAAAGAAAAATAAATAGACCGAGAAGTATTATCTTAAACCAGACATCGGTTCTTTTAAGGATGTTTATCATATCTCTTTGTGTTGATATTTGATTCTTAAATAGACCATCTTTTTCGAGCCTTTTCTAAGGCCTGTTTCGGTATCTCGTTCTTTTCAGGAAAATTTACATCTCTTGGTCTTGTTGCATCTATTATAACAACAGCATCTCCTAACCAGGGTCTAAAGGTCTGAATCTTTCTTATAACCTCAATATCATTATCCCAGTGTGTACGTGTGACAACAGCCCATAGAACCTCTTCTTCATTATATATATTTACATCTTCATCTACAACCACAGCCATCTTAAGATTTGGCATCTCTGTGAAGGCAGCCATAGCAGCCTTTCTTGGTTCGTTTTCAAACTCTTTTTTTAGGGATATATAACATGAAAAACGACCACATCCAGAATTGGGCATATGAACCGCCTTTAGGCCAGGAATATTCCTCTTAATAATATTATATATACTTCCTTCTTTTGGAATCCCACCAAGTATCCAGTGCTCAGGATGTCCGGGGAATACCCCTTGCATGATAGCATCCTTACGCATTGTAATAGCTTTTAGTTCTGCAACAGGCATAAGCATTTCAGGCTGGTAGTAGCGTGCAATCTCACCAAATGGATTCTGTTTTTCACGAACACCTGGAGGAATCTCTGCCTCTATAATAATTTCTGCATCTGCTGGCACTAAGAAATCTTTACCCCAACTGTGAGAAGGTGTTAATCGGAGGGGCTCCTTTAAAAAGGCAGAGGCAGTTAGATAGTCATTATTTCCAAGAGGTGTAAGTGCACATGAGGAGAGGTAAAATGCAGGGTGGTGACCTAATATAATTATCATAGGAGTCCTTTTATTCAAGCTTTCATATTCGGTTAAAATCCCTTCCAGATGATGGTGAGGATGGGCTGAAACACTCACCTTTCTCGATCCTTTAACCATATTCTTTGTAAATGTGATGTCATAAAAATCGCTATTTAAGCCTCTCATCACACAGGTCATGGTTAAATAAGGCCCGATATCTTTTTCATGATGCATTGGTATTGGAAGTTTGAAAAGGTCAGCGTCATCTCCATCCAATATTATTTCTTTACACGGGGCCTCTGATTCTTTAATTAATTCTATGCTCCCAGGAGAATTCTCTCTTTCTGCAAATTCTTCTACAAGTTCCATAAACTGTTTCTCCACAGGGAGATCAATTGCTAAGGCACAAAGTCCTCTTGTTGAGAATACATTAATTACAAAGGGGAAAAAATTCTTACCATCAAGTGTTTTTGCCTTTTCAAATAAAACTATCTTCTCTTTTCCCTTCTCTTCAAGAAGGTTAAGTAGGGCTGTTATTTCAAATTGAGATGGATCTACCTCTTCTTTAATCCTCAAAAATAGTTGAGGATATCTCTCCTCTATCATTGTAAGGAATGTTCTAAGATTTTTTGCCACAACTATTTCTCCTTTTAATCGGTTTTAACCATCTCTATTTAACCTATGATTCCTTCATTTACAAATCTTTCGTATTCTTCATCCGAGTATCCTAAAAATTTTTTAAAGACCAGTTCATTATGTTCACCAAGACATGGGGCTGGTCGTTCGATCCTAAAGGGTGTCTTTGAAAGTATAAAAGGTGGAGCCTCTGCGTGGATCGTTCCAACCTCGGGATGATTCAATTCAGGCCAGAAACCACGATAGTTTAGTTGAGGATCGTGGAAAATATCCTCCATGGTTTGGACAATACCTGCCATGATACCATTTTCTTGAAGTGTCTTAAACACCTCCTCTGCTGTAAATTGAGTTGTCCAGCCCTCTATCTCCCTATCGAGTTCCACCTCGTTTTCTTTTCTTGATATTACTGTCTTAAATCTTTCATCATAAAGAAGATCATCCCTATTCATTAATTTACAGAGTCTTTCCCATTCATCATCATTGAAAATACTTATCACACACCAGCGATCCTCACCTTTACATCGATAGGCATTGTGTGGCGCAGCAAATGGATGACGATTTCCATCCCTTTCTATAATCCTGTTGTTAACCTTATATTCAAGGATTGCAGGAATCATAAACTGGATTCCAACCTCATATTGAGAGAGGTCAATATATTGTCCCTCCCCTGTTCTACGTCGATTCTCAAGTGCGGCTATTACAGCAATTACGCCATAACCAACTCCAACATGATCAACATATGGCCCATATAGAATTACAGGTAGTCTATCTTTGTAACCTGTTATATAAGTAAAACCACAAAGTGAGGAAAGATGTGATCCGAATCCTGGATGCATGGCATGAGGTCCTGTTTGACCTTGATTGCATGTGCTTAACATAATTATATCAGGTTTTATCTTTTTAATATCTTCATAGCCCAAACCTAACTTCTTCATTGTTCCAGGGGTAAAATTCTCAATAACAATGTCAGCCCACTTTATTAATCGATAGGCCACCTCGATTGCTCCTTTTGCCTTAAGGTTCAATGTAATCCCATATTTATTATTATTACATATAGTGAAAGACCCTGACCGATTTAATCCAGGTTTATTGTCTTTATATGGTGGATAATTTAGCCTGAATCCATCAGGTCTTTCACGGGATTCTACATGAATTACCTCAGCACCATGGTCAGCAAGGTGTTTTCCAATGAGTGGACCTGCAGCGATTGCAGCAAATTCAACGACATGGATGTTTGAAAAGACATGTGTATCTTTTTTATCTTTTTCTTGCATAGGATTTTCCCCGAAATTTGTTAAATAATATTTGCCTCTTTTAGACGGATAAGATCTCTCTTAGTTAGCCCAATTTCACTATATACCTCTTCATTGTGTTCACCTATTAAAGGAGCACGGCGCCAAAATCCACAAGCAATGGTAGAGAATTTTGCAAAGAATGATGGGTATGTAATCTTATCATCCAGTTCTTCATGGTAGACTTCCTTCCATAGACCCCTCTCACGGAGTTGTTCATCTTCCATAATCTCTTTTGCTGTTGAAACCGGGTATCCAAGCATATCACTTTCGAGAACCTTTTTAAAGAATTCTTCTTTTGTTATAGTTTCAAAAAACTTTATATTAGCCTTCTCAATCTCATCTATTTCTTCTTGAGTTACTGTAGCAATATCAAACTTATCCCAATCTTTAGTCTTCAATTTATCAGGGGCCATCTGCCTGCTTGCCATCCACTCAGTAAGTTTTTTATTTGTCCTTATCCCTGCTGGGCCACCATATATTATATAAGTCAGATATCCATCCTTACATGGATAAACAGCGCGCACTAAAGCACCTGTTATACTCCTTCCAGATATGAAGCTTCCTGCCCTTTTTGGAACCTCCTTATTGTAATCATAATAAGCAGGTGCAATTGATGAGGCCCAGATGATGGCTGCCTGCCCCGAGACATCTACATGTTGGCCTTCACCTGTCATTGAACGATGATAATAAGCCATAAGGGTTCCCTCTGCAGCATGCATCCCTATCCACATAAAAGACTGAGGCAGGGTTGGACGGACAGGGGGTCTATCAGGGTCACCAAGCAGAGACATAAAGCCACTCATTGCAAGAAGTACTAAATCAGAGGCCCTGTAATCCTTATAAGGTCCGTTCTGACCGAATGGTGTTATTGAGGTCATGATAAGTCTTGGATTTATTTTACTAAGTGAATCATAATCAAGCCCCAACGACTTTAAATAACCAGGCCTAAAAGTTTCAATAAGGATATCAGTTTTTTCAATCAATCTCTTTAATATATCTTTCCCAGTCTCTGTTTCTATATTTAAGGTTATCCCCCTTTTATTGTGGTTATATGAGAACCAGTAGAGGCTTTTTTCTGGGTCTGGGATATCTTTATAAAATGGACCTATATTTCTTGAAGGATCACCACCAGGTCTTTCAACTTTAATAACATCTGCTCCTAAGTCACCAAGGATCTTTCCACAGAGAAAGGCTGTCTCATTACTAAAATCAAGAACTCTACAATCTTCGAGTAATCTCTTTTTCTCTTCCATAGCTAAATCCCTGATTCAGAAAACCATCTTGCATATGGTTCCTGGTATGATTTTGCCTTTTCTATCTGCTCCTCTGTAAAGAAATCCCTTAGATTTACCCTATTGATAGGGTAGCTTGCCCTTTGAAAGGCATCTCTATACTGATAGGGAACGGTTGCATCGATTCCAATAGCCCCTGAAAATCTTATGTTTGATTGTGTCCACTCTTTTTCTCCTGCAGAACTCCTCTCAGCAGGCTGGAATGTCTGCCCCATGCCACCAGGGGCAACAATCATAATATCCTCTTTAGCATCTACTCGCGTAACAAGCGCCCACATCAGATCATCCGTTGAATAGATATTTATGTCCTCATCCACAACCATTGCAAATCGAGCACCGAGTGAGCAAGAAAGAGCTGCAGCCAGTATATTCTTTGGATATCCATCATCCCTTGCCCTCCTCTTTTTTACCTGGAAGATTACACCTCCCCAGTCTGGTATACACATTGGTATATGTGTATCTATACAGAACCCTGGGCTTATCCTCTCTGCCAATTCAAAAAAGCATGCCTCGCGACAGATTACGTCAATATTATGATCATCATAACCATGGACAATTAGAGGATCATAAATGGGCCTATCCTTCCTGTGTGTGATTGCTGTTACTGTAAATTGATATGTTCTATAAGCCTTACCCATGTAGCCAGACCATTCAGGATGAAATGGATATACACCCTGTTTTTGGTCCCTCTCAGCCAGAGGACTTTCCCAAACCTTCTTCGTCGTATCCAGGTATCCCTCAATCACATATTCAGCTTCTGCAATTGCATAGGCATCGATGGTCTTACATTTTACAACCTCAATGGGAAAACCCTGGATTGCCCCAGCAATACCGAGCTCATCACATCCCCTTGGAAGAATCACATACATGAAACCTGACCCAGCCATAATGGTTGCAGCTGGAGGAATACCAATGTTTATACTAAAAGGGATAGGCTCCTTCTTATAATACTTAGTAGCTATCTGATCAGTATGTGAACCTGGCGAGATCTGAAATGTAGAACGATCCTTCCATCCAAGATCTTCACGGAAATTCATCCTGTTATAACTAATATGCCACCCGCCCCAGAAATATTTCGGAGAGGCAAGAGTCCTTCCTGCACCAAGGGTTCTGCCCGGATCTGTTGGTGTGTGCTGAATCATTGGAATAACAGGCCACACATCGATATCTTTATCAATAACTACCTCTTGGCAGGGCGCCTTCTCTACAATCTTTGGTGGAATTGGACGTAAAATACTTTCATGAATCTTGAATTTGAGAGACTTCCTATCGCTACAGCCAAACATCTTGGCCATAATCTTATCCGAAGCCATAACATTGGTTACAATCCTTGCGTTGGAATATCCTTTAACCTTGTTAAATATGATCGGTGGTCCACCATCAAGGCGTTTCTGAATTGCAGAAACCTCAAGCCTTGGATCCACTTCTTTATCTGTTTCTATGACTAAGCCTTCTTTTTTTAACCATTCAAGCGTTGATCTTAAACTTCTTATCTCATCTCTAACCATTTTATCCTCCTTTCATTTTATTCTTTCTATATCCTTAATCTCCTTTTAACATCCATGAGATGTTCATACATAAGGGTCTTTGCCTTTTCAGAGTCCTTTCTTTTAATACATTCTGTAATCTCTTTATGGAATTTAAAGATGCTTTGATGATCCTTGATACTAAACTGGAATCTTTTTAATTCTTCCATCAGTATCAATGCAATGGCATCAATGACCATTATTAGTAAAGAATTTTTAGATGCCCTTGCTACAGCCTGATGGAAATCGATATTTGATATAACAGGTGCCTTCTTCCCCCTTATAGCCATCTCCCTTATAGAATTTATCTCCTCGATCTGTTTTATATCCCAGTTGTCACGCCTTTCAGAGGCTAAAAATGCAATATTAGGTTCCACGGTCAGCCTAAACTCCCATATTTCTCCTATATTGATTTTACCAAGCCTCAGCATGTTGAAAAGGGATTCAGTTACTGGTTTTATCCCCATCTGATTTACAAATGCTCCACCACCTACGCCTGGTCTTATAGTAATTAGTCCCATCTCCTGAAGAGACCTTAATGCCTCCCTAAGTGGGACACGACTCACATTGAAAATTTTGATCAATTCTTTTTCTGAGGGCAACTTATCGCCTGGTTGGTATATACCGGAAAATATAGCATTTTTTATTTGTGAAACAATATTATCTGATATCCTTCCGTGTCTTATTTGATCAAAAACCAAATTCTTCACCTAAAAATTATCTGTATAACAATTATTTGTATAACATTTTATTAAACCCAAAATCTTTGTCAAGAAAAATTTTTGAGATTTTTGAAAAAATCCTTTAAAGACTGGTTAGGTAGGAAAAACTTTGTTCTTTCAAACTCTTTCCACTGGCCAAATGGGATAGTAGCATCGATTCCCATCTTGGACTGGTGAATTCTGAATGGATCTCTATAAAATCCAGGTGAGTCTTTAATTAAGAATGTGCCTTTTTCAGGAGAGCTTCGTGTTCCTATGGCCCACCAAACATCCTTTTCATCAAATATATCCACATCATGATCAACAACAATACAATATTTTAACCATGGAAAAGCTTCAAAGGCTGTAGAGATTACAACTTGAGCATCGTCTTTGTTTCTCTTCCGAATAGATATAAAGCAGTTAAATAACATTGTGTGAAGGCTGACAGAACATACTTGAATACCTTTTTCTAAAAGGGAAGAATAGATAAGGGCTTCTCTTGGTAATGAGAGGATGTGAGTATCTTCTATAGAACCTGCCTTAATGGTTTGGAAAATAAAATTCTTACGATAAGTAATTGCCTTCAGTCGAAATACATGGCTCATTGTTACTGGAACATAGTAACCCATGAAATCTCCAAAAGGTCCTTCAGCTTTTTTCTCATTTGGTGGTATCTCGCCCTCTAAGATTACCTCAGCTCCTGCTGGAACCTCAAGTGATATGGTTTTACAGCGAACAATATCAAGAGGCTTTTGTCTTAATGCACCTGCAATCTCAAACTCGTCTACTCCAAAAGGAGGTTTTGAGGCTGCTGCAAGGAGTTCAAAAGGATGGTTCCCAATTGCAACTGCAAGCTCAAGTGACTTTCCCATGAGCTCAGCCTTCTTCTGAATAATGCCAAGGTGTTGCGGTATATTTATTAAGAGTTCCCTTTTTCCTATTACCTGCATTCTATTGATGGAGACATTACGAATACCCGTTTCAGGATCCTTTCCTATAGCCACTCCTGCAGTAATATAGGGGCCAGCATCTTTTTCACAATGAATAAGAATAGGCAATTTACGAACATCAATCTTTGAGCCTGTTTCAATATTCTCCTGACAAGGTGCTGATGAGACCAAATTTGGGGATAATGGACTTTTAATCCTTTTAGTATACTCTTTAAGGATATCTTCTTTTTCACAGTTAAATAATATTGAAAGAAACTCCTTCCCTCCAAGGATATTTGATATTAAATAACCCTCACGATCTAATATGTTTCTAAAAAGAACCGCCTTCTTCTCTTTTTCAAAGCATGAGATTATCAAAGGTATATTTGCTATATCAACAGGTGTATTAATAATACGAAGTCTTCTATTTTTAGAAAGAAGTTTTATAAAGTCTCGGATATCCATAGATTTTGATTTCATTAATTTATCCTTTCTTGATTTGTAATGATCTTTTCTGGAGATAGATTAAGAGACCAAAGACCAGAAGGCCTATCAAATCGGATTTATAACCAGGCCAGATCAAGAACAATGCAGTAAACCCCAGAAGAATCCTTTCATAGGTAACCGTTTTTCTAAAGATGAATCCCTCAAGGCAACATGCGAATGCTATATGTCCCAATGTAGTTGATATAAGTGATATGGACACATCAAGCCAGGGGCCATTTAATAGGATAGGCCTATAATAAAAAAGGAAAGGAAGGATGTAGAGACCTTTTGAAAATTTCCATGCTGTAAACATTGTTTTCATTGGATCAGAACGTGCAATGCCAGAAGCAGCAATTGCAGCAAGCCCAATGGGAGGGGTAACCTCTGAATCAATACTAAACCAAATCATAATCATGTGAGCTACCATCAAAGGTATACCCAATTGTAGCAAAGCTGGGCCTGCCATGATGGCAAGGATTACATAGGCAGGACCGCTTGGTAAACCCATTCCAAGAATCAAGGAGATAAGACCAACAAGAAGTATAGCAATGAATACCTTTCCACCCGTGATCATGGTTAGAAGAAATGAAAACTTTAGACCCAATCCTGTAAGTCCAACAATGGCAAGAACAATTCCAATACAGGGAACAATGCTTCCTATGTTTAAAGTATAGCGGCCGCCAAGGACCATTGCATCAAATATTTCCTTAAAAGACATGCGTGTATCTTTTTTAAATTGGCTGGTTAAAACAATTGTGACGATACCTAAAAATCCAGCCATGTTTGGTGTTGAACCCATAATTAGTATTATAATAAGCACGATGAGAGGGATAAGAAAATGCCATCCTTCTTTTAATAATTCTTTTGTCTGTTTCGTATTTTCGTCTAAATTAGGTTTAAGCCCCATCTTTTTTGTTTCTATATGTATAAAGACAAAGAGGGTAATATAATAAATTACAATAGGTAAAAATGCAGTAATCGCAATTTTAATGTAAGGGATACCTGTAAACTCTGACATAATAAAGGCAACAGCCCCCATAATAGGAGGCATTAGTTGACCTCCATTGGAGGCAGAGGCTTCAACTGCAGCAGCTACATGGGGTTTGTAGCCCAGCTTTTTCATCATTGGAATGGTAAATACACCGGTTGTCATCACATTAGCAATGGCGCTTCCAGATATAGAGCCAATCAATGCACTGCTTAAAATGGCTGCCTTTGCAGGACCTCCAACAGTCTTTCTTGTGAGGGAAAAGGCAAGATCGATGAAGAATTTTCCGGCACCAGATTTTTCAAGGAAGGCTCCAAAAATGATGAACATGATAACGTATTTAACCATGAAAGCAGTTGCAATTCCATAGTAACCCTCCATGGCACAGTAAACCTGGCTTACAATTACATCGATTCCAAATCCGCGATGTTTAAGAACCCATGGGAAATAAGAACCATAAAGAGAGTAAAAGATGAAAAATAGGGCAAGCCCTGGTAGCGTCTTTCCAAGTCCTCTTCTTCCCATTTCAAGGCCAAGTATAATCATGACCAATCCAAAAAAGACATCAACTCTATTAAGATCGCTAAGCCTTAATATTAATTCTTGATAAAATAGCATAATATAGATAGAACCCAAGATTGCAAGTCCTATTAAAATCCAATCCATAAAGGAGGGTCTTGTTAGAGGAGATTTATTACTAAATGGGAAGATCATGAAGATCAGCACCATGGTAAGCATGAGGTATGAGGCCCTTTGTATCATTACGTCTGATACACCAAATATAGTCCAGTAGAAAATAAGAAAAGAGATCAAGAATTGACCGAATATGACAAGATAAGAAGATAAACCAATGAGGTGTCTGATTTGTTTTTCAAATGTTGAAAACACATGTATGTTATTCTGTTTCATAAAAAGTTACCTTTTGAATGAAAAAATTAAGGAGAGGTAAACACGTGGACCTCTCCTTTTGGAAATAAAAAGGTAAGATCTTTTATCTAAAGCAATCCTGCTTCTTTGTAAAATTTAATAGCCCCTGGATGGATGGGTATCGGCATATTTTTAGCTGCATCCTCACGAGTAATGCTCTGGGCAGCTGAATGGACTTTTTTAAGATAGGCTAATCCTTCATTGCTATAAATTGCCTTTACTATTTCATAAACAATATCTTCTGGTAAATCCTTACGGCATGC
>JBBIOI010000038.1:0-29241 GCA_037443425.1 Deltaproteobacteria bacterium
ATGTAATTGGGGATGGGTCCTACTCTATCTCTTAGATAACTCAAATTGTCTCCCCTTATTTTAATGAGATATTGAAGTTAATTAAAAAATTATTTGCCCGTTTATTTTGGCAGTTGTATAATAAAAATTAACAATAAAGGCACATATAGTTTAAATATATTTCAGCCATCTCTGAAGATAAGGACAGATAATACATTGCTTTATTATATTGGTATTACTATCAGCATTATCCTCATAATCCTTGGCATACTGGGAAGCATTCTTCCTGTCCTTCCAGGACCACCACTTTCCTTTTTGGGATTGCTATTAACTGCTATTATGAAAGATTTTTCACCTCCTCTAACATCATCATTAATCATTGTTATGCTAATAGTAACAATTGGAGTAACATTGTTTGATTACTTTTTACCTATAATAGGTGCAAAAAGGTATGGTGCCTCAAGGTGGGGTATCTATGGGTCTCTTGTTGGGATGATATTAGGAGCTTTTTTTTCTCCTTTTGGTATGATTTTAGGGGCCTTCATAGGAGCTGTTATTATTGAATGGATTATCTCAAAGAAAGAATTGAAAGCATTGAAAGCGGGCTTGGGTGTTTTTATCGGTTCTATTCTTGGCTTGATTTTAAAATTAGCCTTATCAGGTATAATGGCTTATTATCTTATTATTTCAATTTTATGATCAAAAGGATTCAGATCTTAGATTCTGATAGGTGTGTAGGATGCCAATCCTGTATGTTTGCCTGCAGTAGACGTGAAGGTAAAGCATCCCTTAAAAGTTCAAGAATAAGGGTAAGATCTATTGGAGGGATGGAAAAAGGATTTACAGTAATTGTATGTAGAGCCTGTGATGACCCTTCGTGCATGTATGTGTGTCCAACTTCGGCTTTAGAGAAAAGAAATCCTGGAGGAGTTAAACTTAGAAAAGAATTATGCATAGGTTGTGGTAAATGTGCACAGGCATGTCCTCTATCTGCGATAACAATGGATGAAGAGGAAGAAAAACCCCTAATCTGTATATATTGTGGTTATTGCATTAATTATTGCGCCTATGGGGTTTTAGATGTTGAAAAGGTAGAAAATGGACGATCGCCTGTATAAAATTCTTATCGTAGACCTTTCAAAACTTTCTTATCATATTGAAGAGAGAAGAGAATATTTCCAGGATTATTTGGGTGGGATCGGTGTCGGCATAAACCTTCTAAAAGAGTTTCTTAATCCCAAGATTGACCCGTTACATCCTGATAACGTGATAGTATTTTCTATAGGGGCATTGACTGGAAAATTCCCGATGGCTTCCAAAGTGGTCTCACTGTTTAAATCTCCTCATAATGGACTGCTTGGAGAAAGCCATTGTGGAGGAAGATCCGCCATAGCAATATGGCAGGCAGGATATGGCAGTATTGTAATTAAGGGAAAAAGTCCGATTCCTATCTATCTTGTAATCGACCAAGACCATATCCATTTCAGAGATGCAAGGGCTATCTGGGGTATTTCGGATACAGCAACTGTTGGGAGGATTATAAGAGAAAGAGAGGGAGGAAGTGGTTTAAGGACAATAATGAGAATTGGCAGGGCTGGAGAAAAAGGTATCTCCTATGCAAATGTGACCACAGAAACATATAGGCACTTCGGTCGAATGGGATTGGGATCGGTTTTCGGAAGTAAGAGATTAAAAGGGATTGTAATATCTGGAAAAAGAGATGTTTTCCCGGAGGATAAAAAGGAATATCTTAAAATTTTTGATGAGATATATAAAGAATGTAAATCATCTCTTACTGAAAAATATCATAAACTTGGGACCTCTGAAAATATTTTACCTCTAAACGAAATCCGTGCTCTGCCAACCATGAATCTTAAAAAGACATATTTTGAAAAAGCAGAACTCCTTTCTGGTGAGAATCTCGCTTCAAATTATCTTGGTAGAAGAATTGCGTGCAGTCATTGTCCTGTTGGTTGTATACATTTAGCAGTACTGCGTGAAAAATATCCAGATGACCCCTATTTTTTTAAAACAATTTTTGTATCGTATGACTATGAACCTCTTTACAGTTTGGGACCATTACTCGGGATTGAGAAGGTTGAGGATTTTTTAAGATTGATAATTACTGTTGAAAAGTATGGACTTGATGCAATTACAACAGGTGTTGTTCTTGCCTGGATTACAGAGGCTTTTGAAAAAGGACTCATTGGTAAAAAAGAGACAGAAGGACTCTCACCGCTTTTTGGGGATGGAGAGACATATTTAAGAATGATAGAAAAGATGATAGAATCCAATTCAGATTTCTATAAATTGATGGGTAAAGGCGTTGAGGCCCTTTCAAAAAGATATGGAGGTAAGGAATTCGCTCTGTCATACTTCGGAAATGAGCTATCAGGATATCATACTGGACCAGGAATTCATATTACTCATATAACAGGGGCAAGGCATAGTCACCTTGATAGTGCTGGTTATAGTCTGGATCAAAAATTATTTAAAGAAGGCCATTTGATTAACCCAAAAGAAATAGCAAGAACCCTATTCGAGGAGGAAGCTTTAAGACAGGTACTTACAAGTTTAGTTATATGTCTATTTGGAAGAAATGTTTACACCCTTGAAACGGTAAAGAGGTGCCTTAAGATATTTGGATTTGAATTCAGTGAAACAGACCTTATTGAAATGGGGAGAAGAATACTTATCGAGAAGAATAGATTAAAAAAAGAGATGGGTTTTAATATGGAAAATGTTTCCATTCCTAAGAGAGTCTTAGAGACACCTACTCCATTAGGTTTTATTGATGAAGGCTTTTTGAGAGAAGCAGCAGGATATTATAATGAACTTATATCCTGAAGACTTGAAGAAATTTTTCTTGACTTGATCCAGATTTTATTTATAGAATTTTTTTAAATTGTGTCATATATAATCTGAATCGAGCGATTTGTTACTTAAAAATAATTATTTTATGCCTGTTAATAGGCATTGCTCCAAAATGAAAATTAACAGTTATGAATAAAAGGATTTTAATTTTTATAGGATTACTTATTATTATAAGCTTATCGCTATATTTCTTTTTTCCAGCATCCAAAAAAGTAGAGTTTCATAAAATTGACATCCAGAAGCCCATTGCTGAACCTGAAGAGTCTTATAACGTTATTGAAGGTAATATAAAGAAAAACAGCTCCCTTTATCAATCTTTGATAGAAAAGAATATTCCATCAAAGTGGATTGAATTAATCGTTTCAAAACTAAAACCATATCTGAACTTTAAAAATATTAAAGGGGGAGCATACAGTTTGATTCTCGATATTAAAGGAGAATTACAAAATTTTGTTTTTGAGAAAAGCCCAACAGAGGTCTTGGAAATAAAAAGAGCCGGTGAGGAATATATTGTTAACAAAAAAGAGATTCCTTTAGATAAAAGACTTGTAAAAGTGGAAGGGGAGATAAAGTCTTCACTTTATGATGCCATAAATGCCGAAGGTGAAGAAGACATATTGGCTCTATCATTTGCAGAAATCTTGGCATGGGAGATCGATTTCTATCAGGATTTAAGAAAAGGAGATAGGTTTAAATTAGTGGTTGAAAAACTTTATAATGGAGATAAATTTATTCAGTATGGTTCAATTCAATCCTTAGAATTTAATGGCAATGAAAGGATTATCAGAGGATTCCTCTTTGAAGAAGATTATTATAATGAGGATGGCATTTCTTTAAGAAGACCCTTTTTAAGGGCTCCTTTGCGCTTTGATAGAATAAGCTCAAGTTTCAGTAAAGCAAGGCGGCATCCCATATTGGGTGGTATTCGACCTCATTATGGTGTAGATTATGCTGCCCCAAAAGGAACACCAGTGAGGGCCGTAGCTGATGGGGTTGTCGTTTTAGCAGGCTGGTGGGGAGGATACGGAAAAACAGTAGTTATTAGACACCCAAATGGTTACAAAACATACTATGGCCATCTTTCGGGATATGGACCAAATATAAGAAGAGGAGCAAAGGTCAAACAGAAACAGATAATAGGATATGTTGGGTCAACAGGCTTAGCAACAGGACCACACCTTGACTACAGGATTAGTAAGGATGATAAATTTATAAACCCGTTAAAAGTATTTTTCCCTCCAGGTGTTCCTTTAAAGAAAGAGAGGTTAAAAGATTTTTATAAAAAGAGAGATGAGATGTTATTGTGGTTAAATAGTAACGTTGCAATCCTACAATAAGCGAGGTCATTTCAAGGGTGTGGTGGATAACCTATGATTCACTTTTAAAAAACAGTATTCCAAGAGGAGGCAATGTTAGAGAAAGGGAATGGCATTTACCATGAGCTGGAATGTGAGTGGCCTCCAAACCTCCAAAGTTTCCATGACCACTTCCTCCATAAATACTCGAATCACTATTAAGCATCTCTTTCCAGTAACCTCCTCGCGGAACTCCTATGCGGTAATTATACCTTGGGATCGGAGTAAAATTACATATAACCAATAATATATCCTCAGGGTTTTTCCCTTTCCTCAAAAAACTGATTATACTTTTTTCCCAGTCATGAAAGTCAACCCACTCAAACCCTTCTACCGCAAAATCAATCTCATGAAGTGCAGGTTCAGTTCTATAAAAATAATTAAGGTCTTTAACCCATCTCTGGACTCCTTTATGAGGAGGAAATTGGATAAGATGCCAGTCAAGACTCTTCTCATGATACCACTCGTCACGCTGTCCAAACTCGCCTCCCATAAAAATCAATTTTTTACCAGGATGGGCATACATATATCCAAAAAGTAACCTAAGATTTGCAAATTTCTGCCAATCATCACCTGGCATCTTTTCCAAGAGCGACCTCTTCCCGTAAACTACCTCATCATGGGAGAGGGAAAGGACAAAATTCTCATAAAAGGCATACCATATGCTGAATGTCAACTGATTTTGATGATATTTTCTATAGATGGGATCCTTTGAAAAGTAATAAAGTGTATCATGCATCCATCCCATATTCCACTTCAATCCAAATCCAAGCCCCCCTAAATAAGTTGGTCTCGAAACCATTGGCCATGAAGTAGACTCCTCTGCAATGGTTTGAACATCGGGAAAACTTATATATACTGCCTCGTTAAATGTTTTTATAAAATCTATGGCTTCAAGATTTTCTTTTCCACCATATCTGTTTGGAATCCAATCCCCTTGTCCTCTACCATAATCAAGGTAAAGCATTGAAGCCACTGCGTCTACCCTAAGCCCATCTGCATGGCATAGATCAAGCCAAAATAAGGCACTACTAATAAGAAAGGCCCTTACTTCATTTCGACCATGATTAAAAATGTAACTACGCCAATCTGGGTGGTATCCTTTTTTTGGATCTTGATGTTCATAAAGATATGTACCATCAAAATAGACAAGGCCATGCCCATCGTCTGGGAAATGGGATGGAACCCAGTCAAGGATGACCCCTATATTATTCTGATGAAGCTGGTCAATAAGATACATTAAATCTTGTGGAGTGCCGTACCTGCTCGTTGGAGCATAATATCCGATTACCTGATATCCCCATGAACCATAAAATGGATGTTCCATAACTGGTAAGAATTCAACGTGTGTAAATCCCATTTCCTTTACATACTCTAACAGATAAGGTGCTATCTCTCTATAACTGAGAAACCTGTTTCCCTCCTCTGGAACCCTTCTCCATGAGCCAAGATGAACTTCATAGATAGATATTGGAGAATCAAGACTGTTAAATCTACCTCTTTTTGACATCCACTCCTGATCCCTCCACTCATAATGAAGATCCCATACTATTGATGCAGTCTTTGGAGGTATCTCCCAGAAGAATGCATATGGATCACCTTTTTCTGAAGAATAATTATTGTAATTTGAAACTAAATAATATTTATACCTATCTCCTCTGGAAACCCCAGGGCTCACCTTTAATGGATGTAATTCTCTGTCCCATTTATTAAAATCTCCTATTACAGAAACCATTTTTGCATTAGGAGCCCAGACGGCAAAGTAAGTTCCTTCTGTTCCCTCAAAAGAAAGGGGATGAGAACCAAGTTTTTTGTAGAGAGAAAAATGTTTACCTTCTTTGAACAGATAGATATCGTAATCTGAAAAGAGAGTGAAATTATATAATACCTGCCCTTTTTCTCCTGTCATTATTCCTCCTCTGGGGAAAATTAAGATTCTCTATAGTTATTTTTTATTTTAAATGAAATAAAATTGCAATATCATTTGCTAATTTAAGTACTACACATAGTCATTGTTAGCGATGAGTGACAATCTAATTTTTCCACTCAATTTCTGACTGAGACCTCTTAAAAACTATTTAAAAATCTTTTCATAGTGTGGAGGTGGAGTGAAAAAAACTTCGAGCGGATACCTTTCATAGATTGAACGATCTTAAGCTGTCATTGCGAGGCGAAACCGAAGCACTTTAGAATTGTCATTCCGAGCGGAGCGAGGAATCTTTGAGATTGCCACGCACCCTTTGGGTGCTCGAAATGATTTCATTGGATTGCCACGTACCCTTCGGGTGCTCGAAATGACTGTTAAAAAAAGGAATTTTTGAACCCTACTCCCCAGTCTTTCAGAGATCTCTGACCGATTTCTTGACAAATTAGAGTTTAGTAAATATAAATTTTATAAACGGAAAGGGACAAACCCTTGCCCTCCTGAATATCAAGGTGTTATTTATTTTATGCTCCCATTAATAACTCTAAATAAATAGGGGTAAATAGGGGGTGATTGTATGAAGAAAAGTGGATGGTGTGTTAATTTAATAATAAGTATTTTTTTGAGCCTATCTATTATTTCAATAGGTTTAGGAGAAGAGGAATTTTTAAAAAGAGGTAAAAGTGACGGCATCTCCTTTATAAGTGGCGGCATAGGGATTCATGAAAGAAGGACTCTTAATGATATTGGTAAAAATTATTCGTTAAAAATTGTATTTTAAAATAAAAAAGGTGAATTCCTTTCAGACATTATGGTTAGAGTTCTGGATCAAGATGATAAAGTAATTCTAACTACAGTATCAAATGGCCCCTGGTTATTTATTGATCTTCCTTCTGGGAATTATCAAATAGAAGCCGGTTTAAAAGAAGATTACAAAAAAATCTCCCCGGTTAAAATTGAAAAGGGTACACAAAAAGTAATTCATTTTCAGTGGTAATGGCTTGAGGGATTCTTAGGAAATTATTCATTTGGGTTCTCTTTCCACATCCTGAAGAGAACCCGATCTCTCAAGAATTCCTTTTAAGTTTCCCACTTCTCTTTTTAATTCTCTTTTTTGAAACGAAGATCTAATTGCTCTCGGAATCCAGAAAAATAGTGTAATTAGGATTCCTAAAACGATTGAACCCAAAATTGTATAAAGAAGTGAGGTTTCAACTTGCCAAAAAAGGAACTTTATTACTATCTGTGGAGCTGATGAGTTCTGTATAGAAAAAATTGCAATTCCGATCACGATTAATAATATCAACCAATAGAAAACTTGCATTTTAGTCCCTCCCAATTTATATTTTCTCATCCTTTTATAACATTTAAGACAACACTGTTCCAGATTTATTTAATGGTAGGATCTGAGAATTTTTATCATCCGAGATTTTTATTATCTAAAAATCCAAAGGAAGCATCTCTTTTCCCGTGACAAGTTATGTAGGTATTGGCTTATTTCAATGCTATACTTATTCCGAAGCAAAATTTAATCTTTATCCTCACCTGAGTCATTCCCGTAAAAACGGGAATCCAGCTGTTTTTATTTTAAATGTTTTATTTTCCCTGGATTCCTGCTTCCGCAGGAATGACAGTTTTAATTCTTATAATTGAAATTAAGTCTTTGAAGCTAAATGGAGAATGGTATGCTTATTGGCAAGACCACCGGAAAGAATTTGCCAGATATTCCATATAACCTCATCACGGAGAAAAGAAACTTACAAATCGAAAAAATTATTTGATAATTTTTATAAATGAATATAATATTGATAAAAATCTCTGATAGGGGTCATTTATGTTCGAAACACGCATAACAAGGCTTTTTGGTATAAAATACCCAATAATCCAGGGTGGACTTCAATGGCTTGCAACAGCCGAGCTTGCATCGGCTGTCTCTGAGGCTGGCGGACTGGGAATAATCTCGAGTCTTACTTTTCCAGACAGGGAATCACTTATAAATGAGATTCGTCTAATAAAAAGGATGACCAAAAAACCCTTTGGTGTAAATGTCTCAATGCTACCAGAATTGACAAAGGGTGATAGGACAGAAGAGATTGTGGATATCCTTATTGAAGAAAAAGTACCAGTGGTAGAAACCTCTGGTCGGAGTCCTGGGTCATTTATTCAGAAATTAAAAGATAATGGAATTAAATTAATTCATAAAGTGCCTTCTGTCCGATTTGCTAAGAAAGCTGAGACGATTGGAGCAGACGCAGTAACGATCGTTGGATTTGAATGCGGGGGGCATCCAGGAATGGATGATGTCACCTCGCTTGTTCTTATTCCTATTGTTTCTCAAACAATTCAAATTCCTGTGATTGCAGGAGGTGGAATAGCTGATTGCCGTGGATTTATTGCTGCCCTTGCGTTGGGAGCAGAAGGTGTGGTTATGGGTACACGATTTGTCGTAACAAAGGAGTGTCCTGCTCACCCCAAAATAAAAGAACTTTTTATAAAGCTGCGAGAAACAGATACAATGATCATACAGCGTTCCATTCGAAATGCTGCAAGAGTTGTTCGCAATAAGGCAGCCGAAAAGACTTTATTAATGGAACAAAGAGGAGCATCATTAGAGGAACTTATGACGATTATAAGTGGTCAAATGAGCAAGGAAGCTTATCAGGTCGGAGATACGGAGGGAGCAATAATTGCGTGTGGTCAATGTGTAGGTTTGATTCATGAGATAAAAAGTGTAAAGGAAGTAATAGAAGAAATTATTGAAGGAGCTAAATCTATTCTTCAAAGATTGGATAAGATTGCTGATGTAAAATACTTTTAGTGTCCTTTACACTATTTAAGACGAGTTTTATTGGTTCTTCCCACTCTGCTGTTTGAAAACGAGCGTCTAATTCTATTGCGAGTTTTTCTCAGAGTGCATCGGTCAATTGTCAGGGACTCTTCCCTTCCACACAAACACTTGACAAATGATGTTAAAATTTAGCAAAATAAATTTTGTTGCAAGTCCAATGCCCACGTAGCTCAACGGTAGAGCGGCTGATTTGTAATCAGCGGGTTGGCGGTTCAAATCCGTCCGTGGGCTCCAATATATTCCAACTTTTGAAACACCCTACCATATTGATTGAATATTGTCTTAAAAATAATTTTTCTAAGCTTGATGACCTATAATTCTATTTTTACAATTTACACACCCTTATATATTTTAAAAATATCTTTTCAAAATGAGATAAATCTGGTAAATTAGAAAATATTTAAATAAATTTCTATAGGAGGTCTATTATGAAAAGAAGAGAATTTTTATTGAACTGTGCAGTATTAACTGCTTCAGGCATTGCCTCAAGTCTGTTTCCCAAAAAGAGTAAAGCAGATCCATCCAATGATCAAAAGGGTATTTCCAAAAATCCCAAACAGGAATCCGAATTTTACAAGATTGACGCCTTCTCCCACTTCGCTCCAGCCTCTTTTTTAGATTATTTAAGGTCACTTGGTGGCCCACCTCATAGTCTCCAACCATTAATAAAGGTGATTCCAGAACTATCTGATGTGTACGGATTACAACCCCGCCTAAGAATGATGGAAGATCAAGGTATTGATCTAAGCATAATTTTTCCACAACCTGATCTTGAAAACGGTCTTGGACCTGTCTTTATGGCACCAGGAAAGGCTTTATCAGCAGCGAGGTTTATAAATGATTATATGGCAAAAATGTGTGAAGAATCGCCTAAATTCAAATTTACTGCTTTATTGCCCCTTAATAATGCTGAAGATATGAGAGCAGAATTTAAACGTGCCTTAAAACTCCCTGGTATGGTGGGAGTAGGAATAAACACTGGGCCATTTACAAGACCACCTGATGATTCGGTTCATATGGCACTTTATGAATTAGCTGCTTCTCATAAAATTCCAATTTGGGTTCACCTTAACCGTGCGGCGATCTATCCTGATTACCTCACTGATCCTATTCAACCATCTCCACCATTTCCTCCTAATACAAGGGTATCTCGAGTTTATAATTGGCTTAACTTCGGTTTTTTAATGGATGGGTCAATTGCTATGATGAGGATAGTTGCTGCGGATGTATTTAAGAAATTCCCTGGTATTAGAATAATCATGCATCAGCGTGGGCATCTCATTCCTCTGTATAAGGACCGTATTAAAATGCACTTTGAGGTATTTCAAGGAATCAATCCACCACCTGTAGGGATGCCAAAAGATTTTGACATCGATTATACAATCGATCAATTAAGACAATTCTATGTGGATGCAATCTGTAGTGGAGAAGATACTGACCTTCTTATACGTTCGATTAAGTTTTTTGGGGCTGATCATGTAATGTATGCAACCGACACAGCCTATAGCCCAAATGGAGGCAGGTATGTAGCCCGAATGACTTCTAAAAGTATTTTAAATTTACAATTAAATAAAACTGATTTACAGAATATATTTGCTGGCAATATCCAGCGTCTAATAAATGAAATTGTAAGATAGATTTTTTCTTAAATATAGATTTCCAAATTTGGGATAAGTGAATCTATTTATTCACCGATAATTTTTATAAGGACTCTTTTTCTTCGGCGGCCATCAAACTCTCCATAGAAGATCTGTTCCCATGGCCCGAAATCGAGTCTCCCGTTTGTCACTGCCACAACCACTTCACGGCCCATTATGGTTCGTTTAAGATGTGCATCTGCATTGTCTTCACCCGTTCGGTTATGTTTGTACTGGCTTACAGGTTCATGAGGAGCAAGCCTTTCAAGCCATTTCTCAAAATCCTCATGAAGACCGGATTCATCGTCATTTATAAAAACTGAGGCCGTTATGTGCATGGCATTAATCAATACAAAACCCTCCTTAATTCCGCTCTCTTTTAAACATGCCTCAACCTCTGGAGTTATATTAATAAAGGCACGACGAGTTGGGATATTGAACCAAAGCTCCTTTCGATAACTTTTCATTTGAACACCCCCTCGTAAAGTATAATCTCTTATGATTAAATAATCACTGAAAAGATAAAAGTTCTTTCAATCTCTGAACTAAAGGCTTTTTAATCTTAACTCTCAGATAAAGGTCTCCTGGTTCCCCACCATCTCTTCCTTCCTCGCCCATTCCTCTTAACCTAATCTTTTGACCTTCTTTTATGCCTGGAGGGATAGAAATTAGAAGTTCTTTTGATCTTTTTCTATGAAAATATCTACCCTTCCCTCCTTTAATAGCCTGCTCAGGTGTTAGATAAATGACATCTTCAAGATCTTTTCCTCTTGATGGCTCTCTAAGATTAAGAATTTTCTTTAAAAGATATTGGAAGACCTTTCCACCAAATCCAGGAAAAATTTTAATTGGATCCCTTATCTCTCCTGAGGTTCTGATCCTAAATGATGGTCCAAAAAATATGAATCCCCTACCCCAGAACCCTGGTCTTATGAATTCGAAACTATGATAATTCTGTCCATAGAATTCTCTAAAAATCTCTTCAAACCCTCTAAAACCGAATGACCGGGCCAATTCCTCAAAGATCTGATTTATATCCGATCCCCTAAAGATGTCTTCTTCAGAATAATTCTTTTTAAATCTCTCATACCCATACGAACCATATTTCTCCATGAGTATATCATATTCCCTTCTTTTTTGGGGATCAGAAAGGATAGCATATGCCTCGTTAATTTCTTTCATCTTTTCAACAGCCATAGGATTATCTCTATTTCTATCAGGATGATATTGAAATGCAAGCTTACGATAGGCCTCTTTGATTTCTGATTGTGTTAAATTTTTATTGACCCCAAGAATCTCATAGAGATCCTTTGTTTTCATATGGCCTCCTGCATTTCACTCTTTAAATAATATAATGTTCTAATTTTTAAGAATCCAGTTTTTTATAAGGGGAATCTTTTCTATTTAATTATATCAACACCTTCCCTTTCTCTGATGTGATTGTGTCGTGATTCGAAACAAGAAATGAAACCAAATAAGGCAAGGGATCCTACGGAATAAATTATTAATTTCTCGTAGGGCAAGCCCTTGTGGCTTGCCTAACCCGAATTAAGATGTCATTTTTTTATACTCCTATTATTTGTGTATACCATATTCGTCATTCCGAGCCTTTTTTCTCTGTCATTCCTCCCTTATTGTCATTCTGAGTCTTTTCTCCTATGTCATTCCGAGCGAAGCAAGGAATCCTTTTTTAGATTTCTCACATACGTTCGAAATGACAGCCCGAGGGTGATTTCTCACATACGTTCGAAATGACAGGAACGAGGGAATTTTTCGCATTCGTCCGAAATTACAATAAAAGTCTCTTCGATCTCTCATCTCCTTTAAACTAAAGTAACCCCTCCATACCTCCCCTTAAGGGGAAAAAGAGTAAAGTTACCGGCTTTTTCATTGTCAGTAGATGATTAATAATCATGAATAGCACTTTGACTTTAGGAATTTAGTTTTAAAAGGAATTATATGAGGAGATTAATATCTTTCAGAAAATATCAGTTAAATTTCATTATTATTTTTTAAAAAGATAACCCAAATAAAAGATTATGAGAATTAAGTCCTGGATCAGATCTAAAAGGATCTGAAATATGAATATAGCGATATTCCCCTCTTAGCCAAACACCTTTACTAAGATAACAAGAAACTCCTGTCCCTAACTGTAAAAGACCTCCTACGTGTGAATTTCCAAGTTGACTTATCCTTCCGTTACTATTTGTATAACCAATACCAGCTCCTCCAATAACAAATAGGGATAGAGAGCTAAATTGAATAGGTTTAAAAAGAATATTGGCATTACCACCCAAAAGATAGATATCCTTCTTTTTAAAAATACCATAATAAGAAAAATTTCCTTCCAATTCAAAATCAATGCTTTTATAAAGAGAAATATCAATTCGTGGTAAAAGACCAATTGTCCTAAAATTCGGTTGTTTATGAAAGAATTTCACATCCCATCCATTTAAAAAAGATATACCGTATCTCGGCTTTTGAACTTCTTTACAGAGTATATTTGAAACTGTAAAAAAGAAAAATATCAAAACTATGGTCCCTGTCTTCCATCTCATAGTATCCTCCTCATCAATTTAAATTTCGTTAAACCCTATGCCTATAGCTCAATGCAAAGCCATCTCTCATTGTAAGGCTCAGTATTACGGTATCAAAATTAGGATGTTTCTTTATCATCTCAAGATAATCCATCATTGCACCTGCCTGACTGATAGCATTATGAACGGCGAGAAGTCCACCAGGATTTATCTTTTTTGGATATACCTTATTAAAATAATCCATTTGTCCTTCCTTATCTGCATCAAGGAATATAAAATCAAAAGGACCTTCAATTTTTGAAATAATCTTATGGGCATCTCCTTTTAGGCATGTAATCCGATGGGAAAGCCTTGCCCTCTCTATATTTTTCAATGCAAGTCTATATCTTTCATCATCAATCTCAATTGTAATCAGATGGCCATTGGTCTCCTCAAGTGATAGCCCTATCCAGATTGCTGAAAATCCATGTGAAGTTCCTATTTCAAGAACCTTTGAGGCATGAATTGCCTTAACAATTAAATGAAGAAACTCACCATCCTCCCATGGGACGCTCAGAAATCTATAACCCTTCGAATCCATCTCTTTTAACAGATTTAATATATGAGGAGAATTCTTCTTTATCCTTTCGAGTATCTCTTCTTTAGCCTGTACTATAGGGGGTAGAAAATGATTAATTAGAGTTAGGAAACTTAATGCCTCTCCTGTCTTTCTTAAGAAATCCCGTCTGTCTAATGAAGACATTAAAAAGACCTTATTAAGGATTTTTAGTCCAATTAAGACCTTATGGAATCTTGAAAACCAATATTTATAATAAATCCACTTGATAAATTCATAGTAATCCATTTTATTTAATCATTCAATGTTTTTCATTCAATTATTTTTCCACTTAACCATAAAGATTGACCAGAATATTCATTTTTAAATACTTTTTAAAAATCTAAAAATTCTCTTGACAAGAAATATCTATTTATTTTAGTATGCAAGACGAGATTGTGAGACTTATCACAATAAAATAAACTTAATATGGGAACTTTTGTTGAAGGGGGGGATTTATTAGTAAAGAAAAGGGGATATTTATAAAATTAATGTGAAATATCAAAAACTTAAGAAATAAATAATAGAAAGGGGGAAAATCTTATATGCCGTTTACAATTTCAAAAAAGTATATGGAAGCGGATCCAAAGTATATGGAAGCGGATCCAAGAAAACTTGCTGATTGGCAAATTGCTGATATTGCAGAAGAAACTATGCCAACTCTTGAAGAGGCCCAAGAACGATTGGGTTTAAGAAAAGATGAGATCATTCCTTACGGTAGGCTATGTAAGCTTGACTTTATGAAAATTATTGACCGTCTAAAGGATCGTCCTGACGGCAAATATATAGAAGTGACTGCTATTACACCAACCCCTCTTGGCGAAGGAAAAACTACAACAACTATGGGACTACTGGAGGGGCTTGCAAAAAGAGGGAAAAATGTTGGTGGTTGTATACGCCAACCTTCTGGTGGGCCTACGATGAATATAAAAGGAACAGCTGCAGGAGGTGGAAAAGCCCTTTTAATTCCAATGACTGAGTTTTCTCTTGGACTTACAGGCGATATAGATGCTATTACCAATGCACATAATTTAGCAATGGTTGCACTCACTGCGAGAATGCAACATGAACGAAATTACGATGATGCTGAGTTAGCCAAAAGAAATTTAAGACGCTTAGATATTGATCCCACAAATGTGGAGATGGGATGGGTCATCGATTTCTGTGCACAGGCCTTAAGAAATATTATCATTGGTATTGGTGGCAGGATGGATGGCTACATGATGCAATCCAAATTTGGAATAACTGTTAGTTCTGAATTGATGGCTATCCTATCTATTGTAAGAGATCTTAAGGATTTAAGAGATAGGCTTGGAAAGATCATCGTTGCCTTCGACAAAAAGGGAAACCCGGTTACAACAACCGACCTTGAAGTTGCAGGTGCTATGTGTGCATGGATGAGAAACACGATAAATCCCACATTAATGTGGACGACTGAATACCAACCATGTATGGTTCATGCAGGGCCATTTGCGAATATTGCGGTCGGCCAATCATCCATTATTGCGGATCGTATAGGTCTTAAGATGTTTGATTATCATGTGACAGAAAGTGGCTTTGGTGCTGATATAGGATTTGAAAAGTTTTGGAATGTAAAATGTAGACTAAGTGGTCTTATCCCACATGTTTCAGTTCTTGTAGCAACTATAAGGGCATTGAAAATGCATGGTGGTGGTCCAACAGTAGTTGCAGGGAGACCTCTTCCTGATGAATATACAAAAGAAAACCTACCACTTTTAGAAAAAGGGGTTGCCAATATGCTTCACCATATTGGAATCATCAAAAAGGCTGGAATCAATCCAGTCGTCTGCATAAATACTTTCCATACAGATACAAAAAATGAGATTGCAATGGTTAGAAGGTATGCCGAGCAGGCTGGAGCACGCTGTGCAATATCTGAACACTGGTTAAAAGGTGGAGAGGGGGCACTTGAACTAACAGATGCAGTTTTGGAAGCATGCGAAGAAAAAAACAGTTTTAAATTCCTTTATCCACTTGAAATGCCCCTGAGACAACGAGTTGAAATCATAGCAAAAGAAGTTTACGGAGCAGATGGTGTTTCATGGACACCAGAAGCTGAGGCCAAGGCAAAAAAGCTTGAGGCTGATCCAAATATGAAAGATTTTATGACAATGATGGTAAAGACCCATCTAAGTTTAACCCATGACCCAGCAAGGAAAGGAGTTCCTAAGGGATGGATCTTACCTGTAAGAGATATACTAATCTTTGCAGGTGCAAAATTCCTTTGTCCAATGACAGGAACAATCAGTCTGATGCCTGGAACAAGTTCTGATCCTGCCTTTAGAAGGGTGGATGTGGATGTAAATACTGGTAAGGTCACAGGTCTTTTCTAAAACAGATTAAACCTCCCTCTTTCTTCCCAGAAAAACGGAATAAAAGAGGGAGGTTTTACAATATAAGATATCAAGAAGGGGGGAGGAGAATATGACAGCAAAATTGATAAATGGCAATGAGATCGCAAAGCAGATTAGGGAGGAATTAAGGCAGGAGGTAATCCAACTTAAAGAAAAATATAATTTAACCCCAGGCCTTGTAACCATTCTTGTTGGTGAAAATCCTGCTTCTGTCAGTTATGTCACCGCAAAACAGAAGACATCCAAGGAATTGGGATTCTATTCAGTTCAGGATAATCAGCCTGAAAATATCAGTGAAGAAGAACTATTAAAATTGATAGATAAATATAATAAGGATCCAAAGATTCATGGGATCCTGGTTCAACTACCTCTTCCAAAACATATAAATGAAACAAAAATCCTTTATGCAATAGACCCGAAAAAGGATGTAGATGGGTTTCATCCTGTAAATGTTGGGAAACTAATGATCGGCGAGGCAGACTACCTTCCTTGTACACCTGCTGGTATTCAGCAGCTACTTATACGTTCAGGTGTTCAAATAGAAGGGGCTGAGGTAGTAGTGGTTGGAAGATCAAACATCGTTGGGAAACCTATTGCCAATATCCTTCTTCAGAAACAAAAAGGAGCCAACGCAACGGTTACTGTCTGCCATACTGGAACACGGGATATGGCCTTCCATACCCGAAGGGCTGATATACTGATAGTTGCTGCTGGAAAGCCAAAGGCCATTACAGCAGATATGGTAAAAGAGGGGGCAGTTGTGATTGATGTCGGTGTTAACAGGATAGGTATGACACCTGATGGAAAGGCAAAACTCTGCGGTGATGTTGATTTTGAAGCAGTAAAAGAGAAGGCAAGCATGATTACCCCTGTGCCAGGTGGAGTGGGACCAATGACAATAACAATGCTTATGATGAATACGGTGAAGGCTGCAAAGCTTCATGCTGGTATAACTTCTTAAGGCATAAGCTTTATCTTCCCCTTTAAATAAATTGCATAAAAATGAACATAGATGCATATTTTAATTAATGGGAAAGAGATCGAATGCAAAAAAGGTGAAAGGCTTCTTTGGGTAGCACTTGATAATGGAATATATATCCCTAATCTTTGTGCTATCCGTGAGAGGAAAGAACCTTATGGGGGATGTCGTTTATGTTATGTAGAGGTTCGTGGACAGGAGTTACCCGTAACTGCATGTACATTAAGAGTGGAAGAAGGGATGATTATAAACACAAAGGGTGAAAAGGCTTTAAGACTTGCAAAAACTGCGTTTGAACTCATCTTAAGCAATCATCCAGTTGATTGTAAAAATTGTAAGAAAAGTGGCCTGTGTGAACTTCAGAAGATTTCTAAACATTTAGGAATAAATTTGAGACAGGAGAGATTTCAAAAATTATTAAGGGATCTACCTATTGATGAATCGAGCCCTGCCTTTATATATAATCCTAATAAATGTGTTTTATGCGGTCGCTGTGTATGGTTATCACGCGAAAAACTAAACATAGGGGCAATTGGTTTTGGATATAGAGGATTTAAAAGATATGTGACTACTTTCAATGATGAACCAATAGGATTAACAGAGTGCAGGGAAAGAACTGAACTTGTTGATATATGCCCAGTTGGTGCCTTTGTTAGAAAATAATAATTAATAGGAGGAAGAAATATGATTATTATAGGCGAAAATATCCATGTAATTGCAAAGGATGTCTCTCAAGCTATCAGGGAAAGGAATGCCAAAGTCATCCAGGCCCTTGCAAAAGAGCAGACAGAGGCGAAGGTCAACTATCTGGATGTAAATGTTGGTCCCATGAAAAAGGATACAGAAGAAACGATGAAATGGCTTGTTGAATGTATTCAGGAAGTAACAGACCTTCCGCTATCTATCGATACAATGAATCCAGTTGCTATGGAGGCAGGATTAAAATACTGTAAGAAAAGACCTCTTCTTAATTCAGCATCAGGAAAGACAGACTCAAAGCAGCAGATGCTCCCCCTTGCAAAAAAGTATAACTGTGATGTCGTCATCTCAGTTATGACCGATAAGGGAATGCCACCTGACATAGAATCGAAGGTTGAAAGTATTATGGATACGGTTGCGTATGCCAATGAACTTGGCATTCCAAATGAGGATATATGGGTTGACCCGATTATCCTCCCGGTAAGTACTGCAGGTGAGGGACAAAAGATTGCTGTTGACAATCTTGAATTTATAAAGATTCTCCAGGATGTACTTCCTGGTGTTAAATCAACCGTCGGACTTTCTAACGTTTCAAATGGGGTTCCATCTCATTTAAGACCAATCCTTAATCGAACATATCTTGTTATGCTTGAAAGAAATGGACTCTATTCAGCCATTGCAGATCCCCTTGATGAGGAACTTATGGCCTTTGTAAGAGGCGAACTTCCGGAGATAAAAAAACTAATATACAAGGTTATGGATGGCGAAGAAATTGATCTTTCTTCTCTATCGCAAAAAGAGGTTGCATATGTTAAAACAGCAAGGGTCTTAATGGCACAAACACTTTATTCAGATGCATGGTTGGAAATTTGATCGATTAGATGTCATAATTATTATGTAAGAATAATTTTAAATAAAAAATTCTTAAAAGGAGGGAGAGAATGGAATATAAGATCCCTAAGGAAGCATATACAGGAGTTGTAAGGGAGGTGACTATCGGAAAAGGTGAAAAGACTTTAAAGATCGGAGGGGAAAACATCCTTCCAATGCATTTCTTTGATGAAGGTCAAATGCCGAATCCTCCAAGATTTGCCCTCGAGGTGTTCGACACAGAACCCACTGACTGGCCTTCACATTTAATAGAACCTTACAAAGAGGTTATCTCTGACCCTATAAAGTGGGCCAAGAAGTGCGAAACTTATAATATTGACGCCATCTGTTTAAGCCTTGTAAGCACTGACCCGGCTGGAAAGGATTCGTCTCCAGAAGCTACCTCAGAACTTGTTAAAAAGATGGTAAGTGAGATTAGCAAACCCTTAATTGTCTATGGCTCAGGAGATGAAAAGAAAGATTCAGAGGTATTGCCATTGGTAGCCAAGGTATGTGCAGGTGAAAATCTTTTAATTGGTCCTGTCCAGAAAGAGAATTTTGAAGTTGTTGGAAAGGCTATCCTTGAAAATGGCCATGTAGCCATTGCCCAGAGTCCTTTAGATATCAATCTTCTTAAAGAACTAAATGTAAAACTTTGTAAATTTCTACCTCCTGAAAGGGTTGTAATAGATCCTCTATCATCTGCCTTAGGATATGGTATTGAATACAGCTTTTCCCTCATGGAAAGGGTTAAACAGATTGGAATAATCACAAAAGATAGTATGACAATGATGCCTATTATTGCAAACCTTGGTGAAGAATGCTGGAAGACAAAACAGGCAAAAGAGAATGAGTCACAGGGGTTACTATGGGAGGGTATAACAGCTATCTCATTATATCTTGCTGGTGCAAATATCCTTATACTGAGACATCCTGAGACTCTGAGATTAGTAAAAGAAACATTAGGAGGAAATGGAAAATGGCAGAGTTAAAAGAGATAAATAAAAAATTAGAGGAGATTTACGAAAAGATAAAGGCCGAAATCCAGTGGGAACCCATTGGCCATACCCCAATGCCAGAAATAGCGGATTTAAGAAACTGGGATATGAGACTTCTTAAAACATATAAACCATGGTATGCACCTTTCTGCGATCTCTGCTGCTTCTGTACATATGGAAAGTGCGACCTTACGGAAGGTCGAAGAGGGGGATGTGGCATAGATATTGCCACACAGCAAGGCAGATGGATGCTACTTTTCTGCCTTATGGGGGCTTCAGCACATACATCTCATGCTGCGCATATATTGGAAGTATTGATTGCAAAACACGGACCAGATAAGAAAATTAACCTTGGTACATCCATTGATGTTGAAGCGCCAAATATAAGAACAGTACTCGGTTTAAAACCAGAAACCCTTGGCGATCTTAAAATAGCAATTGAATATGTATATAAAGAAATAACTCATCTTCTTGACTCAACGGCATTCGGACAAGAGGGAAACCCTTTAGATTTTGAATCAAAGGCACTTCATGCAGGAATGCTCGACCATGTCGGAATGGAAGTAGCTGATATAGCCCAGATTGTAGGTCTTAATTATCCTACATCTGTCGCTGATACACCTCTTGTGGATCTTGGATGGAATTCGGTCGATAAGACCAAGCCCATTATATGTTTTATTGGGCATAACCCTGCTACCTCATCAGTGGTAATTGATTATATTCAGGAGAATAACCTTTATGACAAGATCGAGATATGTGGAGTCTGCTGTACAGCATTGGAAACAACTCGGTATTCGGATAAAGCAAAAGTTATTGGTCCATATTCAAGACAATTATTTTATGTAAGGAGTGGTATTGCAGATGTTATAATGACTGATGAGCAATGTATTCGAACAGATATGCCTCAGGAGGCTACAAAGGCTGGTTCACTCCTTATTGCTACACTCGATAAAGTGATGTATGGGCTTGAAGATGCAACAGAAATGCCTGTAGATGAAATTGTAAAGAAGATGGTTGAAGAAAAGAAGCATTTTGCCATCCTTGATCCAAAAAAGGCAGCCGAAGTTGCTGTAAAAGTAGCAATGGCTATTGCCCCTCAAAGAAGAAAAGAGTGGCTTACTGATGAAGAGGCCAAAGAACTTGCCAAAAAATGTAGCCTCTGTGGAATGTGTGAAACCGCGTGTCCAAATTTATTTGATATAGGGAAAGGGGTAAGTGAAGTTGCAAAAGGGAATTACGAAGTTATAAAGGATCAATTTAATTACTGTATTGGCTGTGGAAAGTGCGAAGAGGAGTGTCCAAGGGATATTCCTATCTTAAAGATAATGCAAGTAGGAGCAAGCAAAGAGAAATATAAGATTAGGGCTGGAAGAGGTCCTATAATGGATACTGAAATTAGGACAGTTGGGGCTCCAATAACACTTGGTACTATTCCAGGTGTGGTTGCTTTAGTAGGATGTTCAGCTTATCCTGACGCAAGAGATCTTGCCGAAATCGTTGACGAATTCGCAAGGCGAAAATATATAGTCGTTGTCTCTGGCTGCACAGCAATGACGGTAGGATTATGGAAAGATGCTGATGGAAAGACAATCTATGAAAAATATCCTCCTGTTTTTGATGCAGGTGGAGTTGTAAATGTTGGTTCCTGTGTAGCTAATAGCCATATTTCTGGGGCTGCAATAAAGATTGCAAATATATTTGCAGCTTTGCCTCTGAGAGCAAATTACGAAGTAATGGCTGACTATGTCTTAAATCGTGTAGGGGCAGTGGGTATTGCTTGGGGAGTTTATTCCCAGAAGGCAGCTGCTATTGCTACCGGGTTTAATAGACTTGGTGTACCTGTAATACTTGGACCTCACTCCTCCAAATATAGAAGATTGTATCTTTCAAGAAAAGAAGAGGATGAATGGAAGGTCATGGATGCGAGAAAAAAACAGATTGTTGAGACAGGCGAGCCCTCACCTGAACACCTTGCCTATGTTTGCGAGACAAAAGAAAAGGCTATGGTAATGATACCCAAGCTTTGTATACGAAAAAATGACACACCTCAGGGAAGGGCTATAAAGCTGAACCATTATATATCTCTTTATAAGAAGTACATGGGAGGCGGTCTACCAGAAGACCTTCACCTTTTTGTCAGGAGGGATGCAGATATTCCTCTGGTATATAAGAAAGAAGTAAAGGCATATTTAACAGAGATAGGCTGGAAACCTAAGGAACCAGTTGGGCTTCCAACACTTATTGGAACTTATCCAACCAAGGTTCCGGTTGATTCAGTCATCCATTAATAGGAGGGAAAAAGATGAGTCAATTAGCACCTTTATTGCCGTATCATCGAGTAAATGTTTTAACAGGAACAAGAACTGCAAGGCTTGTAGAAGATCCTCTGGAACTTTCAAAACAGATAGCCAAAGCCCAGAGACCTTTACTTGTTCTTGGCCCAAGGCTACTGAAAATTAATCTTGGAGGAAAACTACTTCTTGAGTATGCACTGGATATTGCCAAGGCAAAAAACATCCCAACATGTGCTACCGCAACTGTGAAATCAAAGATGGTTGAATTAGGCGTAAAACCTGAAAGTGTTTATGATATTGTAGAGATCATTCATGCCCTTAAGGATCCTGAATGGAAGGGGGTGAGGAAAGAAGGTAATCATGACTTAGTAATATTCTTTGGCTTTAGAACGGATCTTGCTGAACAGGGATTATCTGTGCTTAAACACTTCGCCCCACACCTTAAGACAATGACACTTTGTAAATATTACTATCCCCATGCTGATTTTTCCCTTCCAAATATAAGGAAGGATGAACAATGGAAAAATATCCTTGAAGGGATAATAGAAAATTTAAAGAAAGAATAAAACATCCTATGAAAGGAGAAGAGATATGGAGTTTCATGTTGATATTGGACCACAATACGAAGGAGAAGTGATAAGAAAGGAAAATCTTTATATCGAATTTGGAGGGCCTAAAGTCCCTCATAAGTTTGAGCTCGCCACAGTTAAAAGCCCTGATGAGATTGAACACGAAAAGGTAGAGATAATAGGACCGGACATAAGCGAACTCGAACCTTATAACCCTGAAACGGATAAGGGAGGATCATATCCTATTGCCATTTTAATAGATGTTGCAGGTGCTGAACTTGATAAGGATGCAGAACCTATAATTGAGAGAAAGATCCATATGTATCTAAACTTCATTCAGGGCTGGTACCATATGAACCAGAGGCAGGATATGTGGGTAAGGATGAGCACGGATGCCTATAAGATGGGTTTTACATCACTACGGGAGTTGGGTGAAATCTTTAACTTCCTATTCACTTCTGAAATGCCAATTATTGAGAAAATCCAGACTACTATTATTACTGATCCTAAAAAGGTTGAAGAACTTTTGCCCGAGGCCCTAAAAAGATACCAGGCTCGAGATGAACGTGCAAGGCAACTAAAAGATGAGGATGTTGATACATTCTATGGCTGTGTGCTTTGTCAAAGTTTTGCTCCAACACACTGCTCAATTATTGCCCCAAACAGGATAGCCAATTGTGGAGCAATTAACTGGTTCGATGGTCGTGCAGCTGCAAAGATTGACCCAGAGGGACCAATATTTGCAATCCCGAAAGGGGAGTTGATCGATCCAATAAAGGGAGAATATGAAGGCGTTAATAAGGTTGTAGCAGAAAAATCCCTTGGCACATACGATCGCGTCTATCTTTATAGTGCATTTGAACATCCACATACATCATGTGGTTGCTTTCAGGCTATTGTCTTTTATATCCCTGAAGTTGATGCATTCGGTATTGTTCATAGGGAATACAAAGGTGAAACAGTTATAGGAATGACCTTCTCAAGGATGGCAGGTGAGACATCAGGTGGTAAACAGATAGAGGGAAGGCTTGGAACTGGTCTTGAACAAATTAGATCCCCTAAGTTCATTCAGGCTGATGGGGGACTGGCAAGGATCGTCTGGATGCCAAAAGAGATTAAGGAAAGATTCAGAGACGTTCTCGAGGCAAAAGGACTATATGATAAGATTGCCACAGAAGATGATGCCAAAAATCCTGACGAATTGGTAGCCTTTTTGGAAAAGGTTGGTCATCCATGGATTAAAGGAGAAGTTGAACTTCCAACATAAAACTGGTGATATGTTTTGGTTGTCATTTAACCAATTATCACATTTAACTATACTTTAAGAGGGGGTGTTATATGCCAGTATCAGGTTCAGAAATTGTAAAGATGCTTCCAGGAAGAAAACCCTGCAAGGATTGTGGTTTTCCAACTTGTTTTGCCTTTGCAATGAAGTTGGCAACAGGTGGCACAACCCTGGATAAATGCCCTTACTTAACACCGGAGGTAAAGGCAAAACTTGAGGATATGCTTGCTCCTGCAATCAAGCTTGTTACTATTGGAACAGGAGAAAATAAGGTTCAGGTTGGAAATGAAGAGGTTATTTACAGACATGAAAAAACCTTTGTCCATCCGCCAGGAATTGCAATACTTATCTCAGATAAAGAGAGCGATTCAAAAGTTGAAGAGAAAATAAAGAAGGTAAAAGAACTACAGTTCCCATGGGTTGGCCTTACGCTAAAGGCTGAACTCATTGCACTTCATTTTGAATCCGGAGATAGAAATAAATTTCTATCCTTAGTTAAGAAGGTCTATGACTCTTCAAATCAAGGTTTGATCATCATCTCAGAAGATATGGACACCCTTTTTGCAGCAAGAGATATCTGTCAGGATAGACGTCCTTTATTATACCCTATTACAAAAGAGAATATCGATCAGGCCATTCCAAAGCTCAAAGAAAAACCCACTCCAGTTGGTGTTCGAGGAGCAAATATTGAAGAGCTTATACCTCTTACTAAAAAGTTAAAAGAGGCTGGAGTTGATGAAGCCCTTCTTGATCCAGGATCAAAGAATCTGTTGGATGCAATAAGGGACCAGACATTTATTCGAAGGGCAGCCCTAAAGCAAGGATTTAGACCACTTGGATATCCAACCATTGCATTTCCCTGCTTTATGGTAAAAGATGGTCTAAAGGAAATCCTTACAGCATCTGTCTTTGTCATTAAGTTTGCATCTGTGATTGTACTCTCAGACTTTGACCAGTATTCACTTCTTCCACTTCTTGTGCTTCGCCTAAACATCTATACTGATCCTCGATTCCCAATGGCTGTTGAAGAAAAGTACTATGAAATTGGTGAACCTGACGAGAATGCACCAGTTCTTATTACTTCAAACTGGGCATTAACATATTTTATCGTTTACTCTGCTATAGAGGCAACGAAGATCCCGTCCTTCCTATGTGTAAAGGATACGGAAGGACTTGGAGTACTCACTGGCTGGGCTGCTGGTAAATTTACAGGTGATTCTGTTGGAGCAATGATCAAGAAATCAGGGATTGAAAGCCGGGTTAAAAACAAAAAGATCGTTATACCGGGAAGGGTTGCAAGGATAAAAGGAGAACTTGAAGATGCACTTCCAGGATGGGAGGTAGTTGTGGGTCCGAGAGAGGCTTCAGGGATCGGAACATTTCTACCAGAATATGTTAAAAGCTTGAGGAAATGAAAGGAGAAGAAGATAAAAGGCTCGAGGATTTAGAAAGAATTCTCGAAGACTTTAAAAAGAAAGAAAAAAATGGCTTAATTCCAATCCTGCTTGAGATCCAAAAGAGATTTGGCTACCTTCCAGAAGAGGTCTTAAAAAAAGTAGCCACTTTCCTTGAAATGAAACCTATTGAGGTTTGGGAAGTGGCTACTTTTTTTAATCAATTTCGTTTAAAACCTCTCGGGAAGAATCACATAAAAGTATGTATGGGAACAGCCTGCCATCTTGCAGGAGGAAGATTGGTCCTTGAGGCACTTGAACGGGAATTAAATATAAAGGTAGGGGATACATCATCGGATGGGAATTTTAGCCTTGAAAGGGTTGCCTGTATTGGTTGCTGTATGCTTGCACCAGTTATGGTAATTAGAGATAAAATCTTCCCAAAGATGTCTCCATTTAAAGTTGAAGAATCACTTATTCCATATAGACAGGAAGAAAAATCTTCTGAAAAATGAATTTTGAAGAATTAAAACTCAGAGCTGAAACAAAATGGAAAACATTAAGGCATAGAGCCCATATACTCATCGGGACCGCCACATGTGGGAGAGCAGCTGGTGCCATTGAAACAATGGAGGCTTTTAAAAAAGAGTTATTGCGTCGAGATATTGATATACCTATCATTCAAGTGGGATGTCTTGGATTATGCTTTGGAGAACCCTTAGTAATCATTTCAAAACCAGAGTCTCTTAGCGTTGTCTATCCAAACATCACACCTGAATTGACCCCTCGTCTGATAGATGGATTTATAATCGGTGATGATCCATGTTTAGAACTTGCCATGGGAACATTTGAAGTCAATGAAAATGGATCTCCCTTTATTCCAGAGCTTCAGAGATTTGAATATGAGCTCCGATTAATACTTCGACGCTGTGGTTTTATCGATCCAGAAGATATCGATCAATATATAGCAACTGGTGGTTACAGGGCACTGGATAAAGCATTAAAAATGAAACCCTCTGAAATCCTAAAAGAGGTAAAAAGATCAGGTCTTCGTGGCAGGGGGGGAGCAGGATTTCCAACAGGTCTTAAATGGGAACAGTGTTTTAATGCTAAAGGAGAAAAAAAGTATGTAATATGTAACGCAGATGAAGGAGACCCTGGAGCCTTTATGGACAGGGTTATCCTTGAAAGCGACCCTCATGAGGTCATAGAAGGTATGATTATTGCTGCCTATACAATAGGAGCACATGAAGGTTATATTTATGTTCGAGCAGAATATCCACTTGCAATTGAACGGATAGGTATCGCTTTAAGAGAATCTGAAGAATCAGGAATATTGGGAGATAATATCTTAGGAAGTAATTTTTCTTTCAATATAAAAATCGCCGAAGGTGCAGGTGCATTTGTATCAGGAGAGGCAACAGCCCTTGTTTCAGCAATTGAAGGAAAACGAAGTGAACCAAGGGTTAGACCTCCACGTCTTTCAGAGGTTGGCCTCTGGGGTTACCCTACCCTTCTAAATAATGTTAAGACATTCTCTTATATCCCTTTTATTATTGATCAGGGTGCTGATAAATTCTCATCAATAGGAACTGAGAGGAGTGTTAAGACATTCTCTTATATCCCTTTTATTATTGATCAGGGTGCTGATAAATTCTCATCAATAGGAACTGAGAGGAGTAAAGGAACAGCAGTTTTTACACTTGCGGGCAAGATAAAATATCCAGGTCTTACCGAAGTCCCAATGGGAACAACCCTTAAAAGAATCGCCTTTGATATAGCAGGCGGTTTAAAAGAGGAAAAACAATTTAAGGCTGTCCAGATAGGCGGCCCTTCAGGAGGCTGCATTCCAGAAAATCTTTTTGATATCCCCATAGATTTTGACTCTTTAAATGAGGCTGGATCAATGATGGGATCGGGTGGAATGATATTTATGAATGAGGATGATTGTGCTGTAGATACTGCAAGATTTTTCCTCGACTTTACAACGAAAGAATCCTGTGGGAAATGTACTATGTGTCGGATTGGAACATTTCAACTTCTTAATCTCCTTGAGAAGATAACGACTGGAAGGGCAGACCTAAATGACCTTGAAACACTTGAAAAACTTTCCGAGGATGTTAAGTTAGGATCACTCTGTGGACTTGGCCGTTCAGCTCCAAATCCAATTCTTACAACACTTCGATACTTCCGTGATGAATACTTAGCTCATATTGTTGAAAAAAGATGCCCTTCGCTTGTATGCAAAGATCTTATTGCATATTATATTATCCCTGATAAATGTGATAGGGCATGTGAACATTGCATCCTTGTTTGTCCTACTGAAGCGATTAAAGGTTTGAAAGGAGAAATAAAAGTAATAGACCAGCAGAAGTGCTCAAAATGCGGTACATGTCTTGAGGTGTGTCCAAAAGAATATCATGCTATAATTAAAGTATCTCCTATTAGTAAAATCGTACCCCAGTGCTAAAGGGTGATTCAATTTATTGTGAAATAGGAGATAATAAAAATCAGGGAGGAAAAGATGGCCCGAAAGATTGTCTCGACAGGCCGTGGAGGATCTGGAAAATCTACATTTGTTGCATTAATGAGTAGGTACCTTACACCGCCATCATTACTTATTGATCTTGATCCTGATCTAAGCCTTGCAGATATGCTCGGTATAGACCTTGCCAAAGAAGGGAAAAGAACTCTGGTTGAAGTATTATATGATGCAGTTAGTGAAAGAAAAAGGGGAGGAAGCCCTCTAACCCCTGTTGAGGACCGTTTCAAGGGAATGATGTGGGGAGAATGTATTTATGAGGGAAAAGGGTTCGATCTAATTACACTTGGAACAAAGGATCTGGAAGGATGCTATTGCTATCCTGATCATCTTTTGAGAAAGACTATTTCAGATCTTTCAAAAAACTATAGAAATCTCGTTATAGATTCACCCGCAGGTCTGGAGCATCTTAATCGAAACATTGTTTCAGAAGTCGATTATATTTTTGTTATACTCGATCCCTCAGAAAAATCTTTCACCCATATAAAGAAGGTAAAGGCTATCCTGAAAGAAGTGGGAATCATGTATCAAAATTTTTACGTCCTTGCAAATTATATGTATGACGAAGAATCTGAAAAGTATTTGAATCAGCTCGATGGTGCATATCTGGGAAAAATAGAATATGATAAAAAGGTTGAAGAATATAATTTAAAAGGAGAATCTTTACGAAAACTTCCTGAAGATTCACCGGCTTTAATTTCTGTAAAAAAAATATTGCAAAAAGCGAGGTTAATTTAAGATGGTAAAAATAAATGTAGTTACGGGAAGGGGAGGAACAGGCAAATCAACATTCACAACATTATTTACCAGATTTATAAATATAAAACCACTTCTCCTCATCGATCTTGATCCAGATGGGAGTCTTCCAAAAATGCTTGGTTTAGACCTTGAAAAGGAGGGTAAATTAACTATCTCAGATGCACTTTATGATGTAATGGGTAAAAGAAGAGATACAAAAGATGTTCCTGATCTTCTTAAGAAGAGGATGGAGGAAGGTTCTATCATATATAGAAGTAAAAAATTTGATATTATTGCACTCGGGACAAAACTTGCTCCAGGTTGCTATTGTTTGCCTGATGAGATGATAAAGGAAATGATTAGAAACCTTAAGCATGATTATGAAATGATAATTGTCGATTCTCCTGCAGGTCTTGAACACCTCAATAGAAAAGTAACCCCGGATATTGATGATCTTTTCGTAATTCTCGATCCTTCAGAGAAGTCTTTAAAACACATTGAAAGGATAAAACATGTGACAAGAGGAGTAAGGATAAATTATAAAAATTTCTATCTGGTAGGAAATTACAGATTCAATGATGAGACTGAGTCTTATTTACTAAATTCAGGAGAAAAATATATTGGTAGAGTATTATTTGATAAACTTGTAAGAGATTTTAATCTCGAGGGGAAATCCCTATTTGAAATTCCAGAGGATTCCCCATCTTCATTGTCAATAAAAAAGATAATAAAGGAAGCTGGCTATGATA
>JBBIOI010000039.1:0-28506 GCA_037443425.1 Deltaproteobacteria bacterium
ATAACCTCCTTTATCCGGATAAGACAGCATTGCGGGGAGTTAAACCAAACAACCTTGATGATTTTCAGCTCTGTTTTCACTTCGGATAAAAACTCAGGAAACTCCAGAAACGTAAAGCTTGACAAAAAAAGTAAAAATCTTTATATAATTTAAGGAATTAAAGAAAATTTCATTTTATGGAATGGACATTACTTCTTAATTCAACTTTTGAACCTCTTAATGTAATTCATTGGAAAAAAGCAATCACTATGCTTGTCCTTGGAAAGGTTGAAGTAGTAGAAGAATATGACCGTATGATAAGAGGGGTTAATTTCTCTATTAAACTTCCTGCTGTAATAAAACTGAATAGATATATTAAAAGAAAGACTCCATTTATCAAATTTTCGCGTCAAAACCTCTATGTGCGTGATGGAGGAAGATGTCAATATTGCGGAGCGATTTTTGAAAAGAAAGAATTAACGTATGATCACGTTATTCCACGTTCAAAAGGTGGACAGACAGATTGGACAAATGTTGTTACGTGTTGTCCGGCATGTAATCTAAAAAAGGGGGGAAGGACACCAGAGGAGGCTGGAATGTCACTTATCAGGAAACCAAAACCACCTATATGGATACCACTATTAGCGATGAGCCTTGGGATTCAAGAAACTCCAGACTTATGGAAAAGTTACTTATACTTAAGTCTGGACTCAACCTCTTAATTTACAAAAATGGAAATAGTTCCCTCGCAATCAACCTCAAAATCTATAGATCGTAAACAAACAATTTCATTAAATCAAAAGTATTTAAATTTAAGAAAGGACAACTAATGAAGTACTTATGGGCTCCATGGAGGATGACTTATATATTGGACAATAAACAGAAAGGTTGTATCTTCTGTAAAAAACCAAAGGAAAAGAAGGATAAGGAGAATCTAATAATTTATCGAGGTCAATACAGTTGTGTAATGATGAATCGATTCCCTTATAACAATGGTCATTTAATGGTTTTTCCTAAAAGGCACTGCCCAGAGTTTGAGGAATTAACAGACAGGGAGTTTCATGAACTATTTATGTTGATTAAGTCATCGATTAGGGTTTTAAAAGACCAGCTTCACCCCCATGGTTTTAATATTGGTATGAATATTGGAAAAGTTGGAGGTGCGGGTTTTGATAAACATGTCCATTTTCATATTGTTCCGAGATGGACGGGTGACACAAATTTCATGCCTGTATTATGTGAAACAAAAATTATACCAGAATACCTTGAAGCCACCTATCAGAAGATTTATTCAGTATTTAAGAATTTTTTGGATAAAGGGTGGGGTAAGAAAGGAGGGCAATAGATATGAAGTGGTTAAAGACACTATTTTGGATGATTGTATTTTTCTTTGTAATACATTTTTCATTACAGAACAGGGATTCTGTGACCCTTAGATACTCGATACAGAGTTATCAATGGTTCGAATTTCCAAACATTCCTGTGTTTATGATAATATTATGTTCTATTTTTTTAGGGGTTTTAATAGGTGGAATAAGTGAGATGTATGGGAGATATAAACTTAAAAAAAGTCTTCGTCAGAGTAAGATAACTATCGAAAGATTAGAAAGAGAGCTTAATGCATTGAAGCTTTCTGAAATTGGAAAGCCATCAATTTTAAAGGAGGAGATAATTAATTATTAGGTCGGCCATACTTATTTTACTATTTTGAGAGAGATTATAATGATTAATGAACTTGATTACTTGAATTTCTTTTAGATTTGTATTATTATTTAAATAAAAGTCTGCTGAAAAAGCGGGCTCAGTTGCCCGCTTTTTTTTTAGAAAACACCTTTTTAAGGCTAAATATGAGATCTGAAGAAATTATTAATCGTGTAAATGAGATTGTTACACCAATTCTAAAAAGTGAGGGGATTGAACTTGTAGATATTGAATACCGAAGAGAGGCAAATGGATGGGTATTAAGGATTTACATTGATAAAGAAGGTGGTGTAACCATTGGTGATTGTTCATTTATAAGTCATGAGCTTGAGAGGGTACTTGACATAGAAGACTTTATACCAAATCCTTATAATTTAGAAGTATCCTCTCCAGGATTAACACGTCCATTAAAGAGTGAAAAGGATTTTAAAAAGTATAGGGATAGAATAATAAAAATAAGAACATTTCAGGCAATAGATAATAGGAGAAACTTTAGGGGAAGGCTCATCGACTTTTATGATGATCAGATTGAAATGGATATAGATGGAAAGATTATCCGCATTCCGTTCAGAGATGTGGCAAAAGCAAATTTAGATATTGATTTTTAAAAAGGAGAGGATGCTATGCCATCAAATTTAAATTATGTAATAGAACAGGTAGGAAAAGATAAGGGCATTGATAAAAAGGTAATCATAGAGGCTCTGGAACAAGCTGTACTCACTGCCTCAAGGAAAAAATATGGACATCAGGGTGAAATCGAGGTTCGCTATAATGAGGAGTTGGGTGAAGTTGAACTGTTTCAATTCAAACAAGTAGTTGAGAAGGTTACAGATCCTAATAGAGAGATCTCTCTCAAAGAGGCACGTGAGCTTGATAGCGAGGCCCAGATAGGTGATAGTCTGGGTGTCAAATTGGATACTGATTTTGGCCGTATAGGGGCTCAAACAGCAAAACAGGTTATCATACAGAAGGTCAGGGATGCTGAAAGGGAGAATATTTATAATGAGTTTAAAGACAGAAAAGGTGATATCATAAGTGGTACTGTCCAGAGGATTGAGAAAGGGAATATTTATGTTAATATAGGTAGGGCAGAGGCCATTCTTCCTTCGAAAGAGCAGATTCCAGGGGAGACCTATAGGCAGGGGGATAGACTTAGGGCATATATTCTTGATGTGCAAAAGAATACAAAAGGCCCACAGATTTATTTATCAAGGACCCATCCAGGATTTCTGATTAAACTATTTGAAATGGAAGTTCCTGAAATTTCCGAAGGGATAATAAAGATAATAAGTGCAGCTCGTGAACCAGGAGAAAGGGCAAAGATTTCTGTTTTTAGCACAAATAGAGATGTTGATCCTGTAGGGGCATGTGTTGGGATGAGGGGTTCAAGGGTTCTTAATGTTGTCCAGGAGCTAAGGGGTGAAAAGATCGATATAATCCCATGGTCTCAAGATCAACCAAAGTATGTCTGTAATGCCTTAGCACCAGCTAAGATTTCGAGGGTATATATTGATGAAGAGAATCGACATATGGAAGTAGTTGTTCCAGATGATCAACTCTCCTTAGCCATTGGTAAGAAAGGACAAAACGTCAGACTTGCTTCGAAATTGACAGGATGGAAGATAGACATTAAGAGTGAATCAAAAATGGAAAAGATTTCTGCGGAGATTATTGAAAAATTCAAAACCCTACCATACCTTGGAGATGTTACAAGCCGTCTTCTTTATAATGAAGGATTTCGTTCAATAAAAGAGATTTCAGAAGTAGATCCTGATGAACTTGCTCGTATATTAGAAATAGAAAAGTCAAAGACTAAAGAGATTGTTGAAGCTGCAAAGAAAAAAGTAGAACAGGAGGTAATTGAGAGTCAAAATGCACCTAAAGATCCATCCTTAGATTCTATAACGAATATAAAAGGGATTGGAGAAAAAACAGCAGAGATTCTTTTAACAAGTGGATTTAAAACTGTAAAAGATTTATTAGAGGAGGATACTGATAAAATTTCACATCTCCTTGGAATAAGCGAAAAAAAGGCTGAAAAGTTAATCGAGGCTGCGCGTTTGTATGTAGAAGAAAAGAAAAATGGGTAAGAAAGGTCATATCCCAATACGCATGTGTATTGGTTGTGGAGAAAGAAGGGGTAAGAAAGAGTTAATAAGGTTTATTAAAAAACCAGATGGGTCAGTGATGAGGGATCAAAAAGGTCATCTACCAGGAAGGGGATTTTATATCTGTCCTAATGAGAATTGTTTTAAAAAGGCACAAAAGAAGGTAAAAGAGATTTCTTTAATAAATTAATTTGAGGTATAAATTTTATTTTTGAAGATTTGCTTTCTAAGCATTTAATCAGGAGGAGGAAGAATGGCCAAGATTAAAGTCCTCGACCTTGCTCATGAAGTAGGCGTGGAGGATGAAAAGTTATTATTAAAATTGAAAAAGATGGGTGTCAAGGTAAAGGAAAAACAACCCATCGAACCTGAAAAGAAGATATCGGCTTCAGAAGAAAGGGTTATCGAGAAGGATTCTGAAAAGGAGATTATAGAGAAGAGAGTAAAGCCAACAGTTATAAGAAGAAGGACAATAACTTTAGAGCCAAAAGAACAGACAACTGAGCCCGTTCAACCCTTGCCACAAATTACAGAGCCTCCTGTTACAACCACTGCCCCTCCAGTTGTAGAAGAGGAAAAACCTCAGAAACCTTTAAGAAAGAGACCCCAGATAAAAGCAGAAGTTTCAGAAGAGCCCTTAAAGGAGGGGGAAGAAAGGCCAATTCCAAAACCACAAAGACCTCGAAAAAAGGTAGAAAAGAAAGTCGAGGCGCATGTAATTCCTACAGAGACAAAAACAGAGGAAAAAGAGATAGAGAAAAAAGTTATAGCAGAAGATAAACCTCCTTTAGTTCCATCTAAAGAAGTAGAAGTTAAAGAGCTACCCGGAAAGAAAGAAAAGGTGGAAGAAGAGTTAAGATTAGAAGAAAAAGAAAAGGTTAAAGAGAAAAAGACCGATATTAAAGCAAAGATTGAAGAAGAAATAAAAGAAATTATTGAGAAGAAAATAGAGCTAAGATTTCCTATAAAGGAAGAGCATCTTGAAAAGGAAGAGGTAGCTTCCTTCTTTGGTAAGAAGAAGGGTTTTATCAAAAAGAGAAGGATTATTAAAGAAAGGATGTTTGAAGAAGAGGAAGAGGGAGAAGAGGTTGATCAGGTTAGCAAAGAAGAGGAGATTGAATTTAAGCCATTTAAACCTGTGAAGAAAAAAGTGGTATTAAAAGAGGCTAAAAAACCGGAGCTTACTGTTCCAAAGCCGATAAAGAGGATAATAAAGATTGCAGAAGTAATTTCTGTTGGAGATCTTGCAAAGAGGATGGGGGTAAAAGGGGCGGAATTGATAAAGAAATTGATGGAGATCGGCGTTTTTGTCAATATTAATCAATTTATCGATGTTGATGTGGCATCTTTAGTTGCAACTGAATTCGGTTATGAGGTAGAAAAGATTTCTCTTGAACGTCAAGATTTACTGGAGAGAAAAGAGGATCGGCCTGAGGATTTAAAGCCAAGACCTCCTGTTGTAACTATTATGGGGCATGTAGATCATGGTAAGACAATGCTTCTGGATGCTATAAGGAAGACAAATGTTGTAGAGGGCGAGGCTGGTGGTATTACCCAGCATATCGGGGCATATGATGTTCAGCTCGAAAATGGGCATGTTGTATTCATTGATACACCAGGTCATGAGGCATTTACAGCGATGAGGGCTCGAGGGGCAATGGTTACTGATATAGTCGTTCTTGTAGTGGCTGCTGATGATGGAGTTATGCCTCAGACGAAAGAAGCAATAGATCATGCAAGGGCTGCAAATGTCCCTATAGTAGTTGCTATAAATAAGATTGATAAACCAAACGCTAATCCAGAGAAGGTGAAAAAGGAGTTAGCAGATTATGGATTGATTCCTGAAAGTTGGGGTGGTAGCACACTTTTTGCAGAAATCTCTGCCAAACAGAAATTAGGGATTAAAGAATTGTTAGAGCTTATATTGCTTCAAGCTGAAATGCTTGAACTTAAGGCTAACCCCAATAAACCTGCCCGAGGTGTGATCATAGAGGCAAAACTCGACAAAGGAAGAGGGCCTGTCGCAACAGTTATTATTCAAGAGGGAACATTAAAAACTGGGGATTCATTTGTTGCAGGTTCGCATTATGGAAAAGTAAGGGCCATGTTCAACGATAGGGGACAGAAGATCTCCCAAGCAGGTCCATCGATTCCTGTAGAGGTAATAGGTTTTGAGGATGTTCCACAAGCAGGTGACACATTGATTGTTGTCCCTGATGAAAGAGTAGCCAAACAGATAAGTATTTACAGGCAGGAGAAGATACGCCAGAAAGAGTTATCCAAACTGAGTAAGGTTACATTAGAGGAACTTTATGAAAAGATCAAGAAGGGAGAGGTTAAGGAGCTAAATGTGATTATAAAGGCGGATGTCCAGGGGTCGATCGAGGCAATAAAAGAGGCTTTAAAGAGGCTTTCAACTGATACATTGAAAATAAATATCCTCCATGATGCAGTGGGAGGAATTACAGAAACAGATGTTAACCTGGCCTCGGCCTCGAATGCAATTATAATAGGATTCAATGTGAGACCTGTATCAAAGGCCCAGGCGCTTGCCGAACAGGAGGGGGTTGATATTAGGACATATAATATTATTTATGATGCTATAACTGATATTAAGAAGGCCCTTGAGGGAATGTTAGAGCCAACCTATAAAGAACATATCCTTGGAAGGGCACAGGTTAAGCAGCTTTTTAATATCCATAAAGTTGGAACCGTAGCAGGAAGTGTAGTAATAAATGGAAAGGTAGTGAAAGGCTCCAATGCCAGAATTTTAAGGGACAATGTTGTTATCTATAATGGTCGGATTTCTTCCCTGAAGCGCTTTAAAGATGATGTAAAGGATTGTCAGGAAGGTCTTGAATGCGGTATCGGGATCGAGAATTTTAATGATATAAAGGTTGGTGATATAATTGAATCCTATGAGGTTGAAGAGATCCGGCCTCACTTGAGTTAATATTCAAGGAGGGGATATGGTAGTAGGAATATGTCAGCTTGACATAAGAATCCCTGAAAACCATTCTTTAAAGGGGAAGCGACATGTAATTCGTAAATTAATCGAGCAGATTAGACATCGTTTCAATGTATCGATATCAGAGGTTGGTGATCATGATCTCTGGCAGAGGGCACAAATAGGTATATGTACGGTTGGAAATGATAGAAGACATATTAACTCAAGCCTTGATAAGATAATAGATTTTGTTGAGAGAATGAACATTGTTGAGATGATCGGGACAGATATGGAGATAATAAATATTTAATTCCCTGAGATAAATAGAGATGAGAGAAGTTAAAAGATCAAGCAGGGTGGCAGATGTAATTCAAAAAGAGATATCACAGATGCTTCTTGAATCGGTTAAAGATCCAAGGATCGGATTTGTAACAATTACAAGGGTTGAGGTATCGGATGATTGTAGAATTGCAAAGATATACTTCAGTGTAGCAGGAACTTCAACAGAGAGGGAGAATTCAATAAGAGGACTTGAGAGTGCCAAAGGGTTTGTGAGAAGGGAGCTTGGTAAAAGGGTTCGCTTGAAATATATACCAGAGATTATGTTTAAGTTTGATCCTTCCATAGAATATTCAATTCATATAAGTGAGATCATTCAACAAACAAAAAAAGAGCGAGAGGACGAGGGGGATGGTATTTAATGGCATTCTCGTTGTAGATAAACCCGAGGGTATACCCTCTCTTGAAATAGTAAAGGAGTTAAAGCGCAGATTTAATATAAAAAAGGCAGGTCATATTGGCACCCTTGACCCTTTTGCTACAGGAGTGCTTCCTGTTGCAATAAATGAAGGAACAAAGTTGATCCCCTTTATTAAAGAGGAACCAAAAGATTATGAAGGGATAATGAAACTGGGAGAGGAGACAAATACAGGTGATAGAACAGGCAACGTGACCTCAAAAAAGACATTGGGTGACATCACAAAAGAAGATATAACTCGAGTCTTTAATTACTTTAAAGGCAGGGTCAAACAGATTCCCCCGATGTTTTCGGCTGTAAAAGTAGATGGAAGACCCCTCTATAAACTTGCAAGAAAAGGTTTAGAGATAGATAGGCCAGAAAGGGAGATAGAAGTCTTCGATTTAAAAGTGTTAAAGATTGATCTACCTTTAGTTAAATTTTATATTTCATGTTCAAAAGGGACATATATTAGAGTATTGGCTTCTGATATAGGTAGAAGGTTAGGGTCTGGTGCTCATCTTATAGGGCTCAGAAGGGTAAGGAGTGGTTTTTTCGATCTATCTAAGGCAGTTTCTTGGGAAAGGTTAATTCATATGGTAAAGTATGAAGACCTTTCCTCCCATCTCATTTCCCTAAATGAATCATTATCCCATCTTTTCGAGGCAATTGGCGATGATGAAACGATACGAAAGGTTAAAAATGGACAGTGGTTGATGGAAAATGATATCTCTAAGTTGAATATACCCAAGATTGAAGTTGGAAGTTTTATAAGATTGTGTTCGAAAGAGAAAGAACTGATAGCCATTTTAAGATCAGAGATAAAAAGGATAGAAGATAATGGATTGCAGTTAGTCTTACGTCCGGCAAGGATATTTAATTCTACGTCTAATCCATGCGTTCAACTCAATATCCATTCAAAGAGCGACTGGAACGAGAGGATTACTTTAAATTAAATTAATAAATATAGGAGGAATTTCATGGCATTAACTCAAGAAAGAAAAAAGGAAATCATTAACCAATTTAAGACTCATGATAAGGATACAGGATCACCTGAGGTTCAGATCGCCATTTTAAGCGAAAGGATCCAATACCTTACAGAACATTTTAAAACTCACAAAAAAGATCATCATTCCAGGAGGGGTCTTCTTAAATTAGTTGCGCAAAGAAGACGACTCCTCGATTACCTTAAAGATAATAATGTGGATAGATATAAGATGGTAGTCGAAAAGTTAGGGCTAAGAAGATGATATTCATCTTAATCAATAGGAGTAGATATAAACTATGATACATAAAGTGCAGGTAGAGTTTGGAGGAAGACCCTTCTCCATAGAAACAGGAAGGGTAGCAAGACAGGCCAATGGCTCTGTATTGGTTAGTTATGGAGAAACAGTAGTTTTAGTTACTGCTGTTTGCTCAGAGAATAAAAGAGAAGGACTCGATTTTATTCCGTTGACTGTGAATTATTTAGAGATGACATATGCTGCTGGAAAGATACCTGGAGGATTTTTTAAACGTGAAGGTAAACCAAGTGATCATGAAACCCTGATATCTCGATTTATAGACCGTCCACTGAGACCTTTATTCCCTAAGGGATTCCAGGATGAAATACAGATTATCGCTACGGTCCTTTCTGCAGATCAGGATAATGACCCCTCGATATTAGGAATGATTGGAGCATCTGCTGCCCTTAGTGTATCTGATATTCCATTTGGAGGGCCTATTGCGGGGGCAAAGGTAGGAAGAATTGATGGAGAGTTTGTTTTAAATCCTACCCTTGAAGAGCTCGAGATGAGTGATATTGATATTTTTGTGGCAGGAAGTGAAGATGCTATTATTATGGTTGAAGGAAGTGCAAAAGAGGTATCAGAGAAAGAGATATTGGAGGCAATAATATTTGGTCATCAATCTTTAAAACCAGTAATAGATATTCAAAAGGAATTAAGAGCGATTAAGGGAGTCACGACACGAGAATATCATATCAGAAAAACGGATGAAAGCCTTTATGAAAAGATAAGGGCGCTTTGTGAGGAAAGACTAAAAGATGCATTCAGTATAAAAGAAAAGCTTAAGAGAAGGGAGTTTTTAGAAGAGACATTTCAATGGACCATGAAGGAGTTAGGGATTGAAGATGAGGCACTTCAAAAAGAATTGAGGCAGACATTTGAAGAGATCAATAGGAAAATAGTAAGAAATTTGATTTTAAAGAACAAGCAAAGGATTGATGGAAGAGCTCTTAATGAGATTCGACCCATCTCCTGTGAAGTTGGTATTTTACCAAGGACTCACGGCTCTGCGCTTTTCACACGCGGAGAGACTCAGGTCCTTGCCGTTGTTACATTTGGAACATCAGAAGATGAACAGAAGATAGATTCGCTTCTTGGCGAAACTTATAAATCATTTATGCTCCATTATAACTTCCCTCCATTTTGTACCGGAGAGGTTGCTCCTCTTAGGCCACCGAGTAGAAGAGAAATTGGTCATGGGGCATTAGCAGAGAGGGCTATATTGCCAGTGTTACCTCCAAATGAAAAATTTCCATATACGATAAGGGTAGTATCAGAAGTCCTTGAATCGAACGGTTCATCATCAATGGCAACAGTTTGTGGCGCAAGTCTTTCTCTTATGGATGCAGGCGTTCCCATTAAGTCTCCTGTTGCTGGAATCGCAATGGGATTGATTTTAGAAGATGGTGAGGTAGCGGTTCTATCAGACATTCTTGGAGATGAAGATCATTTTGGTGATATGGATTTTAAAGTTGCTGGTACAGCAAAAGGGATTACAGCGATTCAGATGGATATAAAAATAGATGGTGTGACAAAGGAGATAATGGAACGTGTGCTTGAGCAAGCACGTGAGGGAAGACTTCATATCTTAGAGAAGATGAGAGAAACAATATCTGAACCAAGGAAAGACTTATCTCGACATGCACCTCGAATCGTTACAATCAATGTGAAACAAGATAAGATTCGAGATATTATAGGTCCAGGAGGGAAAACCATAAGAAGTATAATAGATCAGACAGGGGTGAAGATAGACATTGAGGATTCGGGATTGGTTAAATTGGCATCTCCCAATTATGAGTCCCTTGAAAAGGCAATAAATTTGATAAAGAAGATAACCCAGGAGGTCGAGGTTGGCAGTATCTATACCGGAAAGGTAAAAAAGATTCTTGGCTTCGGTGCAATCGTTGAAATATTTCCTGGTACGGACGGACTTATCCATATATCTCAGTTAGCAGATAGTCGTGTTAAAGCAGTAAGTGACATATTAAAAGAAGGAGACGAAGTCGTTGTAAAGGTTATAGATATCGACCCGCAGGGGCGTATTAGATTAAGCAGGAAGGCAGCTTTAAGAGAAATAAGAGGAACCGCCGAGAGGAAGGTATGATGGAGCGTCATAGAAAAACCTCTAACAATACAAAACATGAGATATGGACAGGAAAGAGATCAAGATATCAAAAGACAGTTTTGGACAATGGTATTAGAGTTATTACAGAAGAGATCCCTTACCTAAAATCTGTTTCGATTGGGGTCTGGGTCAATACGGGTTCTCGAGATGAGAAGCCAGAGGAAAATGGGATATCCCACTTCATCGAGCATCTACTTTTTAAAGGGACAGAAAGAAGGACCGCCTATGACATTGCCCGGGAGATAGATTCAGTTGGTGGTACCTTAAATGCCTTCACAGGAAGGGAGTATACGTGTTTTTATGCAAAGGTTATTGATAAGAATCTGTCTTTAGCAATTGATCTACTCTCGGATATCTTTCTTCATCCAAAGATGGATACAAGGGATGTTGAAAGAGAGAGGATGGTAATACTTCAAGAGATTAAAACTGTAGAAGATACACCTGATGATTATATCCATGATCTTTTTAGCCGAGAATGCTTTGGAGATCATCCTCTTGGATACCCAATTTTTGGAACATCAGAACTTGTCCAATCCTTTAATCGAGATCAGATATATAAGTATTTTAAAGAGAATTATCAACCCAATCGAATAATCATATGCGCTGCTGGAAGCCTTGATCATCAAGAGATTGTTCGTGCGATTGACGAAACCTTTGGTAAGCTTCCTTGTGAAAATAGTTTAAGGGAAAGGATAAAACCAAATGCCATATCTTCAACTAATATATGGTCTCGAGATCTGGAACAAGTACATTTTTGTTTAGGGACAAAGGGACTTCAATATAATCATTCACTAAGATTTACCTCTTATGTATTGAATGCAATCCTTGGAGGGGGAATAAGTTCAAGACTTTTCCAAGAGATAAGAGAGAATAGAGGGCTTGCCTATTCTGTCTACTCCTATCTACCTGCATACATAGATACGGGATTGGTTGTTGTATATGCGGGGACAAGTGAATCATCTTGCAAAGAGGTTATTGAGCTAATATTGAAGGAATTTAAAAGATTAAAGGATAACCCTCTCAGGGATGGTGAACTTGAAACGGCCAAAGAGCAACTCAAAGGAAATCTCCTTTTAAGTCTTGAAAATTCTGATAATTTAATGACACGACTGGCAAAGAATGAAATCTATTTTGAGTCCTATCTCCCAATAGAGAAGATACTTAATAGCATTGATGAGGTTTGTGAAGAAAATGTGAGGGAACTGGCTCGAGAGATATTTGATGAAAGATTCTTCTGCCTGACGATTTTAGGTCCAATGAATGGAAATGAAATAGATAGCTCTATCCTAAAACTTGATTAAAGCATTATGAAGCTTTACGTAAAGAGGTTTAAGAAAGGTTTCCAAGCTTATTTGCCACAGTATATGACTGAAGGGGCATCAGGTATGGATTTATATGCTTGCCTTGAGCAGGATGTAGTTATCATGCCAGGCGAAAGGAGCCTCATCCCAACAGGGATATCTATTGCCATTCCAGAGGGATTTGAGGGACAGATAAGGGCGCGTAGCGGATTGGCAATTAAAAACGGGATTGGTGTTCTAAACGGACCAGGGACGATAGATTCAGACTACCGTGGTGAAATATGTGTGATATTAATCAACTTAGGTAATGAGCCATTTACAGTGAGAAATGGTGATAGGATTGCCCAATTAGTGATTAGTAAAGTATTTCGGCCAATTATTGAAGAAGTAGATGATTTGCCCCCGAGCCAAAGACAGGATGGAGGATTTGGGCATACAGGGGTTTAAAGGAAAGGGTTCTTTTTAAAAGAGTAAAGATTGATTTTGTGAAAAAAGTATTTAGATAGAAAATTCTGAGTAAATTTTTAAAAGGGCAGAGGTTAAACCTCTGCTTTTTGTTTAATTGAACTTATGGAGAAATGGATCGATCAATTCTTACACTATATTATCGTTGAAAAAGGTCTATCCAAAAACACTATTGAGGCATATGGTCATGATTTAAATAGGTTTTTAAACTACTTAACCGCTCATGGTATTGATGATGTTTCAAATATTGGAAAATATGATATCAGGTCATTTCTGGTTTATCTAAAAAGGAGCAGACTCTCAATAAAAAGCATAGTAAGAAATCTTGTGTCAATACGAGTTTTCTTCCGTTTTTTGGTTCAAGAGGGAGTACTCGAAAGAAATCCTGCTGAAGAACTTGATTCTCCAAAGATTGATAGGACACTACCGGAAATCCTTACATTAAAAGAGATAGAGCTATTATTGAACCAGCCCAATACTGAGACCATGTTAGGGATAAGAGATCGGGCAATGCTCGAGATGCTTTATGCAACCGGGATGAGGGTTTCAGAATTGACAAGGATTTCTATTGATCAGGTTAATCTCGAAGGAGGATATGTTGTCCTTTTTGGAAAGGGCTCAAAAGAGAGGATAGTTCCACTTGGTAAAGAGGCGATTAGATGGTTAGAATTATATTTAAGGGATGTGCGTAAAAGGTTTGATAAGAAGAAAGAGAGTAGGTTCCTTTTCCTCAGTCAATGGGGGAAAGAGATGAGTCGTCAACAATTCTGGAAGAATCTAAAGGAGTACGGCAGAAGGGCTGGGATTCAGAAAAGGATTACACCACATCTTCTGCGTCATTCCTTTGCAAGTCATCTGTTGGAAAGAGGTGCAGATTTAAGATCTGTTCAGATGATGTTAGGCCATGTTGATATTTCAACAACACAGATCTATACACACGTTAGTGGAGAGAGATTAAAACAAGTTCATAAACGTTATCATCCAAGGGGATAGGTCTGGATGGAAGTGATTACTACCCATATAAATGCAGATTTCGATTCGCTTGCATCAATGATTGCTGCAAAGAAACTTTATCCTGATGCGGTCCTTGTATTTCCTGGGTCTCAAGAAAGAAGTTTAAGAGAATTTTTTATTCATTCTACGCTTTATGCACTTGAAATTGAAAGATTAAAAAACATCGATCTCCAGAAGATTAAAAGACTTATCCTTGTAGACACCCGGCAAAAAAACAGGATCGGTAAGTTTGCAGATATTATCTCTAAGCCTGATATTGAAATACATATTTATGATCATCATCCTCCCTCCTCCGACGATATACATGGTTCCGTAGAGGTTATTTCCGAGGTAGGTGCAACTGTAACTATTATTCTTGATGTTCTGAAGAAGAAACAGATTGAAATTACCCCTGACGAGGCCACATTAATGATGCTTGGAATATACGAGGATACAGGAAATCTCACTTATCCATCGACACGAGAAGAAGACTTTTATGCTGCAGGTTATCTAATGAAGAAGGGGGCAAATATTAATATAATTTCAAATATAATTACAAGGGAATTAACATCAGAGCAAGTCTTTCTTCTTAATGATTTGATACAATCTGCAACTCGATATAATATAAATGGAATTGATATCGTAATTGCCCAGGCCTCGGTTGATCATTATATAGGAGACATAGCCATATTGGTTCATAAGTTAAAGGATATGGAGAATCTGGATGTCCTTTTTGTCTTAGTTAGAATGGAGGATCGTCTCTATCTTATTGGTAGAAGTAGAATTGAAGAGGTAAATGTGTCAGAGGTTGCCGCAGAATTTGGAGGTGGAGGCCATCCTACTGCAGCATCTGCAACAGTTAAAGGAATGACACTTTTAGAGGCGCAGGGAAAATTGTTAAAGGTATTACATGAGATTGTAAGGCCAAGAAAGCTGGCAAAAGATGTCATGGTTTATCCTGTAAAGACCATAGAACCTGAGCGTACACTTGAAGAGGCCAAAGAGGTGATGACACGCTATAATCTGAATTTCTTACCAGTTATTCAAGATGAAAAGGTAATTGGCCTTATATCTAAACAAGTTGTTGAGAAGGGAATTTATCATGGATTAAATGAATCGCATGTTAAAGAATATATGAGCACTGAATTTTCAGTTGTTTCGCCTGATACCCCATTTTCGAAGATTCAGGAGCTTGTTATAGGTCATAATCAAAATTTTTTGCCTGTCCTTAAAAAGGATAAGTTAGTAGGGGTTATAACACTGAGAGATGTAATGCGAGTATTACAGGAAGAGATGCAAAAAGGCGTAGATGGGAAATCGTCATCAGATAGTCAGCCCCTTTACGCTCGAAAAAAGATGATAACAAGATTGATTAGGGAGCACTTTCCTGAAAGAATTCAGAATCTCCTTTTAGAATTTGGAAAGATAGGAGATGAACTCGGTTATTCTGTTTACGCTGTTGGTGGATTCGTAAGGGATCTTATCATGAGGGTTGATAATTTTGATATGGATATTGTAATAGAAGGGGACGGTATTCATTTTGCAGAGGTATTCGGGCAGAGGTTTACATGTAGGATTAGAGCTCATAAAAAATATGGTACTGCAATTATTATATTTCCTGATGGACTTAAGGTTGATGTAGCTACTGCTCGGCTTGAGGTCTACGAGTCTCCTGCTGCATTACCCACTGTTGAGAAAGGCTCAATCAGAATGGATCTTTATCGAAGGGACTTTACCATAAATACCTTGGCAATTAAGCTTAATCCCAGCTCATTTGGGGAATTAATAGATTTTTTTGGAGGGATGAGGGATATTAAGGATAAGGTAATTCGTGTCCTCCATAATCTTTCTTTTGTTGAAGATCCTACCAGGATGTTCAGGGCAATTCGTTTTGAACAGAGGTTTGGATTTCAGATTGCAAAACATACCCAGAATCTTATGAAAAATGCTGTTAGAATGGGATTTTTAGAGCGTCTTTCGGGCAGAAGAATCTTTTCTGAAATCGTTCTCATATTAGAAGAGGAATTTCCACTACCTGCGCTTAAGCGCATGAAAGATTTTAATTTATTACCAGTATTGCATCCAAAAATTAAGTTTGATAAGGAGGTTGAGTCACTTTTTGAGCAGATTCATCATGTCATTTCTTGGTTTGACCTTCTTTTCTTAAAAGAGAAGTATAATCGCTGGATCATCTATTTTTGGGGGCTTTTAGATTCATTGAAAAAAGAGGAGATTGAAGAGGTATGCAAACGTTTAGATTTGAACGAGAAGATTCAAAGAAGGCTAATAGAAGGTAAATATCAAGCTGAGCAAGCCCTTTTAAGGATATTCTACTGGATAAATTCAGGTGTAAATCCAAAAAGATCTGAAATCTATGAACTCCTTCATACCCTTTCAACAGAAACTATACTTTTTATGATGGCAAAAACTACCCAGAATGAGACACGACGTTTTATCTCACTTTACTTTACCCAATTAAAAGATATGAAACCGCTACTAAAAGGATCGGATTTGATTGAGATGGGGATCAAGCCAGGTCCAGTTATTAAAAAGATCCTAAATGAACTACTTATAGCAAGATTGGATGAAAAAGTAATTACAAGAGAAGATGAACTTAGATATATTTCAGAAGATAAATGGAGTGAATATGTTTGAAGATAAAGATTTAGAAGATAAGTCTCCTTATAAGGTAAAGCTTGAAATTTTTGAAGGCCCGCTTGACCTTCTTTTACATCTTATTCAAAAAAATGAGATAAATATTTTTGATATACCAATTGCATTAATAACTGAGCAATATTTAGATTATCTAAGATTGATGAAGGTTCTTAATCTGGATATAGCTGGAGAATATCTCCTTATGGCATCAACCCTTCTTCACATAAAGTCAAAGATGCTTCTTCCAAATCCATCAAGTGAAGATGAACAAGAGGAGGAAGATCCGAGGGCAGAGCTGGTCAGAAGGCTTCTTGAGTACCAGAAGTACAAGGAGGCAGCTTTAGAACTTGATAAGAAGCCTCGGTTAGATCGCGATGTTTTTATCAGGTTAAACACAGAACAAGATTTAAAAACACCAGAAGAAAGGCTTGAGGCAAACCTTTTTGAATTAATAGAGGCGTTTCGCCAAGTCTTAGAAAGGTTAAAACCCGAGAAGTTTCATGAGGTCATTTTAGATCCCCTTAATGTTGAAGATCGAATCGAAGAAATCCTAACAATCCTCAGAAATGAGAATCGGAGTTTAGCATTTCATAATTTAATTCCGGAAGGTTCATCCTTAAGATTTGTGATAGTGACGTTTCTGGCAATACTGGAAATGGTAAAGATGGGATTGATTCGTATTTTTCAAGCGACTGTATTTGAAACGATTCGTATCTCACCAGTATAAAGGAAAGGATAGATTTGAAATTATAATAAAAAGATAATCGAAGGAGGTAGCTATGAAAAAGAGGAGAATTCTAACAGGGTTAGGGGTTATAGTTATCCTTCTGGCTATAATATTTTTCTTATTTCTCTTTTTGAGCCCTTACATGGGCAAGACAGATCGATTTGCATTCGGAGATAAGATAGGAATTGTAGAAATAAAAGGGGTGATTACACAATCGTCCGATGTTATTGAGACATTACGCCAATTTGTAGAGGATAGTGGAGTGAAGGCTATTATACTGAGGATTGATTCTCCAGGTGGTGGAGTAGGACCAGCACAAGAGATTTATCGTGAGGTATTAAAGGCCAAGTCAAAAAAGAAGGTAGTTACTTCAATGGGTTCGGTTGCTGCATCTGGAGGATATTATATTGCTTGTGCCTCAGATATAATAGTTGCAAATCCTGGGACAATTACAGGTTCCATTGGTGTTATTATGCAATTTTCAAATTTTGAAGAGCTTTTTAAAAAAATTGGAATAAAGGGGGTTGTGATAAAAGGAGGAGAATACAAAGACATTGGCTCACCTTTTAGGGATATGACGCCTGAAGAGAAAAAAATTATGCAGGAGGTAATAGATAATGTGCATCAACAATTTATTCAGGCAGTAGCTGAGGGGAGAAAACTCGAGCGAATAAAGATAATTCAGATTGCAGATGGCAGAATCCTTACAGGAGAGCAAGCAAAGAGGTTAGGTTTGGTTGACCAGTTGGGTAATTTACAGGATGCAATTGATACAGCCGCTAAATTGGCAGGTATAAAAGGAAAGCCGCAAATAATATATCCTAAAAAGAAGTTTTCTCTATTGGAACTTTTAATAAGAGAGGGTGCTTCATTATTAATAAATTTTTTTAATGAGAAGATATTCCAGTTAGATTATCGATTATTCTAATCAGAGTAATTCATTCATCTTTCATCATTTTTGAAATTTTTTTCATATCCTCCCAAACCTCTCTCTTCTTATCAGGATTCCTTAAAAGATATGCAGGGTGATAAGTGGGAATTACCTTTATGCCTTCTAAATCATAGATCTTCCCTCGTAAGGCTGTTATCTTAGAATCCGTCTTAAGAAGGGTTTGTGCAGAAAATGTTCCTAAGGCACATATGATTTTAGGTGAGATGGTTTTTATTTGCATCATAAGAAAAGGATTACATGAATTGATTTCATCGGGTCTTGGATTTCTATTCTGTGGAGGCCTACATTTAACAACATTGGTTATATAAACATCTTCCCTTTTTAACTTAATTGATTGGAGTATCCTTGTAAGAAGCTGGCCAGCTTTACCAACAAAGGGTCTTCCCTGTATATCTTCATCAAATCCAGGTGCTTCTCCAATTATCATTAATCTTGCTTTTTCATTTCCTTCACCAAAGACGATACTTCTTCGGCTTTGATGAAGTCTACATCTCTTGCAATTACCAAGTTTATCCCTAATCTCATCAAGACTGGGAATGTTTTTATTCTTGTCTTCCTTTATATAAATATGGTCAACTCCAATTCCTTTTAAATAATCCAAATGAGTTTTTAAATCCTCTATAATTTTCTTTAGATTATCTTTCATAGAATTTTGAATTATCCCTTTTTCTGATAAATGTCAAGAACCTCGGGTGAGGTTTCTGAAAAGGTCCTGAAGTAGTTAACCCCTCCATACATCCCCTTAAGATACTCCCTATTTAATTCTTGACATTTCGGTCTGGTTTATTAAAATTTACTCATAAATTAAATATTGCTATTAAAAATAACAAGGGGGTGTAGAATGAAGGAAATAGTAAAAATTTTTAGATCATTACATTATTTAATGGCCATATCGTTATTTATTATTCTTTTATCAAACCTCGGCCTTGCTCAAACTACTCTAAGTCGCCCAAAGGTATTACGTTTTGCTACATTTTCACCTGGAACAACACTTTATGCAACCAGCAGTGGATTGGCTAAGGTAGCCTCAGAAAATACCCCAATGACCTTAACCGTTGTTCCAACAACAGGCGTTTTTGCATGGCTTCCAATGTTAAGCAAACTTGGAACCGCAGATCTTGGAATCACAGGTTTAGAACAGGTCTGGCAGATGTGGTCTGGAAAAAATGCGCCTGAGCCTATGCCAAAGGGGTTTCCAAAGGACCCGATATTCCCAAAAACAAGAAATATTAGGGTTCTTATTGCTGGTCCCCCAATTCCTTGTGGGATGCTTGTTAGAAAAGATTCTGGAATGAAAGAGTTGAAAGATTTAAAAGGAAAAACAGTTGCGTGGGGATGGTCGGGCTTTCCTAATAATATTGGAATTACTCTGGCAAATCTTCTTTTAGCAGGTTTAACCATTGATGATGTAAAACCCTCCACAGTTACAGAGGTCGTATCCGCCGTTAAGGCTGTTCAAGAAAAAAGGATAGACTCTACAACATGCGCAGTTGGAATGCCAGCCATTTCGGAGGCAGATGCAATTGTAGGAGTCCGTTTTTTAAAAGGTCCTATGGATCCAGAAAGGGATAAAGAGGCAAGAAGGGCTAATCCTGGAGGTTATACGATAATTGTTCGCGCTGGGCTACCCGGTGTTCCTGAGGATACTCCTGTTTGGGGGCTACCACTCGCTATCTTAGTTTCAACAAATATGGCTGATCATGTCGCATATAAATTGGTTAAGACATGGTATGAAAATTATAATTCCTATGCGACTATTCATCCTCTTCTTAAGGCATGGACCCCTGAAGTTTTCTTAAATAAATATGTGACGGCTCCATATCATAATGGTACGATACAATTCTTTAAAGAGAAAGGAATCTGGAGCCCAAATATGGAAAGAATTCAGGATGAACTCTTAAAAATGGAATAATAATTTTTAGGCCTTTTAAAAAATTATTATGGGTAGACAATATTTCTTGAAGGGAGATTGTCTACCCAATATTTTTATAAATCCATGAATAATGTAGAGCCTCAAATCAAAGATATCTATTCGAAATTTAGAACCCCAAAGGGATGGATGATTCATATTATAGATCTGATTCAAATCGCCATTCCTATCCTTGGTTGCTGTTTTGTCATTGATTTACCTTTCTATTTAAATTGGGGCATTCTTAAAGAACAGTATTATGGGGTGATGATCGCTTTGATATTTCCTATGGTATTTATTCTCATACCACTGAACTCAAAAAGTCACAATAGTAGAATTCCATGGTATGATTTCGTTTTTTCGTTTTTAAGTATTTTTGTAGGTGCATATATAGCAATCTTTTATGAAAAAATGTCATTAAGGTTTGGTGATGTCTCTATAGAACGTATAATCATAGGCACTTTAGCTATTGCCCTTACACTTGAAGCTTGTAGAAGAACCATAAATTTATTTATAGCACTATTCGGACTGTTTTTCATTCTTTTCCCTCATCTATCTTTATTTTTTCCTAAACTCTTTTCAGGGATTAGCATTCCTTTTAGCCAACAGATTAATTATCTTCTCCTTGATACTAATGCCATGCTGAGCATGATGTTTGGGATTGTGGTTACCTATATATTAGGCTTTATCATCTTTGGTAATCTTATGATAAATGGTGGTGGAGGGGATTTTATAAATGATTTTTCAATGTCTGTTTTGGGTGGATTTAGAGGAGGACCAGGTAAGATTGCTGTTGTAGCTTCAAGCCTTTTTGGCACAATATCAGGAGTAGCTATTTCAAATGTTGTAACCACTGGCGTAGTGACCATTCCTCTTATGAAGAGGATCGGTTATAAACCACATATAGCAGGTGCGATTGAGGCTGTTGCTTCTACAGGAGGTATCATAATGCCTCCTGTAATGGGAGTAACAGCATTTATAATGGCAGAAATGATAGGTGTACCTTATTTCAAAATAGCAATCGCTGCAATTATTCCTGCCATCCTCTTTTATGCAGCTATCTTTTTTCAAGTTGATATGGAAGCCGGGAAAACTGGATTAAAAGGTTTGCCAAGAGATAAACTTCCAAAGATATCTAAAGCCTTAAATAAGATTTATCTTTTTATAATCCCTTTTGCTATCCTTATAATTGGCCTATTTATCTTATACTGGGCTCCTGATAAATCGGCTCTCACCGCTGTTATTCCTATAATAATTCTTGGATTTTTTATTTCCAATGAGACAAGATTAAGATTTGATTGGATTATAAAAGGACTGAAGGATGCCACTCGGGCTCTCATCCTTATTGGTCCTCTTGGAGTTTTAGCTGGAATTATTGTTGGGACAGTGTCCTATACAGGCTTAGGATTTCTTCTATCGCTTAATATTATTAATTTAGCAGGTGGAAATCTTTTTATCCTGTTATTGATTACAGCTATTGCCTGCCTAATATTGGGAATGGGAATGCCACCCATTCCTGCTTATGTTCTTCTTGCTGTTCTCGTTGCACCTGCAATGGTTCAGCTCGGTGTTGATATTTTGGCTGCTCATCTATTTATCGTATATTTCTCTTCTATATCTATGATAACGCCACCAGTTTGCGGGGCTGCCTATGCAGGGGCTGTCCTTGCAGGGGCAGACCCAATGAAAACTGGCTGGACAGCTACCCGTCTTGGGATTATCGCCTATATTGTTCCATTTCTTTTTGTTCTATTTCCAGGTCTTCTTTTAAAAGGTAGTTTTCTTGAAATATTCCTCACATTTGTCTCTGCTTTGTTTGGTTGTTTTATTTTCGCCGCCTCATTAAGTGGATATTTATTTAATGAATTAAATTTGATAAAAAGGATTATCTTTGCTCTCTCTGGATTTGGCCTTTTAATACCCATTCAGAAAGAACTACTTGAAATTGGATTAATTACAAATTTCGGATGTGGTATATTGGCTATTATACTTCTTGTCATTGAATGGCAAAAAAATCTAAATTAAGGAGGAAGAATGAAAGGATATAATGGAAAAATCTTATGGATTGATCTTACCTCACAAAGCTCAAAGATTGAGACAGTTTCTCAAGAAATAATGAAAAACTTTTTAGGAGGAAAGGGGCTTGGTGTTTATCTGCTTTATAATTATATTGAACCCCAAACAGACCCCTACGATCCATCTAATCCTCTTATATTTGTCACAGGTCCTCTTACAGGGACAAACTTCCCATGTGTTTCAAGGACAGGGGTTGTAACAAAATCACCTTTGACCAATACTTTTCTCGATTCTTATGCTGGAGGCGTATTAGGATATGCCATCAAGGCTTCGGGCTATGATGCTTTAATAATTACTGGGAGATCTACCAATCCTGTATTCATATCTATTGATGAAGAAAAAGTTTCTTTTGAAGATGCATCCCCCCTATGGGGATTGTCATCCCTTAAAACAGAAAACCTTCTTCGAAATCAATTTAAAAAAGAAGGCAAAGCAAGAATTGGAACAGCTACGATTGGACCTGCCGGAGAGAAGATGGTTCGATTTTCAGGCATCATTACCGAGAATCGAATCTTTGGAAGGGGAGGCGGAGGAGCTGTCATGGGGTCAAAGAACCTGAAGGCTTTGATTGTAAAAGGAAAAAAAGAGATAGAAATTTATGATGAATCAGAGTTTAAGGGAATAGTTAAAAGATGTCATGAGAAGATTGCTTCTCATCCAATGACAAGGCGTGGTGGTGTATTTCCAAGAGTAGGAACCATGCATACCGTAGATGTGACTAATGAGACTGGTACGCTTCCAACAAGATACTGGCGGGAAAACAGCTTTGATCATGCATCAAATATAAATGGGGAATCGTTTACTCCATATATTTTAAAGACTCGTGGTTGTTTTCTTTGTCCTATTGCTTGCAGCCGTGATACAAAGGGGGTCTGGGCTGGTAAGGAATATATTACTGAAGGGCCAGAGTATGAAACTATTTATGCATTTGGATCAAATCTCGAGATTCAAGACCCAAACCTTATCATTGCTGCTGATCAACTCTGCGACGAATATGGTATGGATACTATATCATGTGGCAATGTAATTGGCTTTGCCATGGAGTGTGTGGAAAGAGGGCTAATAAAGAAGGAAGATATTGGATTTGATCTCTCTTTTGGAAATGGTGATGCGGTTCTTTCTATGATAAAACTTATTGGCGAAAGGAAAGATATTGGAAACTTACTTGCAGAGGGGGTTATGCGTGCATCCGAAAGGATTGGTGGATCGACTGACTTTACCATGCATGTAAAGGGACTCGAACTGCCAGGCTATGATCCTCGAGGGATGAAAGGTCAGGGGCTTACCTATGCACTTTCTGACCGGGGGGCATGCCATCTTCGATCAAATACACTTCGAACTGAGCTATTGGGCCTTCCAAAACCTATTGATCGATATGCATATGATGGAAAGCCAGAGATGGTTTTCGAGCTTCAGCTTAACTATGTTATGTTTGATTGTTTGATAAGCTGTATATTTGGTGGACTCGCTATCACTGCTGAGGATTACTTAGATGCGATAAATGCTATAACAGGTTGGTCTCTGAGCTGGGATGAGTTTAGAAAGATTCATAAGCGTGTTTGGACCTTTTCTCGACTATTTAATTGCAGGGAAGGATTTGGCAGAAAAGATGATACACTTCCACTTAGGTTATTTACAAGCCCTTCTACAAAAGGACCAAGCAAAGGGGAGGTTGTTAATCGAGAGGCCTTTGAAAAGATGCTCGATGAATATTATGACATCGTTGGCTGGGATAAAAATACAGGTATCCCTACCCAAAGCACTCTTAAGGAACTTGACATCGATAGGTTTATAAAATTTCGTGAGGTTTAATATGTTCTGTCGTTTAGTTTTAATGTGGTCTGTCGTTTAGTAATGATTTTAAATCCGAGAAGGGTGTCTTTCCGTTACAGGATCTTTTTAATTCGATCTGAATTGTCTTGACTTTTTTTAACAATATTTTAAGATTTTTTTGATTTTTAGGATTTAAAACAAATTCTCTTATAGAAAACTGAAAGGCAACTGACTATGGTTTATGAAATATTGAGACCAGAGAAGGTTATTGCAGGAGAGAATTCAATTTCATCAATTATAAAAGAAGTAAAACTTCTTAGAGGTAACAAAATTTTAATTGTAACAGATCCTGGTATTTTAAAAAGCGGCCAATTGGATCGCCTTACATCTATATTTGATACCGAGAGGATAAGATATACTGTTTTTTCCGAAGTTGAATCAGACCCTGATATTACAATTATGGAAAAAGGAAGAAGATTTGCCTTGGAAGGACAAAACGATTTAATTATTGCCTTTGGCGGTGGAAGTTCAATCGATACTGCAAAGGTAATAAGTTTTTTAGTAAGAAATGAAGGTACTGTTAGGGACTATTTTGGATTCGTAACATTTAAAAATGATCCAATCCCCATAATTGCAGTCCCAACTACTGCTGGAACGGGAAGTGAAGCCACTCTTGTTGCAATTGTCACAGATAAAGATAATAAGGCTAAATTACCTATAAGAAGTCCTCAATTACTTCCCAAAATAGTTTTTTTAGACCCAACCTTATTATCATCACTACCACAGGAATATATTGTTTACCCGGGAGTAGATGCGTTTACACATGCCATCGAATCATTTATCTCAACAAGAAGCAATCTTTTTACAGAACATTTATCTCTTACCGCTGTTAAACTTATTTATTCCACACTGATTCAATTTAAAGAAAATCCTAAAGACACAGAATTAGGTTTAAAGATGCTTTATGGAAGTTATCTGGCAGGTACATCGTTTGCCAATGCAAGTTTAACAGCGGTCCATGCCCTTGCCCATCCAATCGGAAGTCATTATCATCTTCCTCATGGTCTAACCTGTGGATTGTTCTTAACGAGGATTTTAAAAGAAAATAAAGATACCTCACTTGATAAATATATGATCCTTTATGAGACATTAGGATTTGAGAGGAAAGGCCTTTCTAAAGAGGATTGTGCAGATAGGTTTATAGATGCAGTTGGAGAATTTTTAAAGAAATTGGGCCTACCAGAAAGCCTCAGTTCTATAGGTATTAAACATAAGGTTTTACCTGAGATGGTTGAAGATGCCATGAAAAGTCCACTAATGTCTGGAAATCCTAAAAGGTTGGATAGAGAAAGAGTTTCTTGGTTATTTGAAAGTGTAAGCTAAATGTCTTAAAGAGGTTAGGATTAAAAAATTTTTAAGGGGGGAAGGCAATGAAAAGGATTCTAAGTCTAATTTTAATGGCAATTTTTTTCACGGGAATGCTAACTTCGATCCAATCTGCTAAGGCACAAACAAAACAGGAAATTAAACCCATAGAACTTACATTTAATACTCCTCTTCCGCCTGTGCATACACGTTGGACTCAGGCACTTGCTATTTGGTGTAAGGAGTTAGAAAAAAGAACTGGTGGAAGGGTTAAAGTCACACCCTACTTCTCAGAAACATTAAGTCCACTAAAAGACTGCTATGATTCGGTTGTAAAAGGCATGGCTGATTTCGGTGAAAGTTGGTTTGGTTCAAAGCCGGGTCAATTTCCTATATTAGAAACAATACTTTCCTGTAATTCACCCCATATACTTATGAAGAACCCCACAAAAGCCATAATGGAACTTTATAAGACATTTCCTTCCATTCGTGAAGAATTAAAACAAACAAAGGTATTGTGTTTACATGGGGGTACTCCATTAGCCAATGCAGCAACCACAAAACGTGTAGTAAGAAATCTTTCTGATTTAAAGGGATTAAAATTGAACATTACCAGAAACTCTTTAGTGATGGAGAAATGGAAGGCGCTTGGTGTAAGTGTTGTAAATCTTGCCATGGGCGATGTTTATATGGGTTTACAAAGAGGTGTGTTAGATGGTACACACGCCAATTATGAGATTCTTATTGGCCGTCGATGGGGTGAACTTGTAAAACATGCAACATTTGTTCTGAATGATGGATATCCTACATTTTTCTTTGTCATGAATTTGGATAAGTGGAACAAACTGCCACGAGATATCCAGAATATAATAGAAGAGTTAAGTGGTGACTATTTAACAGAATTTTTTGGCAACTACTGGTGGAACAAAGAACAGTCTTCCAGACAGCAGTGGGAAAGAGAGATGGGAGGCCGCTCTTATTCTCTGTCTAAGGAGGAACTTGAGCAGGTTAATAGGCTGGTAAATCCAATCATAGAGGATTATGTTTCCAAAATGGAAGCAAAGGGAGTCCGTATTAGGGAGATATATAAGAAATTACATGAAATAGAAAAGACATTGGCCGTTTCTTTTTAAACCTCTAAACATAATTCATCAATTACTGCAAAACCCCTCACCTCATTTTTTCCTAAAAGAAAAGAGATGGTGAGGGGAAAATTTTTTATCTTATTCTTATAATCCGAAAAGTATATATTGGGGGAAAGTTATTTATTTGATATAAAAAGGAATCTGATTATGGAAAATCAAAAAAGTATAAGTAGGGTTATTTTTACCTTAGAAAGCTTAATACCATTTATTAATTGGCTAAGTATTGTGGGAATGGTAATATTTGTTGCCATGGTTTGCCTGACATTTTTAGATGTTATCCTTAGATATATATTCAATCGACCATTTGCAGGCTCGATCGAGATCACAGAATTGATGATGGTTATAGTTGTTTTTACCGGTATATCTGTTACCCAATTAGAAAAGGCCCATGTTACAGTAGATATAATAACATCGAAATTAAAATCAGGACCAAAATTGGTAATGAGCGGATTTTCCAATATCCTATCTATAGCCATTTTAGTTGTAATCATTATTCAGACCTTTAAATATGCCATTACAGCACGTGAAGGAACTTTTGTTTTTCACATTCCAGTAAACGGATTTTTTGGTCTTGTTACCATAGGTTGTGTTTTACTTGTTTTAGTACTGGTTCGTGATTTATTAAAGGATATTCTCAGTAGCTTATCATTAAAAAAGAGTATCTTGATATTACTATTTGGAATACCAATTTTGGTTCTTTTCTTGAGTATCTACTTTGGTATTGGTAGACCTATTGCGTTAAGTCCTCCAACAGCAGGTCTAATGGGAATTATCCTTATGCTAATCTTCTTTGTAACAGGAATGCCTATAGCTTTTATATTAATGGGCATTGGCTTTATACTGGTGTCCTATATGCGGGGAAGCGATGCGAGTTTAAACCTGATCGCAACATCATGGTATAGAACTGTAGCATCCTATCCATGGTCACCTCTTATGTTTTTTATCCTAATGGGCTTCTTATGTTTCCACGCCGGGCTTGGAAGGGATCTATTTGAGATTTCTCGTAATTGGATAGGTCATCTTCGAGGGGGATTAGCAATGGCCTCTGTAGCTGCTTGTGCAGGCTTTGGAGCAGTGGTTGGAGATACGCTGAGCGGAACAATTGCTATGGCTGCGATTGGATTACCTGAAATGAAGAGGTATAATTATAAAGATATTCTATCTATAGGTACAATAACATGTTCTGGCACATTGGGGACATTAATACCACCAAGTTTAGGTTTTATAATCTATGCTAATCTGACAGAACAATCTATAGGAAGGCTTTTTATCGCAGGCATTATTCCAGGAATTATCTGTGCCTTATTAATGATGGGCTTGATCTATGTTCTATGCCGAATAGACCCAAATCTTGGTCCACCTGCTTCTAAGGTAACATGGAAAGAAAAGTTTTTATCTCTTAAGAGCAGTGGTCCTGTGGCAGGATTATTTTTACTCGTTATTGGTGGGATGTATATAGGAATATTTACTGCAAATGAAGGTGGAGGAATAGGTGCTTTTGGAGCACTTTTTCTTGGCCTTGCTATGCGACGTCTTAATTGGAATGGATTTAAAAGTGCGCTTGTAAATTCAGCTAAATTTATCGCAATGTGCTTTACATTATTAGGTGGTGCCAATATGTTTGGTTATGCAGTTACAACGAGTAACCTTCCTAATATGATGGCTAACTTTGTAAACTCACTGGATATTTCACCTTTAGGAGTGATGTGGATTATTATTCTTATACTTTTGATATTAGGTTGTTTTATCCCGTCAATCCCTATGTTAGTCATATGTATTCCTGTTTTTTTACCAATAGCACGTCTATTTGAATGGAATCTGGGATGGTTCGGGGTAATTATGGTATTAATGTTGAATTTGGCTTGCGTTACACCTCCCTTTGGAATAAATCTTTTTGTTATAAAAGGCTTAACAGATAAAACAATGGGTTTCATATATTTGAGCGCTTTGCCATTTGTTATTGCCCTTATTATAACTGTTGCTATAGTAGTTATATTTCCATCAATATCCCTCTGGTTACCTGATTTAATCAAATTTTAAAGCGATTGATAAACTTCTTCGAAATCTATCTACTTCCCAAGTAAGTCAGCCCTGAAAAGTCCATAAATTTCTTCCCTTCTCCTCTGAGATTATGTCAAAATTAAGAGAATAAGTAGTTAAGTTTCTTCACACAATTGACAAATTATATGTAAATAGGTTATTCGTAAATTGTTGATTTTTAAATTATTGCCCCTGTAGCTCAGGTGGATAGAGCAACGGATTC
>JBBIOI010000040.1:0-27441 GCA_037443425.1 Deltaproteobacteria bacterium
AAGAATTTACTGAAATTTCCGCATATCTATATTTCTTAAAATTCTTCGACGAACCAGGAAATCCAGCACGAGGAAGATCTGTATTTAATGAGAAAGGGTGTAATCTCTGCCATCCCCATTCTGGCAAGGGTAAAAGTGGAGAAAAAGGCCTTGACCAATTCCCACAGAATCTTTCTCCTATATTTCTCAGTCAGGTTATATGGAATCATGGAGCGGATATGATTGCTGAAATGGTTAGACTTGGGATAAAGTGGCCTGAATTTAAAGGAACTGAGATGATGGATCTTCTTGAATATATAAAAATGAAAGCAAAGGGTGGAACAAAAGAGGTTGCATATATTTCTCCTGGAAATCCGAGGCAGGGAAGAGATGTTTTTATTAACAAGGGTTGTGCAAGATGTCACTCTATTAAAGGAGAGGGTGGGAAAGGTGGGGGAGACCTTGGTCTGAAGGCTAAGAATTTTATTAAGAGCCTTACCCAGATCGCCTCAACCATGTGGAATAAAGGACCTTCAGTTTTTGCAAAGATGTCACAAACAGAGATCGGTATTCCAAAGTTCAGTGCTAAAGAGATGGCTGATCTTATTTCATATCTCTATTTTTTACAATTTATAGATGAACCTGGAAATCCAGTAAATGGAAAAAAGATCTATATCAAAAATGGATGCACAAAATGTCATGGATTAAATGGGAAGAAGGGGGAATTGATGCAAATTGATCTTTCAAAATATGAAAAGACAAAAAATTTAATGGAAATAGTTGCAGGTATATGGAATCATGGAGAAGACATTTATCACGCCATCGGAGAAAAAGGACTCTTATGGCCAAGATTTAAAAAAGGAGAAATGGCAGACATTCTTGAATATATAAGAACTCCAAAAAGAGAGAAAGGAAAATAATTAATGAAAATTTTAATTATAAGTTTATTTTTGAGCCTTTTTATAGGGAATCTCTTCCTTAATACGCCTATTTTTTGTACTGAAAAAAAGGAAGATTATCTGCTTTTGGGTAATATCAAAGAGGGATGGAAAGTATTTAATACTAAAAATTGTATTTTATGCCATTCAATCTGGGGCGAAGGTGGTAAGGGAGGACCTGATCTTAGTATCCTCCCAAAACAATATGTTAGTCAGTCACAACTTGTTGCTTTAATGTGGAATCATGCTCCAGAAATGCTTGAAAAGATGTCATTAAAGAGGATAACTTTTAAAAAAATAGATACAAAAGAGATGGCAGACCTGTTTGCCTTCCTTTATTTTATTCGTTACATGGATGAACCAGGAGATCCAAATAAAGGTAGGACAATAATTGAAAAGAATTGTATCTATTGCCATTCGAGTAAAGATGAACCAAAGGTTAATCTGAGTAAATGGGCAATGTATGTAAATCCTATTTTATGGGCACAAATGATGTGGAATCATACAGCAAAAATGGAAAATGAAATGGAGAAGAAAGGTATAAAACGTATGGAATTTAAAGGCAATGATATGGTTGATCTCATCTCATATATCCGAAGCCTTAATCCAAAGGCAGAAAAGATATATCTCCCACCAGGAGATCCAATATCAGGAGAGAGACTTTTTAATCAAAAGGGATGTATAAAGTGCCATTCCTCAAGCGAGCAACTTGATCTTTCCAAGAAAAAAGAGTTCCCAAAAACATTATCACAGCTTGCAGGTGTTATGTGGAATCACTCTTACGAAATGTGGAAACAGATGGCAGAAAAAGGAATCGAGCGACCTCTTTTATCACCACAGGAGACGTCAGATATTGTTGCCTATCTCTTTTCTCTCAGATATTTTGATGAACCTGGAAATCCAGATCGGGGAAAGATTGCTTTTTCAAAAAAACAGTGTAGCCTCTGTCACACTAAGGGTAAAGAACCTGATCTAACTTTTTTAAAAGGAAAACTCTCTCCTATTTTAATGGCACAGATCATGTGGAATCATTTACCCCAAATGCTTGAAAAAATGAGAAGACAACGAGTAAAGTGGCAAAAGATTAATGGGGAAGAAATGGTAGATTTGATGGAATATATTAATCGAGGAATGCCATAAATTTAAGGTTGAAAGGAAAAGAAAAATGATGGTTTCCCTTGACTTTTTAAAAAAATCAGAATTATTCATCGATTTAAACGACAACCAGTTAGAAAACATCCTTCGTCATTCCTCTGTTAAGTCATTTCCTGAAGGTGAAACAATATTTAATCAGGGAGAAAATGCTGATTATCTCTACGTATTAATAGATGGTTTGGTCGATTTAAGTCTCAAGGATAAAGAAGACATTGGTTTCATGACCTCAAAAATAGAAAAAGAGGCCTCTGTTTTCGGGACACCATCACTTATGGAACCACCTGTGTATAATGTGTCTGCCAGATGCTTAAAACCCACAAAGGCATTGGCCATTGAGGCGAAGTATTTAAAAAACTCTATTGAAACTGATCCCCATATGGGCATAAAGATCATGAAAAGACTAGCCTCAATATATTTCAATCGTTTGAATGAATTGAGAGCTGGTGTTTTAAATCTTTTTAAGGTTTATAAATTTAAAACATTATGAATAAAAATTATATGGATCGATTTCGAATTAGAATTCCTGATCGTAAATGGTTTGAAGAAAATATTGGTTGTCAGAATGAATGCCCTGTAAATACAAGGGCGCCCAAATATATAGAGGCAATTGCAAATGGAGATTTCGATAAAGCCTTTAGAATTAATAGAGAAGACAATTTATTCCCTGCTATTCTGGGACGTATATGTGTTCATCCATGTGAGGAAAAATGTCGAAGGGGGCTTTTGATTGACAAACCAATTTCAATCTGCTCCTTAAAAAGGGCCTCTGCAGACCATAAAAGCCATTCTCAGGATATAAAAGTTGATGTCACGAAAAAAAGAAAAAAAAGTGTTGCTATTATCGGTGCAGGTCCATCAGGTCTTTCAGCTGCCAATGACCTTGCAAGGTTTGGCTACGAGGTAAAGATCTATGAATCATTTCCAATCCCTGGAGGAATGTTAAATGTCGGAATTCCGCCTTACAGACTTCCTCGAAATATTATCAAAGAGGCAATAGAAGAGGTTAAAAGACTCGGAGTCGAAATAATAACAGATACACCGATAGGTAAGGAATTAAATTTAGAGGATCTCAGAGAAAGATTTGATGCTGTCTATATTGCTGCTGGCGCCCACAAGGCCGAGAAGCTCGGGATTCCTGGAGAGGATTTAAAGGGAGTGATACATGGTGTAACATTTATGCGAATGGTTAACCTCAAGGAAGACTTAGATTTAATCGGTAAGAAGGTTGCGGTTGTAGGTGGTGGGAATACAGCAATGGATGCCTCTCGCTCATCTCTCAGGTTGGGAGCAAAGCAGGTAATGATACTTTACAGAAGGACAAAGGAAGAGATGCCTGTCGATCCGAGAGAAATTGAACAGGTTGAAGAAGAAGGGATTGAGGTCCTTTATCTCACTCAACCAATAGAGGTGCTCTCAAATGATGGAGTAAATGTATCTGCAGTGAAATGTATAAAGAATCGATTGGGAGAACCTGATAAAGACGGTAGAAGAAGACCCATCCCGATCGAAGGCTCTGAGTTTAATATTGATATAGATATTTTAATTCCAGCAGTAAGTCAATCTCCTGATATATCATTTCTTCCAGAAGAGATCGGACTAGAAATATCAAAATGGGACCGTCTTGTCGTTAATCCTGAAACATTTGAAACAAATATTAAGGGGATATTTGCAGGAGGAGATTTTGTTACTGGTCCAAGGGATGTAATAAGGGTTATCGCTGATGGAAGAAAGGCTGCATTATCCATACATCGCTATCTTAGTGGAGAGTTATATGAAAGAAGACATGATTATTTCATCCCCTTGATTGACTATGAAATAGATCCTGATGTTGAAAAGATCCCGAGGCAGAAGGTTAATACCATACCAGTTTACGAGCGTCTATCTCTTGATAAAGAGGTTGAGCTTGGATTTTCTCGGGAGGTAGCTCAAATAGAGGCAAAAAGATGTCTTCGATGCAATATCTTTACAATATTTGATCGATCCAAATGTATACTTTGTGGTGGTTGTGTCGATATATGTCCGAAATCCTGCCTCAGAATGGCAAAACTCGATGAGGTTCAAGGGGATGAAAGTTTTTCTAAGATTATTGAGTCTATATATGGATTAACACTTGAAGAAGCAGAAAAGCTTAATAAAGCAACATTAATTATAAAAGATGAATCCCGATGTATTCATTGTGGTTTATGCGCGAGGCGGTGTCCAACAGGTACAATTTCAATGGAAGAGTATTATCGTGAGTCACCATTTTATTGTTCAAAATAAACTGGAGATTAAGAGATGAAAAAAGGGTTTATTAAACGAATTTCAGAATCAACAATCTGGAGATCGATATTTAGAACAGGAATACCTGATACTGAACTTAAGAGATCTAAATTAATGTATAATAATTTCTTCCTCCATATCTTTCCAGTAAGAATGAAACGCCATGGCCTAAAATTTCATTATACCTTCTGCCTTGGAGGGATATCCTGCCTTCTATTTATCATTTTAACCGTTACTGGAATCCTTCTCATGTTCCTTTATACCCCTTCAATTGAAAGGGCATATTTTGATATGAAGGCACTGGCACTTGTTTTTAATGGAAAAATTTTAAGAAATCTCCATCGATGGTCAGCCCATGGAATGGTGGTTACCGTATTCCTCCACATGGTCAGAGTCTTCTATACGAGGTCTTACCGGCCTCCAAGGGAATTTAACTGGGTTATTGGAATTGCTCTACTTATCTTAACCCTTGCACTCAGTTATACAGGATATCTTCTTCCATGGGACCAATTGGCCTTCTGGGGTATTACAGTTGGAACAACCATAATGAGCTATGCCCCTTTCATCGGGAAATATATCCGGTTCTTTATGTTAGGAGCAGATGAAGTTGGACATGAGGCACTGCTTCGATTCTACGTGCTTCACTGTGTAGTACTTCCTTTCTTAACCGCACTTTTTATGGCTCTCCATTTCTGGAGGGTAAGAAAGGATGGAGGAATCTCAGATCCTTTATAGAGTAGTGAACCTTTTTTAGTTTGGAGGTTTCAATGGGAGATCAAATGGGAAAAATATTTTCAAAAGATCCTGATAAAACATATGGACTCATGGAGATTGTTGATGGGACATCTCCAATGGTAGAAAAAAGAATAGAAGATACCGTTGAAACATTTCCCCATTATATTATCTTATTAACAATCTGTTCATTGACAGTAATATTTGTCCTTCTTATCATCTCACTCTTTTTTGACGCACCTCTTGAGGATCTTGCAAACCCCCTTGTTACACCCAACCCAGGTAAGGCACCATGGTACTTTACAGGTATTCAGGAGTTGATCCACTATACAACCAAACCTGTAATTCCTGCTATAATCATCCCCTTGTTGATAATACTATGGCTTGTCTCAATTCCATATATAGATAGAAAGCCAAAAACCAATATTGGCTTCATTTTAAATAAAATATTTGTTGGAGGCGAGAGGAGAAAAATCCTCTTAATACTTTTCACTGCATTTATCTTTGGTGCACTTATATTTACAGTGATAGGATCTTTATTTAGAGGAGAAAACTGGGGTTTTGTTTTGCCATGGAAATAATTATTACTCGGATCAATTAAATCTTTACAATTACCCCAGAGACCGAGGAAGGAAGATAAGGGTGGATTAAAAAGCTATTTTATAACCAATTTAACAGAGGGGCTAAAATGGAATTGAAAGAAGAATCTAAATCTTTATTATCAAGAAGAAAAATAATCAGCTATGCCTGGATTGGGGCAATGGCATTAGTAATCGGTGAACTTATAGCAGGCACGATCGCATTTCTATGGCCCAAAAGAAAAGAATCGAAGGGGGAAAAGATTTTAATAGCTGGAAAGGCAAGCGATTTTAAACTTGGAGAGGTCGTGTATTTTCGTAAGGAACGGGTCTTTGTACAGAGATTGGAGGAAGGTTTTATCGCATTTTCAGCTGTCTGTACACATCTGCGTTGTATCGTTAATTGGAATGAAGTTAAAAAGATTTTTGAATGTCCTTGCCACGGCGCTAAATTCAACCAGAAAGGAGAGGTCTTAGAGGGTCCTCCACCCAGACCCTTAGATTTATTAAAACTTCAGGTGGTTGAAGATAAACTGATTGTTGATTTTAAAACACCAATCGAAAGAAAAAGATTTGAACCATCTCAAATTTTAAAAGGATAGAGGGATATGGAAAAGAAGATTTTCATTGCAATGATCCTAACAGTAGCTATTGCAATTTATCTTACGGTTTATTGGCTACTTGAGCCTCAGAGGGTTAAGGCAGAGGCTGAAAGGATAAGGGCAATTGCAGCAAAAAAGGGTAAAGCACTTTATATGACTCATTGTTCAAGCTGTCATGGTGAGAGAGGAGGACCTCAGAAAAGGATAAGGGCTATAAATTCAAAAAACTATTTAAAATCTGTTGATGATACCATCCTTTATAAAATTATTGAAAGAGGCATTCCAAGAACCGGAATGGTTGCCCTGGGAGATAAGGAAGGAGGCCCACTCAATCCTGAACAGATTTATGACCTTGTTGCCTTTATAAGAAGCTGGGAAAAAGATGCCCCTGAAATAAAAGAAGAATCAGTCACAAAAGAACGACCCTTCTTTACCCAGGAAGAGGCAAACTATGTAGGTTCAAAATCATGCATAGAGTGTCATGAAAGTTTAAATAAAGAACACGTCGACACCTGGAAAGATTCTCCAATGGCAACAAAGGCATTCTCTCATATCTCTTCCGAAAAGGATAAATCAAAATGTATTCCATGCCATGCCACAGGATACGATCCAGAAAAGAAAACTTATATTGAGGAAAATGTAGGCTGCGAGGCATGTCATGGTCCGGGAGAAAAATATCAGGATATGATGGCAGGTAAGAATCCTGAAGAAGGTGCAAGGATTGCACGCGAAAATGGACTAAAGGCCTGTACACGATGTCATAAGGCCCATATTAAAATGAAAGACCATATTTCACTTGCAAGAAAAGGATTGGTAGCCTATCCATAAATTTAATTTCATGATAATAAACTGGACCTTATTTGGATTTTAATGGATTCCTGAGATGTGTAAAATTCCCCAATAATTTGCTTAAAATTTCTCATTCTGATGGGGTCAAGATTTTCCCAAAATAATTAAAAAATAAAAGTGTCTTATAAATCAATAAATTATTTATCCTAAAAAAATTTTTAATTGGTATAGATTTTGAAGATTAGAGGAACACTATGATTATTCGAGGAGGGATATTTCATGAAAGGACTTTTAGTGTTGAAATTTAAAATGATTTCACTAATTTTATTATTCACCTTATTCATCCCAACAACGGTTATCTGTGAACAAAGATATGTTGGCTCTTCTAAATGTATGTCCTGTCATAAATCAATTTATGAAAAATGGAAGGACACCCTTCATAATAAATCTCAACAAGTTTTAAGCCGCACAAATGATACAGTAGTGGTAAACTGGAAAGGTATTATAAAGTTGAAATCAGGAAATATCCCTGAGGTGATTGTTAAACTTGAACGGGGGCCTGGAGACACTTATCAAGCAATTCTGGTAGATTCAAAAGATCCTTCAAAAGAAGTTACATATACAATCGTAAGAACCTATGGAGGATGGGGCTGGAAACAGCGCTATCAGGTAAAGATTGGAAATAATCATTATATCCTTCCATTCCAATGGAATCAGGCAACATCCAAGTGGGTTCCCTATAATTTACAAAATTGGTATAATGAGGATGGGAGTTTAAAAGTTCCTCCTATAAATAAATCTTTTGAGATGAGCTGTGCAGGCTGTCATAATACAGGGCTTGAATTAATAAAAGTTGATAAAGGGTATGAATCGAGATATGTTGAGCTAAATACCGGTTGTGAAAGGTGCCATGGTCCAGGTTATGAACATATCAAAACCCCCAGGGCAAAAGGAAAAATCATTAATCCAAGAAAAATTAATTATGAAAGGGCCCTTGAAGTATGTGGACAATGTCACTCAAGAGGAGTAAGTATTCCCAATGGAACTTTTGACTTTCCCTGGAACGATAAAGATAATAAACCCTACCAATTGGGAGAACCATTGGCTAACTATTACAAATTTAAACCAGGGTTATGGAGCGACCCCGAGGCCCATTCAAAATCCCATCATCAGCAATGGCTCGATTTTCAAAAAAGTGGTCACTTCTATGGTCGAGTTTTATGTTTTGACTGTCATGATCCGCATGGAGGACCAAGCAGGTCACAGCTGACCAAGGCCGATCATAACAACAACCTCTGTCTTTCATGCCATGGCAAAGATGAGAAATTTGCCAATCCTTCGGCCATTAGAATTCATACAAAACACAACTACGCCCCTGAAACACGTGGAACAAGTCGTTGCTCATCATGTCATATGGTTAAAACTGCTTCATCAGCAGAAGCAGGTGATATACACAGCCACGATTTTAAAATTATAAGACCCCGAACGAGTCTTGAGATGTTTGAAAAAGATCCAAAAAATGTAGTTCCGAACTCCTGTAACGGATGTCATAAAGAATGGTCAAAAGATGAGCAAGGATATAAGGCAGGGGTTAAGGCCTATGAATCCCTGTTTGGATTATAGACAACCGGCTATTGAATAAAAGAGATTATCTCCTTTAGGCCTGGAGTAATATTTATATTTCCATCATTATCAATGATCATACATTCCATTCCTTTTGTATCCTGGCACAGTCTGAATCCCTTTTCAGGGCCGAGAACAAAGATCGCTGTAGCCATAGCATCTGAAAAAATCGCCTCTTTTGAAATAACAGAAACGCTTCTACACCCTTCCGCGGGCATACCATTTTCTGGATTTATTATATGATGATACCTTTTACCCTGATAGAAAAAATACTTCTCATAATCACCTGATGTTGCTATTGAAGCATCACTTAATGATATCTTAGCAATCAACTTCTCTGAATTTCTTGGATCTTGAATTCCAATTGACCATGGCTTTTCAAATTTAGTTCCACCCACCCTTAAATCTCCGCCTGCATTAACGATAAGATTCCGGTAACCAAGTCTTCTTAATAACTCAAAGGCCCTATCCACTGCGTAGCCTTTTGCAATACCTCCAAGATCAATGGACATTCCCTCTTTTTTTAAAAGGATTTTACCCTCCTGATCTATAAGGATATCTTTAAACCCAACTAAATCTAACAACCTTTTTAATTCCCCTTTTGGAGGAGGAGATCCTTTTGATATTGCATTTCGCCAAAGTCTTATAAGGGGACCTATAGTAATATCAAATCCACCATTTGTGCTTTTTGAAATCTCTATTGACTTTTTGATTACAAAAAGTGTATCCGGAGAAACCCTGACCCATTGTTTACCTGCAAATCTATTTATCTTGGAAACATCGCTATCTTCAATCCATGGACTCATCAATTTTTCAATACGTCCAATCTCCTGAAATGCCATTGAAGTTGCTTTCTCCGCTTTATTATAATCTTCCCCAATGAGAACAATTTCAACAATTGTACCCATAAAGATTTGTTGAAATTTGAATAAATTAATAGCATGAGATGAATAAGAAAATTTGGCGAGAAGAAAAACTATTAAAGTAATAAATAATACCGAATTTCTTAGAGGATTTAATCCATTTATATTCAATCCTTTATATAGCCTTCCTTCCTTAGTTTTTCGTAAACTTGTCTTGCCTTTTCCAAACTATCAAAAATAAGGACCGCAGTTATAGTCGCGCCAGATATAGAATCAACTCTCGGGTCAAAAGAGAAAGACTTAAATATTGATCTCCCTATAACTCGGGTCTTCAATTTTTTTATATCTTCTTCAGTCCAATTCCTGTTACCTATTTTAGTCAATTGAATTGGAATTAAATCTATTATCTTCCCTTCAGTATTGAAGGTGTATAAGAAAAAAGTATCGTGACATACATCACAGACTGCCCTTCTCGATACAAGTTTTGAAAATAGATAATTTTGACTACCATCAAAATCAACTCTCTCCATATATATTGAATCACCATCTTTTAAAACAATCTTTTTAAATTCGATTAATTTCCCTCGCAAAGATTCTATTCTTGAGTTTAACCTCTCAATAATTTCTTCTTCTTTAATAGGAGGTTTCAAATTCTCTCCCTCATAAACCGACCCAACTTTTAGCTGTAATAAATCAAGATCATACTGTAAAGCCACCTTGATTTCTTCTAATATCTTATCAGAGGAATCAATTACTCCCAGATGTGTACTTACAACTATACCTTTACCATCTTTCCCCTTTCTTACCCAGATCATAAAAGGTGTTCTTGGCGCCCCAACCGCTTCATGAGCGCTAAAGTTGGGGTCTGGAAATATTGGGTAAGGAATTTCAAATCTATCTTTAAAAAATTTTACTTCATTGATATTATTTCCAGCAGCTATGCCTATTATCTTTACATTCTCTTTTAAATCTTTATCATTCTGGATATGAGAATACACCTCGTTTAATAAAGGTGCTTGCTTTACACAATTAACACAATATATATTAAGGAACTCTATCAATAATAGAGAAGCTTTAATTTCATTCAGTCTGTAGACTTTTTTCCCATGTATTCCAAGATAAGTCTGCTCCTCTTTCCTTAGTTGGTACTCAAAGGTCAATTCTGGAAAGACGGCTGCAAATCCAATAGTTTTTGTCTCGCTGTAAGCAATATTATAAAAAATTAATTTTACAAAAATAAAAACTAATCCCAAAAAATATAGTTTTTTTCTTGCCATTTTTTATTCTCTCCTCGCATGAATTTTTTAAATTAGTATAACATTTTTTCCAGCCAAAACAATTGGAATTAAAATTTTGAAGAGATTCCCTTGGCTTCGCTTCGCAATGACAAGCTGGGATCGTTCAATTTATATAAAAATGTATCACTTGAAGAGTTTTTCACCCCACCTCCCCAGTCTTTCAAAGACTTTTTCAGAGTTCTCAAGTAAATAATCTTGACAAATTAAATTAAGTATTTTAATCTTATTTTAGATAATATTGGTGTAAAATATGAAGCTTTCAACAAAGACGCGTTACGGTGTAAGGGCTATTTTTGATATTGCATATCACTCGAATGGCCTTGAAACTCAAGTAAAAGATATATCAAGGCGACAGGATATTTCACCAAGATATTTGGAGCAGATCTTTCAAAAGTTAAAAAAGGGGGGCATTTTAGGAAGTAAAAGAGGGCCTAACGGAGGTTACTTTTTAAATAAAAAGCCTGAGGAGATTTCTGTGGGAGAGATTATACGAATCACTGAAGGAGATATAGATCCTGTAATTTGTAAAAGTCCTACAGATTCAAGTAGACCATGCGAGAAATCTGGTGTTTGTGTGACCCAGGTAATATGGCAGGAGGCTGGAAGCAGGCTAAGAGAATACTTCGATTCTGTAACAATTAAAGATTTATGTGAAATTGCAAAGAAATTAGGGATAGAGAGAGAAATTGATAAAAAATATTTATATTTTATTTAATAATCTTGACAATATTAATAAAATATTTTATTTCTAAAACATAGTTTTTTTATTAAAATTTTTCTTTATTATTTTTATAAACAATCTAAATAATAATTAATAAGGTGATAATATGGATTTAGTAAAGTTTTTGAAATGCAGGGAATGTGGAAGAGAGTATGAGATTAGACCATCACATGTATGTGAATTCTGTTTCGGTCCATTAGAAGTTGCCTATGATTATGAAAAAATAAAAAAGACAATAACTAAGCAATTTATTGCAAATAGACCTAAAACAATGTGGCGCTATAAGGAGCTTTTACCTTTAAATTCCGAACCCTTTGTTGGAAGAAACGTAGGATTTACTCCACTTATCAAAGCAGAAAGATTGGGCAAAGCCCTTGGTGTTAAAGAACTTTATCTAAAAAATGATGCAGTCAACCATCCAACACTCTCTTTTAAGGACCGTGTAGTCTCCGTTGCAATTTCTAAGGCAAAAGAATTTGGATTTGAAGTGGTTGCCTGTGCATCAACTGGGAATCTTGCCAATTCTGTAGCAGCCCTTTCGGCAGAAGGTGGACTTAAAAGTTATATCTTTATCCCCTATGATCTCGAACAAGGGAAAATCCTTGGGACATTGATTTACGGCGCTACGTTAATCGGTATCAAAGGGAGTTATGATGAGGTGAATCGACTCTGCAGTGAAATAGCAGAAAATTACGGTTGGGCCTTTGTAAACATAAATATCCGTCCATTTTATTCAGAAGGGTCTAAAACATTTGGTTACGAGATTGCTGAACAACTCGGATGGAAACTACCAAAACATATTGTAATCCCAATGGCAGGCGGATCTTTAATTACAAAGGTCTGGAAGGCATTTAAAGAATTAGAAAGAATCAATTTTATCGATAAAATAGAGACAAAAATTTATGGGGCCCAGGCATCAGGATCAAACCCTATTGTTTTGGCCTTCAAAGAAGGCCTTGATTGGATAAAACCCCAGAAACCTCAAACGATTGCAAAATCCCTTGCGATAGGAAATCCTGCAGATGGATACTATGCCTTAAAAGCGATAAAGGAATCTGGAGGCTCGGCTGAAGATGTTACCGATCAAGAGATTATCGAAGCAATGAAGCTTCTTGCCCAAACAGAAGGAATTTTTACTGAAACTGCAGGGGGAGTTACAGTAGGGGTTACAAAAAAGCTCATAGAGAAGGGAATTATTCCAAAAGACGAATCGATTCTCATTTCTATTACTGGGAACGGTCTAAAAACCCAGGAGGCGATCAGAGATCAGGTTGGAAGTCCAATAATTATTGAAGCAAAACTTTCAGAATTCGAAAAGATTGTTTCACCAAAAAAGACTTTAATCGAAGCAAAATTTCAGGCCTTAGCCTAATAAAAGGGGGAAAAGATGGAAGTTGAAGTACGTATTCCTACTCCATTAAAAAAACTGGTAAATGATCAAAATATTATAAAAGCCAACGGAAATACAGTAGGCGAAGTTCTTGAATGGCTAACAGATAATTATCCCCAGTTAAGGGAAAGACTTAGAGACGAGAATGGAGAATTGAGACGATTTATAAATATCTACTTAAATGATGAAGATATACGTTTCCTTCAGAATTTATCAACTCCACTAAAAGATGGGGATCAGATATCAATAATACCAGCTATTGCTGGTGGTGCAACTATTAAAAGAAAGGTAACCCTAACCTTTCCACCTCAGCTTATTAAAGAGCCTGTGATTTACAATATAGGCCATCAATTCAAAATTGTTACAAATATAAGAAGCGCAAATGTGTCAGAAGATGTTGGTTGGGTTACCCTCGAGATTGATGGAGAAGAGGAAGAGTATTTAAAAGCCCTTGATTACCTAAAAAAGATAGGGGTTAAGGTAGAACCTGTTGAAAGAAATGTGATCGAATAAAAAGTTGAATTTTTCCTTCTATGGGGGAGAAGAAATGGTCAAAAATAATAACATAAATTCATTAAGTGAGTGGCTTAAAGTAGAAGAAAATAGAAATGCCATTGAAATATCTGTTGAGGATACATATCGATTTCTCAAAAATGGTGATAAAATCATATTGCTTGATGTTCGGGAAGAAGAAGAAATTGCGCTTGGTTATATACCTGGTGCTGTCTTTATTCCAATGGATAGATTGAAAGAAAAAACAGAGTCTTTGTTAATCGATAAGGAAATACCAATAATTGTCTACTGTGCAATTGGGGTCCGATCATTAACAGCTGCTAAAATACTAAAAGAGATGGGTTATAAGACGGTCTTATCAATGGCAAAAGGTATAGAAGAATGGGAAGCCAGGGGATACGAAGTAGTAAATGATTCTAAATTAACCCAGAATCAATTAACACGCTACAACAGACATATACTATTAAAAGAAGTTGGCTTGGAAGGACAGATAAAACTACTAAAGGCAAAGGTTCTTATTGTAGGAGCAGGAGGGCTGGGTTCTCCTGCTGGTCTTTATCTGGCTGCTGCAGGTGTTGGAACAATCGGAATTATCGATCATGACAATGTGGATCTAACAAATCTTCAAAGACAAATACTTCACAGTACATATGATGTTGGAAGACCTAAAGCTGAATCTGCAAAGGATGCAATCCATATGATTAACCCTGATATAAAGGTTTTAACATATCAAGAAAAGTTAACACATGAAAACGCGTTCGATATCTTTAAGAATTTCGATATCATTATTGATGGCGCCGACAATTTCCCGACAAAGTATTTAATTAATGATGCATGCTTTTTCATCGGAAAGCCATATATATATGGAGGAGTTTTCCAATTCGAAGGACAGCTAAGTGTTTTTCATCCAAAAGGAGGTGGACCATGTCTTCGCTGTATCTTTCCTGAACCACCTCCACCTGGAATGGTCCCGAGTTGAAACGAGGTTGGTGTCCTGGGAGTTGTACCCGGGCAAATTGGTCTTCTTCAAGCAACAGAGGCTATTAAACTAATATTGAATAAAGGAAAGCCATTAATCGGAAAATTCTTGCTATATCATTCACTTGAAACAGAATTTAAGGTCTTTACGATTAAGAAGAATCCATCTTGTCCATTATGTAGTGAAAAGCCAAAAATAAAAGATATTGTTGATCAACAAGAGGTATGTGGCATTGCTCCATTAGCCAATTAAGTCAATAGGAAATGGAAATGATAAGGATTCCTGAAAATATTTACCAGAAAATGATTGAGCATGCAAAAAGAGAATGGCCCATAGAATGTTGTGGAATTCTGGGAGGAAAGGATCATACAGTAGTCGAATCATTTGAGCTTCAAAATGTAGAAAAAAGTCCACTAAGATATTCGATGTCACCAAAGGAGCAATGGAAGACCTTTGAAGAAATGGAAAAGCAAAATATAGAGATGATCGCAACATATCACTCACATCCACATACCATTCCATTTCCTTCAGAGACGGATGTTAAACTGGCATGCTATCCTGATGTTGTAACAATAATCATCTCTTTAAAAGATGAAAATAATCCTGTCATGAAGGCATTTCGGATTGAAAAAGATGCCATATATCCTGAAGAGGTTGTAATTATTTGAGGCGTTGTAATTATTTGAGGCTAAGATGGAGGCTTTAAGAACCTTTAAAGAGATAGATATCTGGGATAGATTTGATAGGGGAATCTCTTATTCTCTAACTTCATTTATTGGCAATACTCCCCTTGTCGAAATCCATCGGTTAACCCGAAATTTAAAGAATGTCAAGCTTTTTGCAAAAGCAGAATGGCTTAATCCTGGCGGTTCAGTAAAAGACCGGCCAGGGTTAAGGATTATTGAGGATGCCGAAAGATCGGGCAAACTTACAAAAGACAAGATTATTCTTGATTCGACATCTGGTAATACAGGTATTGCATACGCAATGATTGGGGCCATAAAAGGATATAAGGTTGAACTTGTAGTCCCTGAAAATATTAGTGAAGAAAGAAAAAAGGCACTCGAAGCATATGGTGTAAAATTGATCTTTACTGATCCTTTACTTGGATCAGACGGAGCTATTATTGAGGCCAAAAGAATATATGAAACTAACCCAGAAAGATATTTTTTGGCTGACCAGTATAATAACCCATCAAACTGGATGGCCCATTATGAAACTACAGGTATTGAAATCATCCGTCAGACTGGCGGGAAAGTAACACACTTTGTAGCAGGTGTTGGAACCGGAGGCACACTTATGGGAACTGGAAGGAGGCTAAAAGAGTTTAACCCTGATATCAAATTATTTGGTGTTCAGCCTGATAGTGGCTTTCATGGAATAGAAGGCCTAAAACATATTGCCTCTGCTATACGACCTGGTATTTATGATGAGTCAATCCTTGATGGAACATTCTTTGTAAGAACAGAGGTTGCCTATGAGATGGCAAGGCTTCTTGCAAAAGAAGAAGGCCTTTGGGTCGGACCATCTTCAGGCGCTGCCCTATGGGCCGCATTGAGATTAGCTGAGTCTATAGAGAGTGGAACTATAGTAACAATCTTCCCTGATGGTGGAGCAAGGTATCCTGAATATTGCTTCGATTGTGAAAAACAGAAGAGGAAAATTTTATCAAAGTACATTAAGACAATTTCATCAAATAATAAAGGGGGGAATTGATAAAATGAATGAGAAAAAAAGAATCTTTTCACCTGTAAGTGAGAAAGAAGTAACTCGAGCCATTGTTGATGGTTTTGCCAAACAATTTATAGAATATGTTGAGAGTGACTGTCTTATAATAGGTGGTGGCCCAAGCGGACTGATGGCTGGTAGAGATTTAGCTTTGAAGGGAATAAAGACTCTTATTGTGGAAAGGAATAACTATATTGGAGGAGGATTCTGGATTGGTGGATATTTAATGAACAAAGTTACTGTTAGGGAGCCTGGACAAAAGATACTTGAAGAACTTGGAATCCCCTACGAAAAAGTAACAGATGGCCTTTATGTGGCTGATGGACCTCATGCCTGTTCGAAACTAATCTCGGCTGCCTGTGATGCAGGTGTTAAATTTGCAAACATGACCATCTTTGATGATGTCATTTTAAGGGCAGGAAACCGAGTATGTGGAGCAGTTGTTAACTGGACTCCTGTTCAGGCCCTCCCACGCGAAATCACATGTGTAGACCCAATCGCACTTGAAGCAAGATTTGTTGTTGATTCAACAGGCCACGATGCCTGCGTAGTAAAAAAACTTGAAGAAAGGGGTCTCCTTAAGACCTCTGGTTATGGTGCAATGTGGGTAGAACAGTCGGAGGACCTTGTTGTTGAACATACTGGAGAGGTTCATCCTGGATTGATTGTTACAGGAATGGCTGTGGCTACAACTTATGGGCTCCCAAGGATGGGACCAACCTTTGGAGCGATGCTACTCTCTGGTCGAAAGGGTGCCCAGATTATCCTTGAAAAGTTAAATAAGAATCGATGAATTTAAGGTGGATAAAATAATTAATCGAATTCCCTTCTCCTTCAAGATCTTCGAGGAAGGAGATGTGAGTTTATTAAATATGGAAGATCTAAGTCTCTATCTCAAAGAAAAAACAGGTTTAGGAGTTTTACTGTGTGGAAGTATATATGAAGGCCTTTCGGATGATGATATAGAAATTTTAGCAAAAAGACTTGCTAAATTAAGGATAAAAGACCCGATGAAAAGGGCTTTATCCAGCGGAGTATTTGATGGAGAGGTTGCTTATGAAAAAGAAAGAATAAAAGAAAATAAATGGAAGACATTTGGAATCCTCTACGAAGGTATATTATATCAAAAGATTTTAAGTGATTTTATTCTAAATGGAGAAGATGAGGAGCAAAACTGCACAATCATTATCACAAATCAACTGATAGGTACATGGGATCCTGATGATTTAAGATATCACTTGAGGACAAGCATCTATGGTTTTCCAAATATGATATCTATTAATGGATTAGTTTTAGCTCCAGCAAAACCAAGAGAATTCTATCTAAAAAGACAGATGGGAATCCCATTAGAGTTATTAAAAGAAGAATACAGAGGGAGATTTCTGGATCATAATGATCACAGGATGACAGAGGTTCTAAAAGGTTATCTCATACAGGCCTTATTTTTTCAATTAACAGATAACCCTTTTTGTGACGATCCTGATTGTCGACTCTTTAATAGTCACTGGCAGGAGGAGATGTTACATGCTCAACTAAACGGAAGGTATGAATTCTGTCCTGAGCATGAAAGATTCCTTAATAAGATTAAGGAAATGAAATATGTTTGAGTAATTTTAATAAGAACTTGGCTCTCGGTCCTGGACCCTTAAGCGGTCCAAGATGACTAAGCCTTCACCCCCCTAAGGTTTAGTAAAGGACCGAGGGCCATTATAATTAAATTGGAGAACTTCAAATGAAGAAATTGGCAATTCACCACTCTCCATCTATCATCCTCCTGAAGTTTGAAAAAGATAAATGATGGGGAGTGAAGGGATGTTAAAAAATAGGGTTTTTTTTAAGAAGAAATACATACTTTACCCTATTTACAAAGGGTAAAATTCATTATAATTAATAGTTATTAAAAATAAAATTAGACTCGGAAAGGCTCTTGGCAAAGGCCATTAAAATCGGCCAAAAACCTTCACCCCCCGGGTTTTAATTGCCAAGAGCCTTTTTTATTAAAATCTAAGATGAAAGAGGATATTGAACCTGGCACAACACATAATATTACTGTAATATTAAAAGATGAGAAAACTCAAAAAGAGATTACAGATGCACAAATCAGTATGAAGGTAGTAGATCCAAAAGGTAAGGATCAGATAAAGGTCTTGAAATATGAAGATATGATGAAGAGCTATGATGCATATTTCAATCTTTCTGAAAAAGGGAAGTATCAAGTTATGATTCTTTTTAAAGTTGGAGATAAAAAGGGTACAGCAGGAATATTTTATGAACTGAAATAATTATATACTAAAGATTGATACAAAAGAGAGGATCGAAAATGGAACTCGAAGATTCGGATAAGATTTTAGAGCGTATAGACATTCCGATAAAAGGGATGTCATGTGCCAGTTGTGCAGCAAGGATTGAAACCGGTTTAAATACTGTTCCGGGAGTGAAACAGGCAGTAGTTAACTTTGCTGCAGAAAAGGCGGCTGTTACATTTAACCCGGAGCAAACCGATATTTTTCACTTAATCAAGGAAGTTAGAAGTCTGGGTTATGATGTAAAGTCAGATAGGATTACCATCCCAATCAGGGGAATGAATTGTGCTTCATGTGTCAGTAGAGTCGAGAATGCAATAATGGCTCTGAAGGGTGTCATTGAAGTGAATGTAAATTTTGCCTTAGAAAGGGCTTTGATAGAATATATCCCAGAATTACTCTCTCTCAGAGATATTAAAAAGGCAATACAAGATGCAGGCTACCAGGTGCTTGAAGTGAAAGAAGAGGATATTGTTGAAAAAGAGAGGATTGCAAGGGAGGCTGAACTATCAAGATTGAAATTAAAATTTACCATAAGTGCCATCCTCCTTATTCCTATCCTAATCTTAATGTATGGTGCAGGACTTCTCGAAAGACAGGTAGGACTTTCAAAGGAATTGAATTTCTTTATCCAATTTTTATTGGCTACGCCAGTTCAATTCTGGGCAGGATGGCAGTTTTATGTAGGTTTTTGGAAGGCAATCCGGCATAAGACAAGCGATATGAATACCTTGATTGCAGTAGGAACCTCTTCTGCCTATCTCTATAGCCTCATCGTCACTTTCGTTCCTCATCAAATTATGGTTAAAGGCGTAATGCTTGATGTCTATTTCGATACCTCTGCAGCTATTATTGTTCTCGTCCTCCTTGGAAGATTTCTTGAAGCAAAGGCAAAAGGAAGGACTTCAGAAGCAATTAAAAGATTAATTGGGCTACAACCGAAAAAGGCAAGGGTTATAAGAAATGGTAATGAGATCGATGTTCCTGTTGAAGAGGTTTTACCTGGCGATACCGTAATTGTGCGACCTGGAGAAAAGATTCCTGTGGATGGAGTTGTTATAGAAGGTTACTCCTCAATTGACGAATCGATGGTTACAGGAGAATCCCTACCAGTTGAGAAGAAGGCTGGAGATACTGTTATTGGAGCCACTATAAATAAAACTGGGACATTTAAATTCAAAGCCACCAAGGTTGGGAAGGAGACATTCCTTTCCCACATAATTCGGCTTGTTCAAGAAGCACAGGGCTCAAAGCCTCCTATAGCAAAAATGGCTGATGTGATTGCAAGTTATTTCGTTCCTGTAGTGATTGGAATTGCTGTGCTTACATTTATCATCTGGTCAATATTTGGACCTTCTCCATCACTTAAATTTGCTTTTTTAAATTTTATTTCTGTCTTAATTATTGCATGTCCATGTGCACTGGGTTTGGCTACGCCAACATCGATTATGGTAGGAACAGGTAAAGGAGCAGAAAATGGTATATTGATTAGAAGTGGGGAAGCCCTGGAAACAACCTGTAAACTTAATACAATTATAATGGACAAAACAGGAACACTTACAAAAGGAGCACCATCGGTTACAGATATTGTTGAGTATAATAATTTTAAGCAGGATGAGATACTTCACTATGCTGCATCCGCAGAAAAAGGCTCAGAGCATCTTCTTGGAGAAGCCATTATTAATAAAGCTAAAGAAAGGAATATACCCCTTATTGATCCGGACAACTTCAAGGCTATTCCTGGTCATGGAATAGAGGCCATTATCAATGGAAAGCTTCTCTTGATGGGAAATGAGAAATTGATGAAGGATCGGGGCATTCCACTTGATGGTCTCTTAGATATGGCTTTCGAACTTTCAAGCGAAGGGAAAACCCCTATGTTTGTTAGTATTGATCAGAAACCAGCAGGAATTATTGCTGTTGCTGACACCCTTAAAGAAAATTCAAAGGAGGCTGTTGAGGCACTTCATAAGATGGGGTTAGAAGTTGTAATGATTACCGGAGACAATCGTCGAACAGCAGAGGCGATTGCTCGACAGATCGGGATAGATCGGGTTCTGGCGGAAGTACTCCCAGAGGCAAAGGCAGACGAGGTGAGGAAGCTACAGGCAGAAGGAAAGAAAGTCGCTATGGTGGGAGATGGGATTAACGATGCCCCTGCCCTTGCACAAGCCGATGTTGGGATTTCTATTGGCACAGGAACCGACGTAGCCATGGAATCATCAGATATAACCTTAATAAGTGGAGATTTAAGAGGAATCATCACAGCAATTGCGTTAAGCCGTGCTACGATACGCAATATCAAACAGAATCTATTCTGGGCATTTGCTTACAATACCGTATTAATCCCTATGGCAGCGGGTATACTGTTTCCATTTTTCGGAATCCTGCTAAATCCTATTTTTGCAGCAGGGGCTATGGCCTTTTCATCTGTAAGTGTGGTGTCTAATGCATTGAGGTTAAAAAGATTCAAGCCCCCGGCAATAGGTAATGTTTGAGATATAAATTTACAAATTTTTCAATCAAAATCTTAGAAAGGAGAAGCCTTATGGCAAAGTTTTACAGTGATAATTCATTTTCAATCGGAAATACCCCTATGGTTAAGATTAATAAAATGGCAGAGGGGCTTAAAACAACCATTCTCGGAAAGATCGAGGGACGAAATCCTTCATATTCTGTGAAATGTCGGATAGGAGCAAATATGATCTGGGATGCAGAAAAAAGAGGGTTACTTAAATCTGGGATGGAAATCATTGAACCCACAAGTGGCAATACTGGTATCGCCTTAGCCTTTGTTGCTGCGGCAAGGGGTTACAAACTGCATGTCACTATGCCAGATACTATGTCAATGGAAAGAAGGAAAGTCCTTGCTATCTTTGGTGCAAATATAATATTGACCCCTGGCTCCAAAGGAATGAGAGGGGCAGTTGAAGAAGCAGAACGTATTGCTGCTTCAGATCCTCAAAAATACTTCATGCCTCAACAATTTAAGAATCCTGCCAATCCTGAGATTCACTTTAAAACAACTGGGCCAGAAATCTGGGAACAAACCGATGGACAAATCGATGTCCTCGTCTCAGGGGTTGGAACAGGAGGAACGATTTCGGGTGTTTCTCGATATATTAAATTGGAAAAAAAGAAAAAGATTATAAGTGTTGCAGTTGAACCCGCAGAAAGTCCGGTAATATCTCAGAAACTTGCTGGTCAAGAGTTAAAGCCGGGACCTCATAAAATCCAAGGTATTGGTGCAGGTTTTATCCCTGATACATTGGATTTATCTATGGTGGATAGGGTAGAACAAGTAACGAGTGAAGAAGCCATTGAATATTCAAGGAGGCTTGCAAGGGAGGAAGGCATTCTTTCAGGGGTAAGTTCTGGGGCTGCTATTGCAGTAGCGCTAAGATTAGCAAGAAGTGGAGAATTTAATGGCAAAACAATAGTCGTTGTGCTTCCTGATTCAGGAGAAAGATATTTAACTGGACCTTTATTTGAAGGTATTTTCGATGAATCAGGCCTTCCAAGAATTTAGAGTCCATAGGGGAAGTTGATTAATCAACTTCCCCTATGATTTTCCATCAATAAATAATTTTTATCTATGTTGAGGGATTTAAGATTGTCTTTACGAGACGAAACCGAAGCAATCCCACAAAAATTGTCATTCCGAGCGAAGCCAGGAACCAGTAAGATTGCCACGTCGCTTCGCTCCTCGAAAATACTTTATTGAATTTGCCTCGCGCATTTTAACCCAACTTTCGCGGTTTGTTGAATAAAATGCACTGTTTATGCGAGTTTCGATTTTTATGCTCAGGCTCTTGAATCTCCCCTTTTCATATTCTTAGAACGAATCCATTTGAGATCGGTAACAGAATTACACCCTTTGATAACTTACATCATTTCCTTAGACTTGAAGAAAAAATTCATTCTATTTTTTTAACCTATCTCCTTGGTATAGGTCAATGAATTCTTCTTTTTTAAAAATAACGAAGAATAAGGAAGAAGATGAAATAAAAGTTTCTCTTTAATGGAAAACTAATGATTGCTCAGGCCAATGAATGGAAACAGACTATGTTTCTCTCCTTTTGTTTTTATTTAAAAAAACTTCGAAATGAGAAAAAGTCAAAGCTTGTTTGATCAGGAACCCTGTGATATATTTTATGAGAATGGTTTGGGATGTCATCGTGATTGGAGCGGGGATAGGAGGTTTAACTGCTGCTTCCTATCTGATAAAAGAAGGCCTACGGGTTCTTGTTTTGGATAGAAACCCTCATATTGGCGGAACAGCATATGTGTATCACAGGCAAGGATTTACTTTTCCAATGGGACCTCTTGGATTTACCCATCCCGATCTTATCAAAAAGGTGTTTGATGAACTCGGAATCGGTGAAGGTCTAAACTTCTTGCGAGTCCATTATCGAGTTCACGCTTTTGGTCTCGATGGCCCATTATCTCTCCCCTTCTCAGAGATAGCAAAGGAACTTAAAAATCAATTCCCTTCCGATGCTGAAGGAGTGGACCAGTTTTTTATGGATATAGAGAAATTGATATCAAATAGAGAACTCGATCCCAAGACCCAAAAACGCAATCCTAACCTTCATCTTTCTGCGGCTGAATATCTTCGAAAATTAATTAAGGACTGGAGGCTCAGGCGTATCCTGGGAAGCCTTGGCACGAGACAACCTTATAGTAATCTTCCTTTACTTGCGGCTATGTGGAATTTGATGTGTAATGTTGGAATATGGTTTCCAGAAGAAGGAATGAAATCTTTCTGTGAGCGATTCAAAAGAGCAATAGAGCCAATTCCTAATTCAGACAGAATGATAAGATTAAATAAAGGAGCTACTAAAATACGGGTGAAGCAAGAAAAAGTCGAAGGAGTTACCCTTGAGGATGGAACTGAAATAGATGCCTCAGGCGTAATCTCCAATGCCGATTATAGATCAACTTTTCTTAAACTTCTCGATCCCCATACCATTCCTTCAGAATGGTATCAAGCTATATCGAATGCACCGCTGACCTCTTCTATCTTTCAAGTCTGCCTTGGAATAGACCCAACTAAAATAGATTTATCATTATTTAAAGAGGCAAGTAGACTGATCTACCGAAGAAAATTTGATATGGATCAGGAAGAAGAAAAAATCGATTGGACCCAGCCCAAGATAGATCCTCGTGCACTCGCCTGCCAAGAAATCGAGGTAAGCCTTTGGGGAAATAGGCTGGACAGGAAAGAAAAAGTATCCATTATCCTTCGCCTTGAGGCAGACTACAAGCATTTTTCCCGCTATCGATTGGGGTGGAGGAAGAGGTCTAAGGAATATCAAAACTACAAGACTCAACTCGCTCAAGGTATCATTCGAGAGGTGGCTCATTTAGTGCCAGGGCTTGAAAATTCTATCTTTATAATGGATGTAGCGACCCCCATCACTTTTGAGGATCAAGGAGGAAGAAGTCAAGGAGCGGTGGCTGGATGGTCATGGAATTACGAAGATTTTCGTGATAATGAGCCAAAGGAACTTATTCTTACACCCATTAAAGGCCTTTACATGGCCGGGTATCAAGCCTTCTCAGCCCTTTTCATGGGAGGGATTCCCACAGCGTTAGAGAGTGGGAGACGAGCTGCCCAAGCCCTTATCTCAGGTGTAGGTCCAATCCAAAAGATTAATATTCCAGGAGGTCCATATGACGAAACCTAACATTCGATCTTTCTTTACGAATCTCAAAACTCCCATACCCTGGCATAAAAAATTGTGGCTCCTTCTTCGAAATAATTGGATCAAAATAAGAAGTGGTCAATCCTGTTGTGGCCATCCAGGTGAACCGGGCTGTTGAAAGATTCAAGAATAAAGGCCTCGTGGAGACCTTTGAGGTGTCGTAGGGCAAACCCTTGGGGCTTGCCAAACTCTCATCTTATTTCAGAACTTAATTTGGATGCGGATTAATTTTAACCTAAATTGAGCGATTCAAGTTAGTCATTGCGAGGCGGAACCGAAGCAATCTCTTCCCAATCTTTATTTCGAGCTAAGCAAGGAATTTATGAGATTGCCACGCACCCTCTGGGTGCTCACAATGACTGAAGTCTTTCAAGGACTTTTAGAACTCTACTTGAAGGAAAAAATTTTTGGGATAAATGGAGGCACTTTTTTAAGATAGTTTTTATAAACCTCACCAAACTCCTGTTCCAGTTCCTTCTCCTCAATTCTTGCTAAGCGAAGATATATAAGAATCAGGATAGGGGCCATAATAATTGTAAGGATTGTAGGCCATTGTATAATAAAGCCAATGATGATAAGGATAAGGCCTAAGTATTGCGGATGGCGAATAATATTATATATCCCATTTGTTACTAACTTTCCTTTAGCCCGATAGATCTGGAACCATCCTATAGGAATTATTATAAAAGCAATTCCAATAAGGATGATACTGACCCACATAACCACCTCAACCGCTGATTTTAAATCCATTAAACCTGTCCTAAACAAAAAATAGGCCCATAGGTGGCTCTCAAAAAGTCCAAATTTCTTATAAGAAAACCCAAATAAAGATGATCCAAGAAATATGGTGAGGGGGAAACCGAACATCTCGGCAAATAGAGAAATAAAAAAGGCCTGTAACATACCTGTACCTTTCCAGTCCTTTTTTCTTCTTGGCCTTAAAAGGGCTATTGTAAAAATAGAAAAAATCGCAGTCGCCATTACCACATAAATCCAGCTTCCATACCATTGGGTGTAATCCTTTGGTTCCATTTTAACCTCAAACGATTAGATATAAATTCCTTAATAATCCTTTTACCCGTCAATCCTACCATCCTTAAGAAAAATGGTGCGGGTGGAGAATTTTGTATTTTCAGGATTATGGGTAACCATCACAATAGTCTGCCCTTCACTATTTAAACGTTTAAAAAGTTCCATAATCTCTTTTCCTGTTTTGGAATCTAAGTTTCCTGTTGGTTCATCTGCTAAAAGGATAGGAGGTGAGTTAACGAGTGCCCTTGCAATAGCAACCCTTTCCTGCTCACCTCCTGAAAGCTGATCAGGAAGTCTTCGCTCCTTCCCTTTCAATCCCATCCTTTCAATAATCTCCTCTGCTATCCTTTTTTGTTCCTGATTTGGTTTATCCGTTATAGAGAGCGGAAGCATCACATTTTCGATTACTGTTAGATATGGGATCAATTGAAAAGATTGAAAGACAAATCCCAGATATTCTCTTCTGAAATCAGCTAACTTCTCAAGAGGAAGTTTATAAATGGGAATCTCATCTACAACCACTTCTCCCCTGGTAGGATGATTAAGTCCCCCAATTATTGTAAGAAGGGTTGATTTCCCAGAACCCGAAGGACCCATCACTGAGATAAACTCCCCTCGGTCGATATTTAAACCTATATCTGTTAATGCATTTACAGTCTCTTCTCCACTATTGTAGATTTTTGTAACTTTTCTTATCTCTATCAAACTCATAAAGTACTCCTCACTCCCTCTCTCTTCCCCTCTGGGGAGAGGGGAAGGATGAGGGGAAATTTCTTTTACTTCATAATGCTCTAAGTGCCGTCGTAGGATCCATCTTCGAAGCATGAATTGCTGGATAAGCACTTGATAGAATCCCAATTAAAGAAGAAAGGAAAACAGCTCCTATTGCTAAAATGGGATCAACAGATATATGCCCCACCTTCACACCTGTAAGCAGGGGGCCAATGAAATAGGAAACTCCCAGCCCCATTACATATCCAAAAATCCCTGCGATCAATCCTACTATCAAGGCCTCTAAAAAGATTATCCGAACCACATGGGATTTCCGAAATCCAATTGCACGAAAAATCCCAATCTCCCTTTTCCGTTCGTTGACCGAAGCCATCACGTTTGTAAAGACAATAAGTCCTCCGATTAGAAGAACAATGATTGAAATCCCGAAAGAAAACCTCTTAAAGTGGTCCAGGGTTTCCATCTTTGTTTGAAGTGTCTGTTTAATGGCTGTAACTTTTGCATGAGGAAGTTTTAATGAAATCTGTCGAACAATTTCCTCAATAGGGCATGTATTGCAATAAGCAGACACCTCAATCAGACTCAATATCCCAGGCTTCTTCATAATCTCCTGCACAAAGTTCAGATCAGCAAAGATAAGTGAATCGTCCTGCGAGCCTGTCTCATCGAGAATACCAGAAATCCTGACCCTTCTTCCATTTATCTGGAGTGAATCCCCCGAACTCTTAAATAAACGAACCGCCACTTCATTTCCGAGAAGTACCTCATCTTGACTTTTTGGCTTAATTCCATGAATCTTCCACCATCTCTTTAGCCTTAATTCTTCCTCAAAATTTACACCCATAAGGGGAACCTTTTTCCCTTCGATCTCTACTACACCAATCAATTTGGGCGAGACAGTGCTTATATTTTCACGGACTTCGATCTCCCGAATCTTTGGAACATCCGTATCTTTTAGGCTTTGAGTTTCGATCGATATTCCGCCGATATTCAATCCTCCATAAGATAGGGATAGATCATCGGTTCGTGGGATGATTAGTATATTTGCCCCAAATTCATCAAGTTTATGGGCAATGTCTTCCTTCATCAATCGTGTCAACGAGATTAACGCGACAACCGTTGTTATACCGATAGTGAGTCCCAGTATGAGAAAGAAGACTTTTCCCTTTCGCCTTCTAAGATTATTAATAGAAATGTCTTTTAGTCGCATCTTGCTATCCCTCTATAGTTGAATTTAGACTCTTGGTCTCCATTGAGAAACCACCTTTTCGTCGATTAAAATCCTATCGCCCTCAATTGTGCTCTGGATGGCATCTGGTGGATAGTTTAAACATCCTCCCTGAATCCCCTTAAGTGTTTCTATATCCCATTCTGTATAGCATGCATTGCAAACAAGTTTATTTCCATTGATATGGAATCGGGTGGATCGACATGGCTCGCACATACTAATCGCTGTTATAACCCTTCCCGATGGTGTGATATAGGCGAGGAGAGGAATCTTAACACCATTGCCTTC
>JBBIOI010000041.1:0-27384 GCA_037443425.1 Deltaproteobacteria bacterium
CCAGGGGACAATGTTCAGTTGACGGTTGAGCTTATTACGCCTATAGCAATGGAGAAGGAGTTGAGGTTTGCGATCAGGGAAGGTGGAAGGACTGTAGGCGCTGGTGTAATAAGCGATGTCATAGAATGAGAAGATTTTTAGGAAAGGGGTTTTGGCATGACAACTCAGAAGATTCGGGTCTGTCTTAAATCTTATGATCACAAACTTCTTGATCGGTCAACTGCTGAGATAGTCGATACAGTAAAGCGCACAGGGGCAAACATTGCAGGCCCAATACCCCTTCCAACGAAGATAAGTAGATATACAGTTCTTAGGTCTCCACACGTGGATAAGAAGTCGAGAGAGCAATTCGAGATAAGGACTCATAAGCGACTGATTGATATTTTAGAACCAACGCAACAGACAATTGATGCACTTATGAAACTTGATCTCCCTGCTGGGATAGATGTTGAGATAAAATTATAATAAATAATAAACTGGAGTGAACTAAAAGATATGCAAAGATTAGGGATTATTGGAAGAAAATTAGGGATGACTCAGGTATTTCTTGATGACGGCTCTCTTGTTCCTGTGACTGTAGTTGAGGCAGGGCCATGCGCTATTGTTCAGAAGAAGACAATAGACAGAGATGGTTATAATGCCATTCAGATAAGCTTTTTACCAAAAAAGACCCAAAGGGTAAATAAACCACTTCTGGGTCATTATAAAAAGGCCTCTACTACGCCTTGCTACTATCTCAGAGAGATAAGGACAGATGATATAGAAGGATATGAAGTTGGACAGGAGATAAATGTAAGCATATTTAAACCAGGAGATCTGGTTGATGTGACTGGGTGGAGTAAAGGCAGGGGGTTTTCGGGTGTTATGAAACGCCATGGATTTCATGGCGCCCCAGGATCTCATGGCACCCATGAATATTTTCGTCACGGTGGATCAGTTGGGGCTGCAACATATCCGCACCATGTTTTTAAGGGAAAGAAGATGCCAGGTCATTATGGAAATCAACGCGTGACTATTCAGAATATAAAGGTAATCGATGTTAAAGAAGATCAGAATCTTATTCTCCTAAGGGGTGGAATACCAGGTAGTCCTAATGGTTTGGTTATTATTAGAAGTGCAATAAAACAGAAAGGGAAAGAAAATAAACAGAGCTAAGGAAGGAATGTAAATGGTTAGTGAGCCTGTTTATGATGTCGAGAAACAGAAGGTTTGCGATATCGAATTAAATGATACGATTTTTAATTCAGAGATAAATCCCTATGTGCTTTATGAGGCAGTCCGAAAAGATTTAGCCTCAAAGCGGAAGGGGACAGCAGCTACAAAGAATAAGGCATTGGTTCGCGGTGGTGGGAAAAAGCCATATCGACAAAAGGGAACTGGAAGGGCAAGGGCAGGTTCAATACGTTCTCCCCTTTGGAGAGGGGGAGGTACTATATTTGGTCCTATGCCAAGGGATTATAATTTTCCTCTCCCAAAGAAATTAAAGAGACTGGCACTTAAAGTTGCCCTAAGTTTGAAACGGCAGGAAGGAAAATTGATTCTTCTTGATAAGTTTCCTTTAAAAAACTACAAGACTCGTGAAGTTTCAGAGATATTGAAAAGATTTCAGGTAGAAGATGCCTTAATTGTCATAGATGAAAAGGATGACTTACTGGAAAGATCAGCAAGGAATATTCCTGATATAGATGTCACTCATTACAATGGATTAAGTGTTTATGATATTTTAAATCACGATCATTTGATTATTTTAAGTTCTGCATTAGAAAAGCTTCAAGGAGTATTGGCATCATGAAGGAACCGCAAAGTATTATAATAAGACCATTGATAACTGAAAAGACAACTCAGCAAAAAGATGATAACCATCAATATGTCTTTGAGGTTCACAGGGATGCAAATAAGATTGAGATAAAATCAGCCGTAGAGCAACTATTTAAAGTGAAGGTCCTTAAGGTCCGCACAATAAATGTTCTTGGTAAGATAAAACGTCTTGGGAGAAAATATGGCAAGAGACCTGATTGGAAAAAGGCAATTGTTACATTAAAAGAAGGAGATCGTATAGAGTTTTTTGAAGGTGCATAAATAACCAATAGGAGTTATTCGATGGGAATAAAAAAATACAGACCTACGTCTCCTGGCAGAAGGTTTCAAACTGCATATACATTTGAGGAAATAACAAAAACAGAGCCTGAGAAGAGTCTATTGAAACCTTTAAAGAAGACAGGAGGAAGAAATGTTTATGGCAGGATTACTGCTTGGCATAGAGGGGGAGGCCATAAGAGGCTATATCGGATTATAGATTTTAAGAGGGACAAAAGGGATATTCCTGCAAAGGTTGCTGCCATTGAGTATGACCCAAACCGTTCTGCTCGGATTGCATTGCTTCATTATGCTGATGGTGAGAAGCGTTATATACTTGCACCAGCAGAGCTTAAGGTTGGTGATGAAGTTATGGCAGGTCCAAATGCTGATATAAAACCTGGAAACGCACTCCCTTTAAGGAATATACCAACAGGAACATTAATCCACAATGTAGAATTGAAAGTAGGAAAAGGCGGTCAGATTATTCGAAGCGCAGGGACATATGGACAGCTAATGGCAAAAGAAGGCAAGTATGCACATATTAAACTTCCCTCAGGAGAAGTCAGGCTTGTACTTTTGGATTGCTACGCCACTATTGGTCAGGTTAGCAACATAGAGCATGAAAACATATCCATTGGGAAGGCTGGAAGATCAAGATGGCTTGGCTGGAGACCAGTGGTAAGGGGTGTGGCAATGAATCCTATAGATCACCCATTGGGAGGTGGTGAGGGAAAGACCTCGGGCGGAAGGCACCCATGCAGTCCTTGGGGAAAACTTGAAAAGAAGACCAGAAGAAACAAGGTAACCGATAAGTATATATTGAAGAGGAGGGATTAATACTAATGGCTCGTTCAATAAAAAAGGGGCCTTTTGTTGATGATCATTTGATGAAGAAGGTTTTAGAAGCTCGAAAGTCAAAGGAGAGCAAGGTAATAAAGACCTGGTCACGAAGGTCTACAATCGTTCCAGAAATGGTAGGTTTGACCTTTGCAGTTCATAATGGAAGAAAATTCATACCGGTCTTTGTTACTGAAGAGATGGTAGGACATAAACTGGGAGAGTTTTCTCCCACACGAACATTTCATGGTCATTCCGGAGACCGAAAGACTAAAGTCGTAACAAAAAAGGCAGCCTAAGGGGATAAACCAATGGAGGTCAGGGCAAGGTTAAGATTTGTGCGTATAGCACCCAGAAAGGCAAGGTTAGTTGCCGATCTTATTAGGGGAAAGAAATCAGAGGAGGCTTTGAATATCCTTACATTTACAAAGAAGGCGGCTGCAAAGATAATACTGAAGTTATTGAAATCTGCAATAGCCAATGCAACCCAGAGAAGAAACATAGATGTTGATAATCTATATGTTAAAAGGATTACTGTTGATCAGGGGCCAATGTTAAAGCGCTATCAACCCCGTGCAATGGGTAGGGCAACAATGATAAGAAGAAGGATGAGTCATATTACAATCATATTGGATGAAGCTTGAAAGGAGGAAGACAATTGGGACAGAAGGTTCATCCTGTAGGTTTTCGTTTAGGATTTATAAGGACCTGGGATTCGAGGTGGTATGCAGAGAGGGATTATCCTAAGCTTTTGATTGAGGATATACAGATACGTAATTTTTTGAAGAAAAAGCTTTATCATGCAGGCATATCAAGGATAGAGATTGAGAGGGCAGCGAGTAAGGCAAAGAAGGTAAAGGTTACTATTCATACAGCCAGGCCTGGTATCATTATTGGGAAAAAGGGTGTTGAGGTAGAAAACCTAAAAAGGGAACTTCAGAAGATGACTGACAAAGAGGTCCTTATCAATATACAGGAAGTAAAGAGGGCCGAGACCGATGCCCAATTGGTGGCTGAAAATGTTGCCCTTCAACTGGAAAGGCGAGTCAGTTTTAGAAGGGCTATGAAGAAGGCGGTTAGCTCTGCCATGAAGCTTGGGGCTAAAGGGATAAAGATATCCTGCGCCGGTAGATTAGGCGGTGCAGAAATGGCTCGAAAAGAGTGGTATAGGGAAGGAAGGGTTCCGCTTCAAACCCTTCGTGCAGATATAGACTATGGTCTTGCAGAGGCAAAAACAACATATGGAGTTATTGGTGTAAAAGTCTGGATTTTTAAAGGAGAGGTCTTCCCAACAAAAGAAGGTGAAGAGAGGTCTGCCTGAGCTTAGTTATAAATTTTAAAGGGGATGAGAAGCTATGTTAATGCCTAAGAAAACAAAGTATCGCAAACAGCAGAAAGGAAGAATGAAGGGAAAAGCCTCACGAGGGAATATGCTAAATTTTGGTGACTATGGACTTCAGGCCCTTGAGTGCGGATGGCTTACTACCAGGCAGATAGAAGCAGCAAGGATCGCAATGACACGATTCATAAAGAGGACAGGCCGAATCTGGATAAGAATCTTTCCTGATAAACCCATTACAAAGAAACCTGCTGAAACCAGAATGGGAAAGGGGAAAGGTCCTCCAGAGGACTGGGTAGCAGTTGTCAGACCCGGCAGGATTCTATATGAGATGGAAGGGGTTCCAGAGGAAAGGGCAAAAGAGGCGTTTTTACTGGCCTCTCATAAATTGCCTATCAAAACGAGGTTTGTAAAGAGGGAGAGTCCTTTGCTATGAAGGCCAAAGAGCTTCGTATGTTAAGTGATGGAGAGTTGTTGGAGAAGGAGAGACTATTAAAAGAGGAACTTTTTAACCTAAGGTTTCAACATGCCACAGGGCAGCTCGAGAACGTTATGCGTATTCCCCAGGTAAAGAGGGATATAGCTCGGATAAAGACCATATTAAGAGAGAGGCAATTAGGTAAAGAGAAAAAGTAAAAGAAGGAGATTCTTGGAGGTAATTTTTAAAATATGTCGAATGATAAAGAGAGAGGAAAGAGAAAGACCTTAGTCGGGGTTGTTATAAGTGATAAAATGGATAAAACAGTAGTCGTTATGGTAAACAGGATTGTCCTTAACCCTAAATATAAAAAATATATAAAGAAGAGAACAAAGGTAAAGGCGCACGATGAAAAAAATGAATGTCGAATTGGAGATAAAGTTTTATTGATTGAGACAAGACCTCTGAGCAAGGAGAAGCGTTGGAGGGTAAGACAGATCTTGGAGCGTGCAGCTTAAGATTGAGCGCTAAAATTACTATTCAAATTGGAGTTAACGATGATCCAGATGCGAAGTATCCTTGAAGTAGCTGATAATTCAGGAGCCAAAAAGGTTGGCTGTATTAAGGTCCTTGGTGGCACAAAACGGAAGTATGCCACCTTGGGTGATGTGATCGTCGTTTCTGTTAAGGATGCCCTTCCAAATTCGAAGATAAAAAAGGGAGATGTGGTAAGGGCTGTAATAGTAAGGACAAAAAAAGAGGTAAAAAGGCCTGATGGGTCATATATAAAGTTTGATGACAACTCTGCAGTATTAATAAATCCTCAGGGTGAGCCAATCGGGACTCGAATTTTTGGTCCTGTAGCTCGTGAACTTAGGGCAAAAAAATTTATGAAGATAATCTCATTGGCTCCAGAGGTGATATGAGATTTAATAAAGGGTGAGGCATAAAATGATTGTTCCAAGATATCATATTAAAAAGAATGACCTTGTTATGGTTATAGCAGGCAAGGAAAAGGGTAAAAGTGGTCGTATATTAAAAGTTTTGCCTGAGAAAGGAAGGGTCATTGTTGAAAAGATAAATTTTGTTAAGAGACATACCCGTCCACACGGCCAACAGAGACAGGGAGGGATAATAGAGAAGGAAGCCCCGTTACATATCTCTAATGTTATGCTACTCTGTGAGAAATGTAATAAACCAGTTCGGATTGATCATCGATTTATAGAAGGCGGAAAAAAGGTTCGCTACTGTAAGAAATGCGGTGAAATATTTGATAAATAGAGATAGGTGAGCTTATGGCAAGGCTGAAAGAGATATACGAAGAAAAGGTTGTTCCAGCACTGATGAAAAAATTTAATTATAGAAATAGGATGGAAGTACCAAGGCTTGAGAAGATTGTTATAAACATGGGTCTTGGTGAAGCAATACAAAATATAAAAATACTTGATAGCGCAGTTCAAGAGTTAAGCTTAATAACAGGACAAAAGCCAGTAATTACAAAGGCCAAAAAATCTATTGCACAGTTTAAATTAAGGGCAGGAATGCCTATAGGAGTAATGGTTACGCTTCGTAAAGAGAGGATGTATGAATTTTTCAATCGTTTGGTAAATGTGGCATTGCCAAGAGTAAGGGATTTTAAGGGAGTCTCAGGAAAATCCTTTGATGGAAGGGGAAACTATGCATTGGGCATTCGAGAGCAGCTCATATTTCCAGAAATTAACTATGATAAGATAGATAAAGTAAAAGGAATGAATATTGTTATTGTAACAACAGCTAAAACTGATGAAGAGGCGAAAGAGCTTCTGAGGTTACTCGGGATGCCTTTCAGGAATTAAAAATAAATATTGTTTAAATTTGGAGGTTAAATTTGGCAAAGCTTTCTTTAATGATTAAGGCTAAAAGGCCCCAAAAATTTAAGGTTCGTGCATATAATAGATGTCCACTATGTGGGCGACCAAGGGCATTCTTAAGGAAATTTAATATGTGTCGACTCTGTTTTAGGAAACATGCATCAAGAGGGGAAATTCCAGGCGTAATTAAAGCAAGCTGGTGAAAGAATACGGGGGTTTATATGTCTATGACCGATCCTTTAGCAGATATGTTTACAAGGATAAGAAATGGATCTCAGGCAAAACTTGAATCAGTTGATGTTCCATTCTCTAAGATGAAACAGGAAATTGCAAAGATCTTAAAAGAAGAGGGATTTATAAATAATTTCAAGCTGATCACTGATGAGGATGGTCATCAGACAATAAGGATATTTTTAAAATATGATGCAAATCGAAAGGGCGTCATTCATATTAAAAGGGTAAGCAAACCAGGAAGAAGGGTTTATGTTGGGGTTGATAAGATACCTTCTGTTATGAGTGGATTAGGGATTTCAATCCTTTCTACAACAAAAGGTATCCTGACGGATAAAGCTGCGCGTAAGGAAAATGTAGGAGGAGAGCTTCTGTGCCAGGTGTGGTAGAGTGGATAAAGAAATTTGAGAATTTGGGATTTTAGAATGGGGGAAAAAATGTCTCGCATTGGAAGGATGCCAATTCCAATCCCTAAGGAAGTGACTGTATCATACGATCTTTCTAAGATTGATATTAAAGGGCCAAAAGGTCAATTGACCCATAATTTACCAGCAGGTATCTCAGTTTCAGTGGAGGATGGTAAGATATTTGTGCGAAGAGCCAATGATGAACGAAACTTAAAAGCCCTACATGGACTGACAAGGAGTATTATTGCAAATATGGTAACTGGAGTGACTCAGGGATTTGAGAAACGGCTTGAGATTGTTGGTGTTGGTTTTAGGGCAGATGTTCAATCAGATACACTAAAACTTACCCTTGGTTTTTCCCATCCAGTTATCTTTCCAATACCAGAGGGTATTAAGATAGAGGTGGATAGACAGACACAGATAACGGTAAAGGGCATTGATAAGCAGTTGGTGGGGACTGTTGCAGCTAAAATTCGTTCGATAAAACCACCTGAACCTTATAAAGGCAAAGGGATTCGTTATATTGGAGAAAAGATTCGTAAGAAGGTTGGAAAGGCAAAGGCCTAAAGAGATTATGAAATTTTAGGAGGAGACGTTTTGAGGAGTCAAAAGCTCATTTCACGTTTAAAAAGAAAGAAGAGGGTTAGAGCGCGTATAAAAGGCACAGAGGAGAGGCCGCGTCTTAATGTATTTCGAAGTCTTAAACATATATATGCACAGGTAATCTTAGATACTAAAGGTGAGACCTTAGCAAGTGCATCCACACTAAGCCCGGAGCTAAAGGGAAGCCTAAAATATCCAGGTAATATTGAAGCTGCAAAGAAGGTTGGAGAGCTTATTGCTAAGAAATGCCTTGAAAAGGGAATAAAAAAGGTGGTATTTGACCGCAATGGTTATCTTTATCATGGCAGGGTCAAGGCACTGGCCGATGCGGCCAGAAGCGGTGGTTTAATCTTTTAAAAACTTTTTTCAGGGAGGAATTGACATTGCCGAGGATTGACCCAAGTTCTTTAGAATTGAAAGATAGAGTCGTTCATATTAATCGTGTAGCGAAGGTTGTAAAGGGTGGTAGGAGATTTAGCTTTAGTGCCCTTGTTGTTGTTGGCGATGGAAAGGGACATGTTGGAAGCGGTTTAGGAAAGGCTAATGAAGTGCCAGAGGCAATCCGTAAGGCTATTGAGCACGCAAAGAGGAACCTGATAAAGATTCCTATCATCAATAAGACCATTCCTTATGAGGTATTGGGTAAGTTTGGTGCTTCAAAGGTATTATTGAAACCTGCTTCAGAAGGAACTGGTGTTATTGCTGGTGCTGTAGTTAGAGCCATTGCTGAATCAGCAGGAATTGAAAATATATTAACGAAATCTCTTGGCTCTAACAATCCATACAATCTTATAAAAGCAACCATGCAGGCCATGCAACAACTAAAATCACCTGAAGAGATTATGGAGATTCGAAGACAAAAACAAGTGGAGAGTTAATAAAGGTGGAAGGAAATAATATAGAGAAAAAGATCAAGGTTAAATGGATTAGAAGTACGATAGGTCGACCAGAAGACCAGAAAAAGACAATAAAGGCGCTTGGATTCAAAAGGCTTTATCAAACCCTTATACTTCCGGATCGACCTGAGATTCGAGGTATGATTAATAAAGTGATACATCTTGTAGAAATTTTATAACCTTTAGGAAGGGGACAATAATGAGGTTAGAGGAGTTAAAACCCCCGGCTGGATCAAGGAAGAAAAGAAAGAGGGTAGGGAGGGGAGTAGGGTCAGGACATGGCAAGACTGCATGTCGCGGATCAAAGGGTCAGAATGCACGTTCTGGTCGCGGGACAAAGGCAGGGTTTGAAGGAGGACAGATGCCCCTTCAGAGACGACTTCCTAAAAGAGGATTCAATTCGCCGTTTAAAGAGGAATATTCAATTATCAATGTTAGAGATTTAAATCGTTTTCCAAAAGATAGCATAGTGGATCCAGAGGTTTTAATGAAGAGTGGTCTTTGGAAAAAGGGTGAAAAAGTTAAACTTTTAGGTGATGGTGAAATTGAGCATCCTTTAATAGTGCGTGTCCATATGGCAAGTGATTCTGCAATTAAAAAAGTAGAGAAGGTCCAAGGAAGGGTGGAGATTATTAGCCCATGATTTCAGGTGCACAGAACATCTTTAAGATCCCGGAGCTTAAAAGAAGGATTCTTTATACACTCTTCTTTTTGGCCATCTATCGAATAGGGGTTCATATTCCTACTCCTGGTATAAATGGTGACGCCCTGGCATCATTCTTTGCACAGGCTAAGGGAACCCTTTTCAGTCTTATAGATATGTTTTCAGGTGGAGCACTTGAAAGATTATCGGTATTTGCATTGGGTATAATGCCTTATATAAGTGCCTCTATTATACTTCAACTACTTACAGTGGTTATTCCATATCTTGCACAGCTTCAAAAGGAAGGAGAGATTGGAAGAAAAAAGATAATTCAATATACCCGTTACGGCACAGTTATTCTAAGTATGATTCAGGGATTTGGAATTGCAGTTGGGCTTGAGAGCATGAGAGGTGCGGCCGGAGAGATGATCGTTCTTAATCCAGGCTGGTCTTTCAGATTTATGACAGTCATTACCCTTACTGCAGGAACAGCCTTTATCATGTGGCTTGGTGAACAGATTACGGAGAGAGGGATTGGAAATGGGATATCCCTTATTATTTTTGCAGGTATTGTAGCAAGGATGCCCAATGCTATTGCAAACACATACGAACTTTTCAGAGTGGGGCAGATGAATATACTAACAATCTTGATATTGATTGTCATTATGATTTTGGTTGTTGCAGTAATAATATTCGTAGAAACAGGGCAAAGAAGACTTCCGGTGCAATATGCAAAGAGGGTTGTGGGCAGAAGGGTTTATGGTGGTCAAAGCACTCATTTGCCATTAAAATTAAACACCTCAGGGGTTATCCCTCCTATATTTGCATCTTCCATATTAATGTTTCCCTTAACAATAGCAAACTTTCTACCAAAACCCTGGCTTGAGGAGCATCGATGGATACAGTCCATTCTGAATAGTTTGGGTCCTGGAGCACTTTTATATAATCTCTTATATGTTGGCTTTATAATTTTCTTCTGTTATTTTTACACAGCTGTAACCTTTAATCCAAACGATGTAGCCGAGAACATGAAGAAGTTTGGAGGTTATATCCCTGGCATAAGACCTGGTCAGAAGACTGCTGAATATATTGATAAGGTCTTAACCCGTATAACGCTTGGTGGTGCACTATATGTTTCGGCCATATGTGTTTTGCCCACAATTCTATATAGAAAGTTTAATGTCCCGTTTTATTTTGGAGGAACTGCACTTCTGATAGTCGTAGGTGTAGCACTGGATACCGTTCAACAGATTGAAGCCCATATGCTAACAAGACACTATGAAGGCTTGATGAGAAAGGGCAGACTCAAAGGTAGAAGGGGATAAAATGATAAATCTTATACTTCTTGGACCTCCAGGGGCAGGAAAGGGAACTCAGGCACAGATGATTTCAGAAAGATATCATATTCCACAGATCTCAACAGGGGATATCTTGAGAAAGGCAGTAAGAGAGAATACTTTATTAGGGATGAGGGCAAAAGAATTTATGGAGCGAGGCGAGCTTGTCCCGGACGAAGTAGTTATAGGTATAGTTGAGGAGCGATTAAAAGAACCAGATTGTGAACGTGGATTTATACTTGATGGATTTCCAAGGACAAGACCACAAGCAGAAGCACTTCAAAAAATATTGGCTAACATAGGAAAAGCCATAAATTATGTAATAAATATAGAGGTTGAAGATGAAGAATTAATACGTCGATTATCTGGAAGAAGGACCTGCAGGGATTGTGGTGCTATGTATCATATATATTTTAATCCTCCAAAGAATGAGGGTATTTGTGACCGTTGCGGAGGCAATCTTTACCAGAGGGAGGATGATAAAGAGGAGACCATAAGGACGAGATTGAGAGAATACAATAGGCAGACAGCTCCACTTATAGAATATTATCAAGGGAAAAGAGCCCTTCATTCAATCCGTGGGATTGGAAATAAAGAACAGATATTTTCACAGATTTCCAATCTTTTGGATAGAAATCCATGTTAGGAGGGGTAATCTATGCCAAAAGAAGAGGCCATCCAAGTCGAGGGAAAGGTCTTAGAGACACTACCAAACGCAATGTTTAGGGTGGAGCTCGAAAATGGTCACAAGGTTTTAGCGCATATCTCAGGCAAGATGAGAATGCACTATATTAAAATATTACCCGGTGACAAGGTTATGGTAGAACTATCTCCATACGATCTCAGCCGGGGTAGAATAATCTTTAGGGAGAAATAGGAAAGTGAAAGTCAGGGCATCAGTAAAGAAGATTTGTGATAAATGTAAGATCGTCAGACGCAAAAGGATAATTAGAGTAATATGTGAAAATCCGAAGCATAAACAGAGGCAAGGGTGATATTTTCCGGCTTCAATACTGACCACTATATTTTATTTATGAAGGAGTAAGAAATGGCAAGGATTGCAGGAATTGATTTACCAAAGGATAAAAGGGTTGAGATTGCCTTGACATATATCTATGGGATTGGAAGACCATCTGCCAATAAGATTCTTGAGAAGGCAAATGTCAACAAGGATACAAAGGTTAGTCAACTCACTGAGGCAGAGGTGGTGCGGATAAGGGATATCATTGAACAGGAATATAAAGTAGAAGGTGATTTGAGGCGTGAAGTTGCAACAAATATAAAGCGGTTAATGGATATTGGTTGTTATAGGGGGCTTAGGCATAGGCGATCTTTACCTGTTCGTGGACAGAGAACCCACACCAATGCACGGACAAGGAAAGGGCCAAGAAGGGCAATAATAGGCAAGAAGAAGGAGAAGGAGTAATCTTTTGAAAATTAAATTATAAGGAGGAAATATGGCCACAGGGCCTGGAGCAAAGAAGAAGAAGGTTAAGAAGAATATTCAATCAGCAATTGCCCATATTCAAGCAACATTTAATAATACGATCATTACTATAACTGACCATTCTGGGAATGTGATTACATGGTCAAGTGCAGGGACTCAAGGTTTTAAAGGATCCAGAAAAAGCACACCATTTGCAGCCCAGATGGCAGCCGAAGACGCGGCAAAAAAGGCTATGGAGCATGGTGTAAAATTTGTTGACGTATATGTGAAGGGGCCAGGAGCAGGAAGAGAATCAGCACTTAGGGCCCTGCAAGCGGCAGGCCTTAAGGTTCATCTTATCAAAGATGTCACTCCGATTCCCCATAATGGATGTAGGCCTCCAAAGAGGAGAAGGGTTTAAGAGAGCTTAATTTTATAGAAGAGGAGGTTAAATTTGGCGAGATATACAAATTCTGTTTGTCGATTATGTAGAAGGGAGAATATGAAGCTCTTTCTCAAAGGAGAGAGATGCTATACAGATAAATGTGCAATTGAAAGAAGGAATTATCCACCGGGTCAACATGGTCAAAGTAGAAAGAAGTTTTCAGACTATGGGGCTCAGCTCAGAGAGAAACAGAAGGTCAAAAGGATGTATGGACTTCTGGAAAGACAATTTAGAAATCTCTTTAAAGAAGCTGATAGGCAGAAAGGGATTACAGGCGAAAATTTACTCGTTTTGCTCGAAAGGAGATTAGATAATACAGTCTATAGATTAGGTTTTGCAAGTTCGAGAAATGAGGCTCGTCAACTGGTGAGACATAACCACTTCCTGGTCAATAAGTCGAAAGTAAATATCCCTTCTTACCTTGTAAAACCAGGGGATGTAATCGAAGTAAGGGAGAAAAGTAAAAAGATGGCACGAATCTTAGAAGCATTAGAGGGGGTAGACAGGAGAGGAATTCCTCAGTGGTTGGAGCTGGATAAAGAGAATATGAGGGGTAGTGTAAAGGCTTTACCAACAAGAGAGGATATCACTATACCTATCCAAGAGAAATTGATTGTAGAGCTTTATTCAAAATAACTTTTTAACCCTTTATTCGGAGGGAGGAAATATATGGTTCAAAGAAGCACAAGGGATTTAATTCGACCTAAAAGATTGGAAGTGGAAAAAGAGACATTAACTCCTTTCTATGGGAAATTTATTGCTGAGCCCTTGGAGAGGGGTTTTGGCATAACAATAGGGAACTCTCTACGTCGTGTACTTCTTTCTTCAATTCAGGGAGCTGCAATCACTTCAGTTAAGATCGATGGAGTACTTCACGAGTTTTCAACAGTACCAGGGATCAAGGAAGATGTGACAGATATCATTCTTAATCTCAAAGAGGTGAGATTGAAGCTTCATACCGAAGGACCAAAAACAATCAGGGTAAAGGCTGAGGGACCTATGGTATTGAAGGCTGGTGATATTATTACAGATGATGCGGTAGAGATATTGAATCCAGATCATTATCTGGCAACCCTATCAAAGGATGCAAAACTTTCCATGGAGATGGTGGTAAAGATTGGAAGAGGTTATGTACCTGCGGAAAGAAACAAGGATGAAAATCAGCCCATTGGTACAATCCCAATGGATGCTATATTCTCTCCTATTAAAAAGGTGAACTATACTGTGACCAATGCTCGGGTTGGTCAGAGGACAGACTACGAGAGATTGACACTGGAGGTATGGACTGATGGTAGTTTAACTCCAGAGGAGGCAGTTACACATGCAGCAAAGATATTGAAGGATCAACTATCGATATTTACAGCATTTGAGGAGGAGGAAGAAGAGGAAACAGAAGTATCTGAAGATGAAAAAAAGACAGAGGCATTAAATGAGAATCTTTTTAAGAGCGTGGATGAACTTGAGCTCTCTGTTCGTTCTGCAAATTGTTTAAAACATGCAAATATAAGACTTATTGGAGACCTGGTCCAGAAGACAGAGGCAGAAATTCTGGCAACAAAGAACTTTGGTAAAAAGTCTCTGAATGAGATAAAAGAGATACTGGCCAGTATGGGATTAAGCCTTGGTATGAAAATAGATAACTGGCCTTTTAAGAAACAGGAAGAGAAGGTTGAATCTGAAAGGACATGATAGGAGGATGAAATGAGGCATCGGGTTGCAGGTAGAAAGTTAAGTCGGCATACAAAACATAGAGAATTGATGTTTCGTAACCTCCTTGTCTCTCTTATTAGACATGAAAGGATTAAGACCACTATTGCTAAGGCAAAAGAGCTTAGGGGATGGATTGATAAAGTCATTACATTGGGAAAAGAAGGGACACTTCATGCGAGAAGACAAGCGTTTTCGTTGCTTCGTGATAAGGGAATAGTGAAGAAGCTTTTTGACGAGATCGCTCCTAAATTGAAGGATCGTCAAGGCGGTTACACTCGAATTTATAAATTGGGCTGGCGGCAGGGAGATGGTGCGCCACTCTCATTAATAGAATTGGTAACATTTAATCCCTCAAAAGAGGAGAAAAAATCTGCTGTTAGCAAGGCAAAAGAGGCCCTCGGTAAAATAGCTCCCAAAAAGAAGAAGGCTAGCGAAGAAAAAGAGACAAAATAGTTTAAACTCCTTTAGATTTCTTCAAAGGTCCTTCCATATAATTAATTTGGAAAGAAAGGAGAAGATTTATGGCAAAAGAATTGAAGTTTGATCAGGAGGCAAGGAATTCAATCCTTGAAGGAGTAAATATTCTCTCAAACGCCGTTAAAGTGACTTTAGGGCCAAAAGGAAGAAATGTTGTACTTGAGAGGCCTTACGGTTCACCTGTAGTAACAAAAGATGGTGTTACAGTGGCAAAGGAGATTGAGCTTGAGGATCATTTTCAAAATATGGGAGCAAAAATGGTTAAAGAAGTTGCTTCTAAGACATCAGATACTGCTGGTGACGGAACCACAACAGCTACTATATTAGCCCAGGCTATATATAGGGAAGGGTTTAAGGTTATAACTGCAGGGGCTAGCCCCATGGAGGTGAAGAGAGGAATTGATTTCGCAGTTGAGGAAGTGATTAAAGAGCTTAAAAAGATTTCAAAACCCATAAAGGGGCAAAAGGAGATATCCCAGGTTGGAACTATATCTTCAAATAATGATTCTACGATTGGGAGCATAATAGCAGACGCAATGAGTAAAGTTGGAAAAGAAGGTATTATTACTGTTGAAGAGGCAAAGGCAATGGAGACAACACTTGATGTTGTTGAGGGGATGCAATTTGATCGCGGCTATATCTCTCCATATTTCGTTACCGATCCTGAAAAGATGGAGGTCATTTTAGAGAATCCGTTTATATTAGTCTTTGAAAGGAGGATATCAAATGTAAAGGAACTTCTTCCTATCCTTGAGCAGGTTGCAAAAACTGGATATCCGTTACTCATAATTGCAGAGGATGTTGAGGCAGATGCACTTGCAACACTTGTTGTAAACAAGTTAAGAGGGATCTTAAAGTGTGCAGCAGTTAAGGCACCTGGCTTTGGAGATCGTAGAAAGGCTATGCTTGAAGATATTGCGATCTTAGTAGGTGGTAAAGCTATTATGGAAGATGTTGGAATCAGGCTCGAGAAGATGCGAATCGAAGATCTGGGACGTGCAAAGAAGGTGATCATCGATAAAGATAATACAACCATTGTTGATGGAGCAGGCAAAATTTCAGAGATTGAAGCCCGAATCAAACAGATTCGAAGCCAGATAGAAGAGACCACATCGGATTACGATAGAGAAAAACTACAGGAGAGATTGGCTAAATTGGCTGGTGGCGTAGCTGTTATAAAGGTTGGTGCAGCTACGGAAACAGAGATGATGGAAAAAAAGGCAAGGGTTGAAGATGCCCTTCATGCAACGCGCGCCGCTGTTGAGGAAGGAATCGTTCCAGGAGGTGGTGTGGCTTATATTAGGTGTATCCCTGCGCTTAAGAAAATAAAGTTTGAGGATGATCGTCAGATGGGGGTTGATATTGTGCTCAAGGCCCTTGAAGAGCCTATCAGACAGATTGCTGAAAACTCAGGTCATGAGGGATCGGTTGTTGCCGAGAAAGTGAAGCAGAAGGAGGGTGCCTTTGGATTTGATGCAGATAAAGAGGAGTATACAGATATGATAGAGGCAGGGATTATTGATCCAACTAAGGTGGTAAGACTTGCACTTCAGAATGCAGCCAGTGTAGCATCATTACTTATTACCACAGAGGCAGTCGTAGCTGAGAAGCCTAAAAAAGGTGAACCTGCTATGCCACCTATGTATTGATTGCGATTTTATATAAGAACGATAGCCTTCTCAGGGCATATTTCCTGACAACAAAAACATCTGATACAGGATCGATCATCAACCTGAGGTATTCCTTCATTCATATACAGGGCTGAAGAAGGACAATGCTCGATACATGTAGCGCAACCCGTGCATCGTTCAGGATTTGCCCTGGGAATTGCTGAGATTCTGCTTAGAAGTACTTTTCTTGTCTCCTCATTTGTAGCATCAGCTTTTATACTAAAAGGGGGGAGTTTAAAGTCTTCAATCTCTTTTAGCTCTCCGATTATTTCAATATCATTTATATCTAAGCCTCCCAAACCCAATTCTTGAGCTCTCTTGAGAAACCTCAATTCTTCTGGATTTAGTCCAACCATTTTTGCCATTACAACATCCATTGAGACACCATTGTCAGATGCTATAATAAGACCTATGTTTCTTAGGTCTGAAGATGCTGGGCCATTACCCTCCATTCCAATAATCGCATCCATAATAAATAGATCGGGAATACGGATTTTAAAGACTTCAACCAAAATCTCATGGAAACGTTCAGGAGTCCCTGCAATTTTATGAAGTAGAGCCTTTTGAGCCCCAGGCAGCAAACCGTAGCTATTTTTGATAGCACCTGTAATTACTGTTAGACCATGGGTTTTGAATTTTGGAAGACTGATAATGATATCAGCTTCGAGAACATATCGAGATAGACTGAGCTTGGGTAGAAATAGTGGATTAAAATCGATCTGTTTCAACTGAGTTCCAATATTTTTATAATAACCCTTTGAGGCATCCATTAACTTCGTCTTCTTAAAACTTTCTTCATTTGCCCCATAACTAAAAAGACCGGGATTATCTCCAACAATAATAGACGAAGGTGAAAGACTTTCGACTTTTTCTACAACAGCAGAGACTACCGAAGGATTAGTCACAATCCCCTCTCTTGGATCTGAAGCCCTAAGGACATTCGGTTTTATAAGAACCTTTTTACCTTTTAAATCCAGCGGAAAGACCTCAAATATACGTTCAATTGCCTCGTAAACAGTCTCATATGAAGATGGGTGGATCATTACCTTTGGCATGTGAGTCTTCCTATTTTTAATTTAGTTAAAACTAACCATTTTCTATTAAGGAAAGATCTTCAATTTTTAAATCCTCTAATTCCAATGCAAGGAATTCCCAGATCTGTGTAAGCTCCTTTACCTTTTCTTTTGCATGTTTATGAGCCTCTATGGTTTCATAGGTTTCTTTCTGGTTAAGATAAAGATTTGGGTCTGAAAGTCTCTTAGTTAGATAATCGAGTTTATCGGTAGCCTCTTGTAATGATTTTTCAACCTCTTGAAATCTCTTCTCAAGACTTTCGCGCCTCTTTTTTAATTGGTTTAACTCTTTTGTTATCCTCCGTTTTTCCTCACGATTACTTTTTAAGGTCTCTTTCTTTGGCAGATCCAAATCTTTTTTATAATTAACTACCTCTTGGGATGTTATCTGTTTTTTCTTAAAAAGATAATATTCATAGTTTCCAGGATATATAATAGGAATTCCATGATCTATCTCTATTACTTTATTTGCAACCTCATTAATAAGATGTCTGTCATGTGTTATTAAACAGATGGTTCCCTGGAATTGTTTAAGGGCATCTTCAAGTACATTTCTCGAAGGTATGTCAAGGTGACTTGTAGGTTCATCAAGTAATAGAAAATTGGCAGGTTTTAGAAGCATCTTTGCTAAGATTAATCGGCTCTTTTCTCCACCACTCAATACAGAAACCTTCTTATGAATTTCATCTCCCCTAAAAAGAAATGTCCCGAGAAGGGTTCTAATATAGGTCTCACTTTCATCGGTAGCGATTGAAAGGATCTCTTCAAATACAGTATTTTCATGGCAGAGTATATCTAATTGATGTTGAGAAAAATAAGACCTTGTCACATCCTTTCCTATTATTATCTCTCCAGCTTCGAATTCGAGCACCCCCGCCAGGATCTTAAGAAGTGTTGATTTTCCTGCTCCATTCGGTCCTACGAGTGCAATCTTATCTCCACGATAAATAGTGAGATCAATACCATCATAAACTACTCGATTTCCATAGCTCTTATAAAGATTTTTAACCTCTATTACTTTGTGTCCACTCCTTTTCGGTGTAGGGAATTTGAATCGAATCTCTTTATCTTCTTTAGGAGGTTCTATAAGTTTTATCTTTTCAAGCATCTTAATTCGGCTTTGAACCTGTGAAGATTTCGTATTCTTTGCACGGAATCTTTCAATAAATCTCTGGGTCTGCTCTATCTTTCTTCTCTGGCTTTTATAGGTTGCTTCAAGGATTTCTCTTCTTAATTCTTTTTCTTCAAGATAATGATCATAATTTCCGGAGTAGATATTAATCTTTTGTCCATCAATCTCAGCAATTTTGTTTACAAGATTGTTTAAAAAAAATCTATCATGTGAAACAATCACCATCGAACCCTGGTAATTGGAGAGAAATTCCTCAAGCCATATAAGTGAGTTGAGATCAAGGTAGTTTGTAGGTTCATCCAAAAGAAGAAGGTCTGGTGATTGAAGGAGTATTTTTGAAAGGGCAACTCTCATTAACCAACCACCGCTTAATTCCCTTACAGGTCTTGAAAAATCATTCTCACTCAACCCGAGCCCCCTAAGAATCCTCTTAGCTTCAGATTCGATCCCATATCCTCCAAGGATACGATATCTTTCTAATAATCTGCTGTATTGTTCAGATACTCTTATTTGTTCCTCAGGGTTTTTAATAGTGGAAAGTTCTTCCTCTAACATCTTAATCTTTCCCTGAAGATAGGTAATGTCTAAATCTTTTAAAACCTCATCCAGTACAGTTTTTCCATTTAGACTGGTTATCTCTTGAGGGAGATATCCAATCTTTATATCCTTTGAGACAAGAATCTCTCCATCATCGATTGATTCCTCACCAAGGATTATCTTGAAAAGTGTTGTTTTCCCAGAACCATTTGGGCCAATAAGTCCAATGCGATCCTTAGGCCCTATTTGGAAGGAACAGTCTTTAAAAATGATCTTACTGCCAAATTGTTTATGGAGATTAAGAATAGTTATCATAGTAAGGAATAATGATTAGTGGAATATTGGGTATAAAAAGGATTGATTTTACGAAAGTTCCCTATATCCCATTCATGTTTTAGTATCATATTTATCAAAATTATAGCCTGCTTTTTTATAATCTTCCAATGCTCGAATTCTAAGATCTTCACGTTTTGTTTTTTCGGCCTCCTTATCAGCCAGTTCTGCTGCATGGCTCCATTTACCCTCTTTTTCATACTCCCTTATCTTTTTATCCACCTCTGAAACAGAACTTCCTTTTACCACAAATGTTGGTGGAAATATTACCCTCTTTATTGGATTTTTACATTGAGGACAAACTGTGAGAGGTGGTTCACTAATCCTCTGAACCGTTTCAAAACCCTGTCTGCATTGATCACAGCTTTTTTGGGAATCTACGGCAATATATTCATAGGTTGGCATAATCTTGACCTCCTAAAATAAATTAATCTATCCTATTAATTTGTCAAGGATGGTTTTGGAGGTTTTGGAGGGGAATTATTGACTTGAAAATTACAATGTGTTAAAAAAATCACATGCTTTATATTTGGAGTTATCTAAAATTAAAATCACTTTTAAATTTAAATAATTACGCTGAATTGAACAGTTAAAGGGGGGGGTATGAGAATAGGTTTTAAAGATAAGATTATAATTTTTGTTTGCTTAATAGCGATTTGTATCATTTCATGGACCCTACTTTTAGCCCAGGAGGCTTCCCCAGAAAAGGAGTCAGAAAAGACCCAGGTTTTAACAAAACCGCCTGAAACCGTTAAGAAGGGTGAGAAATTTATAATCCGGGGCAGGGAGTATTGTTATGAGTGTATAGATAACTCTGAATGTCTTGGATGTCACACGAAGATTAGTGAAAGAAAATTTGCGCAATCCGTCCATGGAGCAAATTCATGTAATAGTTGCCACTGGGATATTACAGATGTAAAAGAGCATATTAAGGCGAAAGGTGGAAGGATTCATACTGAGCCGGTTACATGTCATAGATGTCATAAAAAGGAAGGCGCTGAACATTATGCAAGTGCCCATTTTATAAATGATGTTCAATGTAAGGATTGTCACACCAATATTCACGAGATGACGCCCTGGAAAGGTGATAAGACAAGGGTGGTTGAAAAATGCACTCAATGCCATTCGGACGATGGTTATTCTGATAGTGTACATGGACAGTCGGTTCTGGCAGGGAATCCTGATTCTGCCGCGTGTCATGACTGTCATGGGCTTCATAAAATCCCCATTCTCAAGGGAGATGACCCAAAGATTGCACAGTTTAGAAAAGAATTCCACACAGAGGTATGCCAGAAATGTCATGCTGATAAAGAGATGATGGAACGTAATAAAGTATTTTTGATAGCAACTCAGACCTATTATGAAAGTTATCATGGTAAGGTAGAACACCTTGGTTACCCAAGGCTTGTTGCTGGATGCGCAGACTGCCATAGTTTCCATAGTATTCTTCCGAGAGATAATCCAAAATCTACTATCTCAGATGAACGACTTGTTGAGACCTGCGGAAAATGTCATCCCAGGGCCAATTCAAATTTTATAAAATGGGTTGCCCATGCAACACATAATGATCCAGAAGAATATCCTGTCTTTTACTGGACATATGTGATTATGACTTCACTTCTGTTAGCCGTTTTCGGTGTCTTCTGGATACATACATTTCTCTGGTGGAGAAAGGATTTCTGGGAAAAGAGAGAATTAAGGGCAAAAGGAATATTCTTTCCTCACCACTTAAAACCCGAGGAGGCGGGTTTGATTTATCGTCGGTTCAGTACATTTGATATAGTGTTGCACTTTACAATGATGGTTACATTTATTGGTCTTGTTTTAACAGGGCTTCCACTGAAATTTTCATTTGCACCATGGGCAGGCGGACTTATGCATTTTCTGGGTGGAGCAGAATTTGCAGGATTGATCCATCGAATCTGTGCAGGTATCACATTTGCTTATTTTATAACAGCCAATGTTTATATCATCTATTTCCTTTTCTTTAAAAAGATTCCTGGCAATCCAAATCCACTTCAAAGGCTTTTTGGTCCAGACTCTTTATGTCCGCGGTGGAAGGATATTAAAGATATCATTGGTATGATTAAGTGGTTTTTTAATAAGGGACCAAGACCCCAGTTTGATCGCTGGACTTACTGGGAAAAATTTGATTTTCTCGCTGTTTACTGGGGAATGTTTGCTATAGGTCTTTCTGGCTTGATGTTATGGTTTCCAGAGTTTTTTACAATATTCTTACCAGGATGGGTTTTGAATATTGCTACCATTGTTCATTCAGACGAAGCACTCCTTGCTTCAGGTTTTATCTTTACGGTCCATTTTTTCAATACCCATCTGAGACCTTCGAAATTCCCGATCGATCCTGTAATATTCACTGGAAGACTTCCAAGATATGAGCTGGTAGAGGAGAGGCCCGAGCACTATAAACGTTTGGTGGCAGAGAAAAGATTGGAAACTTATCGTGATAAGTATCCAAGCGTTTGGGCAGACCTGCTCTCGAATATTATGGGATTTGCAATGCTTGCCATAGGTTTGTTTTGTATCTTTCTAATTGGATGGGAATTTCTTGGTTAATAAGGGGAGTTATTGAGATTCCGAAGGGAGCGAGTTTAAGATCACTCCCTTCGATCTTCATAAAATTATTTCTTTTGATGTCTTTCACGAAGATCTTTTGCCATCTCTTTTATTTCTGTCAGGCTTCTCTGCATCTCGCTCCAGCCATACCAGAGTGCGTAATCAGGATTGGCATGAAATGTTCCCTGAAACGTTCTCATCCTGTGTTCGAGGAACATCACAAATAGTTTCTGTTCTATTACAGTTGGGGCGTCATGAAATGTGAGAAGATCGGGAAATGGATAAGCATAATTCTTTGGTTTTGTCAAAATACCATCCTTGTATAAATCTGCAACTATTCTTATTGCTTCAGCCATAAGACGGTCTGCCTCTTTTATTACTTGATCTCCCTTTTCGAGTTCTCGCCTTGCAAAATTAACGGAATGGCATCTATTGCATGTCTTTATCATTTTATCCCGCTCTTTTTGCCATGACTCCTGTGTAAGTCTTGCAACATCTGCTGCCTTTACAACATCGAGTCTTCCTGTAGGTTTCCCATCAGGATCAAGCACGCCAAGTGCCTGAAGAATAGTTACTCGATCAGCAGCCCACTGTTTATCTTCAGGCAGAGGAAGCCTTACAGCGAGAAATCCCCACGGAGTACGAACCTCATGATTTCCTCCCTGCATATGGCATGTCTGACATGTCGGAGCTGAGGCTGTTTGAGGAAGTGTCTTATTTTGTTTCAACAGATACCTGACGCCGTGTTTTGATCCTGAATACATCTCCCACTGGGGATGATCAAATCCCATATGACATGTCTGACATGCCTGGGGTTGACGAGCCTCCTGAACAGAGAATGTATGCCGGGTATGACATGCATCACAGGATGCCACACCAAATCCAGAACCAGCCTTTTTTAATTCTTTTATCTCTTCTTCGGTCTTTAACCCAATCTTATGACAACCTCCGCAACCCTTCATTCCTTCCATCAGTGCCATTGGTTGCCAGTGAGCTGTTGGCATGGCCTTCATTGCTGCCCAGCCAAATGCATGTTTTCCAGCCTTAAATTCCTTTACTCTATTGTCATGGCAATTGGCACATGTATCAGGAGTTGGGATCTTCGCCCTTGCTACATCTTTAGAAGATTTATGCTCCTTGCCGTGACATTCTGAACAGTCAATCTTATTTTTACTATGCTTGCTTAATAGCCAATCAGCGACAATACCAGGTGTAACCTTCTTATGACACTCCACACAAACCTGAGCCAATGCCAAATTAACGAAAATAAAGATCAGGAAGGATACAAAAGTTATCCTCAATAATATTTTCTTCATCTTGGATAAATCTTTTATTAAATTTTTTCTATTCTAATATTTCAAAATATTTTTGTAAAATTATTGAGTTAAGTCCAATTCTTATTAGGCAGTGATTAGGTTCTTATTGTTACATTTCAAAAGTTCTTAGTAAAAAATCGCTCAATTTATTTTATTACTAAAATACCCTGTTTTTTATTCAAATTTTTACGAAGGCGATTTTTTCGGAGCATTCCTTCAGAAGATGGTATGCAGAACCTCCTTGTTTTAAGATTTTTATCATTTTATCTGAATCTATTATTTTTACACCCGCCATAATATCAACCCCTTTTTTGAAAAATGCATCTGGGAGAAGACTTGCTGTTGGACCAATGATCGCTGTTCTTATTCCATTTCTTAATAAAGAAAGGATATTATCAATTGTGTGGTTAACAATAGCCGTTCCAGTAATAATGGCGACATCAGAATTTTTAAGGGCCTGAAAGATTTCTGATTCGGGCTTAAAATATTTCATCTCATCAGGCCTTAAAGCCTGAGGGTTTTTTTCAATAATATAAAAAGGGTTTCCCATTGTTTTTAACTTCTTAATATAAGGGCCAAAAGCACCAACAAGAGAAATAGTTTCATATGGTTCGATTTTTAATAGATCAAAACCATCTTCATTCTTAACGATCTTATAGTCTTCTCTTTTCTCTAATTCGATAATCAATTGTGTGATAGCATTAATTGTAGAAATACCTATTGCACTTTTAATTACATTTGGGTCGAGAGCATAGTTTAATATCTCAGAAGAGGGTCTTCCTTCGAGTGCCCCTGCCTGAGGCATCCTTGCAGCTGATGTGGGGCAACATACTGCCTCAGGTATTTCGGCTATGGGGGTGAAGGCACAACCCCCATGGCCTGTTGATAATTTTACACCTGTGAAGAAGATTCCTATAACGAGATCTTCGATCCTTATTGCATCAAGCGATAAAGGTAATTTTTCTTTTATGATCTCTATAGTTTCTTCAATTACAGATGACATTAGTAAAATCCTTCATTCAGTTTTTGTTGTCGCCAATTTAATTATATCATATATATAAATCAATACCCCTATGAAGAAACCGAGTCCCCCAAAGAAAACCGCTTTAAACCAGGGTTTCATGAAACCCTGAACAGTTAGAAAGTCTATTCCCAATCCCCTCTGTAAATATGATTGTACTATCCCAGCTGCGCCAAATGCAAGGCCCATTACAGTCATTGAGATGGTCATAATCCAGAACGACCAGAGTCCTAATTTTTGATTAAATTTTTCAATTCCCTTCAATTTAGGGAGGGCGTAATAGATAATTGTAATAATTAGCATCGCATAAGCACCAAAAAATGCCATATGTCCATGAGAAGCAGTCACCTGAGTTCCATGGGTCCATCTGTTAACAACAGGTAATGTATGTACTATTCCCCAAACCCCTGCACCGATGAAGTGATAGATAGCACAACCTACAGCCCAGTAAAGAACGAGACGGTTTGTGATTTCAATCTTTCGATGTCTAACATGATTCAGTGTATCAAATACCATGAACAGTATGGGAACAGGCTCAAGTGCACTAAAGATTCCACCCCACCAGAGCCAGTATTCCGGTGTTCCAATCCAGTAGTAATGGTGGCCTGTTCCAATGATCCCTGTGAATAAAACGAGAGCTACTTCTATATATAACCATTTTTCAATTACATTTCGTTCGATACCTGTTATTTTTAAGAGAATAAATGCCATAAGGGATGCTGCAATCAATTCCCATGCACCTTCAACCCAGAGGTGTATGACCCACCACCAGTAATAATAGTCAAGGGTAAGATTTTTAAAGAAAGGGATCCCAAATAGCCACATTACAGCAAGCATGACAATCCCACCAAGTAAAAGCCCTTGGATGGCAGTCCAGTTCCTTGTTTTCATCATTGTTAAAAATACATTAAATATAAATATCAAGGCTACAAGCACAATTGCCCATTTAAGTTCTACAGGTAACTCAAGGAGTGGTCTTCCAGCAGTCCAGCCAAATATAAAACCTATAACTGCAACTAATCCACCAAGAAGAAGAAGCCAGAATTGAAGGTTTGCAAGTTTTTTGCTATATATTTCAGTTCGGGCCTCTTCAGGAACAATATAATAGGTTCCACCCATAAATCCAAAAATCATCCATACAACAAGAAGGTTTGTATGAATAGCACGTGCTGTATTGAATGGGAGTATCCCAATGAGAGGGTCAGGCCATATATATTTGAGGATTAAGAGGATGCCTAAGATAACCTGTAGGCCAAAAAAGATGGCTGAGATAACAAAATATTTTAATGCTACTTTTTGAGATTCGTAATTCATTTTGTCTTACCTCCTGTTTCGATTAAAGTTGAAAGGATAAAAAATCATTTAAGCTCTGAAAGAAAGGTTACTATTGCCTGTATTTCATCATCTGAAAGCTGGCCATATGATGGCATCTTTGTATTTGGATTATTAGATTTTGGATCTTTAATCTGGATTGAAAGCCATTCTTTACTTCGTTGGCTTCCAACCATAGTTAAATCCGGTCCACCCGATCCTCCCTTTCCCTCTATCTTATGGCAAAGATCACATCTGTTTCGATAATAAAGGTCTTTTCCTTTTGAAACAAGGACCTTACCCTCAGGAGACACCTCTCTTGTTTTTGCAACAGTTACAGGTTTTGGTGGCCATTCATTTGTGTCAATGGCATCTACCCATTTAAAGAAGGCTATGAGATTTTTTATTTCATCTTCAGAAAGACCCTGATTTGGCATTTTCCTTCTTTGAGGGTCTGGGCTTTCTGGATTCTTTAAAAATGCCTTAAGCCAGTTTTCTCCTCGGGTAGAGTAGACCTTCGTCATATCAGGGGCATAATAACCTCCGATCCCGAGGATAGTGTGGCAATCGTTACAGTTATACTTGTGCCAGACCCTTTTGCCAAGAACTACCTCATCAGTAAGTTTATCAGTGTTTGTCCGTTTTGGAATGGTTGAGTGAGTATCAATGGTTAACCAGATAAAGACTAATGTGCAGATTACAGTTCCCCAGATAAAGAGATTTCGTGCAGTTTTTTTCTCCATAATCAAAACCTCCTTTTAATTCATTTCCTGAATTTTAATTTTTTTATAATTTAAAATAAAATTAAAATCTTTGACTTAAGTCAAGATTTTAAAAATTTTTAGGACCCAAATTTAAAATAATTAGAACTTGAAAATATCATTAAAAAAAATTAAACTGAAGGTTAATGGATATTAATCTTTTAAAACAGTGTCCGCTTTTCGCAGGCCTAAAAGAGGAAGACCTCAGAAAGATCAAATCCATTTCAATACCTAAAAAGATAGTAAAGAAGGAATTAATATTCGCTGAGGGTGAAACTGCAAAGGGATTTTATGTCATTCTTTCGGGTAAGGTAAAGCTTTATAAAATTTCACCTGAGGGAAAGGAACAGATCCTTCATATTGTCTCTGCACCAGATGCCTTTGCAGAGGCTGCCCTATTTCTTGAAGGTACTTATCCCGCTTATGCAGAGGCATTGAGTGATGGCCAGCTTCTATTTATCCCGGCAAGGGATTTTACTCAAATGATTGAAAGAAACCCTAAACTCAGTATTAATATGATTATTTCTCTTTCGCATTTCTTGAAAAAATTTACTGCCTTGATAGAAGAACTATCTTTAAAGGAGGTATCCTCCAGGGTAGCCAAATATCTTCTGGATTTATCATTAAAGGCAGAAAGAGAAGGAAAAGATCCCATGTGGGTAGAGCTGGATATGAGTAAGAGTCAACTTGCCTCGAGATTGGGAACTATCAGTGAAACACTTTCAAGAACGCTTGGAAAACTTAAGACTAAAGAAGTAATCGATGTAAAAAAACATAGAGTCAAGATCCTCAATCGAAAATCCCTTGAAGAATTGGCCTCAGGATTAAAAATATAATTGCCTTTTTATCTCCTTTTCTTGACTTAAATCAAGGAAAGCTTTTGTTTTAAGAGGTATATTATTTCAAAAAAAGAAGGAAAAGTTTTATGCTGAGGGATAGAAAAATTACAGAAAAAGAA
>JBBIOI010000042.1:0-27210 GCA_037443425.1 Deltaproteobacteria bacterium
AATTGTTGAATTTTTTAACATCTTTTAGGAAAGCGTTCTAACTGCTTAGAATATAAACAGTTTTAATATTGAAAAATTAAACAGGGCATGTAAATATATTCAACAGTTTTTAATCAAGATACTGGAGGAGGGGCTTTCTTTTATTCAGAAACCTTTTACATTGGAGGGTCTTTCTAAGAAGGTTAGAGAAGTGTTAGATAAAAAAATAGACTTATAAAAAAGTCTCCTTGAATTTTTACAAAATTCGGGTTATAAATTTTAAAAATTTTGAGGTAGTTAAATGGCAAGGATATGTGATATATGTGGAAAGGGTCCTGTATTTGGCCACAATGTGAGCCATGCAAACAATAAAACCAGAAGGATATGGTATCCAAATCTACACAGGGTAAAGGCTATAAGGGAAGGCAGGACCATGCATATAAGGGTATGCTCGCGTTGCCTTCGTTCAGGACTTGTTACAAAAGCAGCCTGATTTATCCTTCAAATCTTAATCTTTCAACCCGAGTAATCCCTTTTATCTTCTCAATTGCCTTTATCACTTTATTAAGGTGATTAAGATCTCGTATCTCAACTTCAAAAGTGCTTATAGCCTTTTTGTCTTCCGTTGTTTCAACCCTTGCATTCTTAATGTTTGCTTCATTCATTGAGAATGAGTTACTTATCTCTGCGAGCAATCCCTTTTTATCCTCTGAAAGGATACGAATTTTTACTGGGTAAATATACTCCTTTGATAAGTCCCATTCAACCTCAACCCTTCTTTCAGGATCATTATCCAGTGCCCTCTGGCAGTCGGCACTATGTATGGTTACTCCTCTCCCTCTTGTAATAAATCCAACCACCTTATCTCCGGGTACAGGATTGCAACATCCTGCATACCGAACCATTATGTTATCAATTCCTTTAATCAAGATAGCATCTCTTGGAGCACGGGTAATCTTCTTGAGTAACTTTTTAATATGTCCTTCTTCTTTTGGCTCCTTTTGCTCAATCTTCTCCTGGGGAACAATCTTTCCAATCACCTGATTGACGGTTATCTTTCCATATCCAATTGCAGCTATAAGATCATCCACTGTTTGGAAACTGAATTCAGTAGCTATTTTAGTGAGGTCTCCAGATTTGATAAATTTGGCAAGCTGGAGATTATATTTTCGAAGCTCTTTTTCTAAGATTTCTTTACCAAGGGCGATTGATTTTTCTCTTTCTTCTGTTTTGAACCATTGCCGAATCTTTGTTTTTGCCCTTGATGTCTTTACAAATTTAAGCCAGTCTTTGCTTGGTTTTTGGTTGGGTGAGGTCAAGATTTCTACTGTATCCCCGCTCTTCAAAATATATCTTAGAGGGACAAGTTTTCCATTTACCTTTGCTCCTACACAATGGTTGCCAACATCTGAGTGGATGCTATAAGCAAAGTCAACAGGAGTTGCTCCAGCAGGAAACTGTTTTACTTCTCCTTTTGGGGTAAAAACATAAACCTCGTTTGGAAATAGGTCCACCTTTACGGTTTCTATAAATTCTCGATCATCCTTTAGATCCCTCTGCCATTCTAATAATTGCCTTAGCCATGTAAATCGTTTATCGTCAGCCTCGTTTAAAATCTTTCCTTCCTTATATTTCCAGTGGGCTGCAATACCTTCCTCTGCAACTTTATGCATATCGTGAGTCCTTATCTGTATCTCGATTCTTTCACCATAGGGTCCTATTACAGAGGTATGTAGTGATTGATACATGTTTTCCTTTGGTAGGCCAATATAATCCTTGAATTTACCAGGGATGGGTTTCCAGAGTGAATGTATAATTCCTAATACATCATAGCATTCTTTTACAGTATTCACTATAACCCTGAAAGCAGTGATATCGTATACCTGGTCAAAATCAATATTCTGGTCCTTCATTTTTAGATAGATGCTATATATCTGTTTTAATCGACCTGTTACCTCTCCTTCGATATGATTTTCATAAAGCTTCCTCATTAATATTCGCTTTACCTCTTCGATATAACGTTCTCTCTCTTTCTCCTTTTTGGCAATCTTTCTCTTTATATCTTCATAGATTTCGGGGTGAAGGTATTGGAAGGCTAAATCCTCAAGTTCGGCTTTAATCCAATCAATGCCGAGCCTATGGGCGATGGGTGCATATATATCGAGTGTTTCCTGGGCAATTGCGATCTGCTTCTCAGGAGAATGGTATTTAAGGGTTCGCATATTGTGAAGCCGATCAGCAAGCTTTATCAATATAACCCTGATATCTTTCACCATCGCCAAGATAATTTTACGGAAATTTTCAGCCTGGCTTTCCTCTGTTGTTTTAAGCGATATCTGGCTTATCTTGGTTACACCATCCACTAAGCTGGCAATTTCTTGACCAAAGTTTTCCTGGATCTCTTCAAGGGTTGTTAAAGTATCTTCTACTGTATCATGGAGTAGTCCTGTTACAACGCTTGCCAGATCGAGCCTTAATTGGGTCAGGATACCAGCAACTTCAAGGGGATGTATGAGATAGGGTTCTCCAGAGAGGCGTTTCTGTCCAAGATGGACTTTTGCTGAAAATACATATGCCTTTCTTAAAAGATCCGTATCCGCATTTGGATTGTATGAGAGCAATCTTTCAAGTATATCATTAAATCTTAACATCCTAATTTTATGATACTAATAAGTGCGTTAAAATTCAAGATATAAATGAATCACTATTTGGGAAGATTGTAAAGGCCTTCAGGTGAACTCAATTAAATGATTTGAGAATTTAATGAAAATAGAATAATATAGATCCAAAAAGATTTTTAATGGGGTAAATCTCATGAAGATTCAAAAGATTTCATGTATTGGGGCTGGCCTTATTGGTCAGGGATGGGCGACAGTTTTTTCATCGAAAGGTTATGAAGTAACCATTATGGATGTAGATGAGGGGATATTAGAAGAAGCGCTTAAAAAAATTGAATCAAACCTAAAATTTCTCGAAGATCATGGCTTTTTAGAAAAAGGAGAGGCAGGAGATTCATTTAAAAGGATCAAAGTAAGTAGAAGATTATCAGATGCTGTAGCAGAAAGTGACTATGTCCAAGAATCTGTTCCAGACAAATATGAGATTAAAAAAACTGTGTTTAAGGAGCTTGATATCTATGCCCCTTCTAAGGCTATCCTTGCAAGCAGTTCCTCTGGGCTCTTAATGACAGAGATTCAAAAGGCAACCCGAATCCCTGAGAGATGTGTCCTCACACACCCTGTTCTTCCAGTTCATCTCATCCCTGTTGTTGAGATTGCAGGAGGAGAAAAGACATCTCCTGATACAGTAAATACGGTTTATGAATTCATGAAATCGATCGGAAAGATTCCGATCCTGCTTAAACGGGAGGTTTCTGGATACATAATTAATAGGCTTCAGGCTGCTTTATTAAGGGAGGCGATTGATCTCGTAAATAAGGGCGTTGCAAGCGTTGAGGATATTGATAAGGCATTCTGTATGGGCATAGGTCTAAGGGATCCTTTTATTGGCCCTTTTTTAAGGATCCATATTGCAGGTGGTGATATAGAGAGGTTTATTAAGAATTATTCAGACTCATATAGTTATCGTTGGGAAACGATGGAAGCCTGGAAGAGAATACCGGAATCCGCAGTAAGAAAGATTATCGATGGAGTAAGGGAAATGGAGCTAATCCGTAAAAAGACATATGATGAAATTATAAAATGGAGGGATAGGATGCTTGTTAAGATGCTTGGGTTTATCTCCGAAGATTCTGATTGAGGCCGGTCTTAATAGGATGGAAACCTCTTAAGGGCCCAGATCTTAGTTGCAGCCTCATACTTCCGTTTCAGATTGATCCTGTCGGCCTCTACATAATCAATTGCCTTCATATCACAGAAGTTGACACATTGCGGATTTCCATCACAGTAATTACATTTTCTTGTAACACGATCATGCTCATCAAAAAAAGGATGGTTAAAAGGGCAAGCTATTATACAGGTCTTACAACCTATACATTTATCTTGGTCTATTATCACCCTTTGACCTTCAATATCTTTATGGCAGGCCTTTGTTGGACATACCTCAACGCAGAAAGGGGTTTCACAATTTTGACATGTCATAGGTAGATATACTCCAATTGCCTCCCATTTTACAACCCTGATTCGAGAACGACTCGGATTGCTTACACCCGTATGAAATACTGAACATACAAGTTCACAAAGCCTACAGCCTGTACATTTTTCTGGATCAACTACTAAAACCTTGCCGTACATAATTTCCTCCTAAAAACTAAAAAAATAAGAGATTAAATAGGCTTTGATTGACTGATTCCGTATTTAAATTCTAACCACCTATGCATTGGGATCTTTTCCTTTATCCCTGCAAAGAGTAGACCAAGCCTTAAGAAGAATCCACCACAGAGTAAAGTTATACCTGCGAGAATTATAAGCCAGCTATTTTCAGTGAAAAGATGATATAGAATTTCAAGGATAAATGGAAAGACCAAACCAAGACCTACAATTCCTCCCCAAAAGATAAATCTCTTTTCACCTAACAGTAGAAGCTTTACAGAGTCCTTGCCCTGTTCTTTAGTCTTATAAATCCTGAAAAGATATAAATAGAGAACGAGGGCTTCTATAATTACAAATACCTGCTCGATCGTGGTTAAGACCTTAAATGCACTTGCATCATGAGTTAAAAGGCCACTTCCGAGTGTGGAAAGGATTATAGCCATAGAACCTGTAGAAAGTGCCGATATTAGAAATAAAAACGGAAGAAGATATGTATTCCATAATGGTACAGATCGGGTTGCCTTTAGGAGAATACCAGTATATATTGCAGTTGCAAAGGCAAGCAGAAGGCTTATTATTTCTAAGAATCTAAGAAAGATTTTATATTCTTCGAGGTTAAAAGATGGGAATATTGAGATGGCCAATGTGAGAAGCCCCAGTATGATAAATGAAGAGAGTATGAGAAAACCCCTTGCAACCCAAGATGTTTTGGGATTAAGGCATGCATATAGGAACCTCCTTTTAATCCCGAGGTCGAGAATAAGAAAAGGTGCTCCAATTGCAACAAGGATTGGTCCCCATAGGATGATTGATTTTCCTAAGTCAAGAGGTATCAATAATATTGGAATCTTAATGAATTTTGATGGATCTATTGACCAATTAATTAATAATCCAATGATAAATGATCCAGCTCCCATACCTGCAAGATATAGGTAAATAGCAATGATCCAGCCCCAGTGCCCCTGAGGCTTTGGATTTTTTTGAAGATACGATGCAATCGGCTTCATAGCATCTTCTCCATAATGTTCTTTATAATGAACAAAAAATTTAAATTAATCATACCATATAATTAAGTATTGTCAAGATATTTATTAAATATTGACAAAAGTCTTTATATAAGATAATCTTAATCTGTTCAATGGAGTGAACTATGAAAGAGACCCATTATTCGCCACCTTCTGTAAAAAAGGCGTTTAGGATTCTTCAGGCTGTCTCAGATTATCAGGGAGGGCTTGGAGTAAGTGAACTCTCCAAAAAATTGAATATGAGTAAGAGCACAGTGCATGGAATTGCATCTGCCTTAGAAGAATTGGGTCTGCTAATCCGTAATCCAGATGATAAAAAATATAGAATCGGATATACACTACTTGAGTTAGCAAGGAAGAGTTATGGGAAGATAGCACTAAGAGATATTGCAAGGGGTCCAATGGAGAAACTTGTTGAGAAGATTGGAGAGACAGTATTTCTTGGTGTTGTCAATGGAGACCATGTTACAATACTCGATGTTGTTGAATCTCCAAGCGAGATGAAGATTACATCTCCGCCAGGGACCCGTATCCCCCTTTTGGCAGGTGCAACTGGAAAGGTTTTTCTAAGTCAATTTGAAGAAAAGAAGGCAAGGGAGACAATCCAGAGGCTTGGACTAATAAAATATACATCAAAATCTATTACAGATCCGGAGGAATTTATAAAAGTTATAAAAGAGGTGAAGAAACAGGGCTATGCTATTGATGATGAGGAATATCTTGCAGGAGTGAAGGCAGTGGCATCACCTATAAAAACGTGCTCTATGCCCCCTGCTGCCATCTGGGTGGTTGGTTTTACATCAAATATTAATGACCAGAAGACGAAAAAGATAATTGCCGAGATTCAAAAGACCGTTCAGGAGATAAATGACTTTATAAAGGCTAATCCATGAAGTGGGAGAAATACCATACCGTATGGCTTATATTGATCTTTGGTTGGATAACGAATTATATGGTTCGTTCAAGTCTTTCTCCACTTCTCATCCCTATTATTCAGGAATTTAAGCTTACCTATGCACAAGCAGGGATTTTAGCTACAGCATTCTTTTACGCTTATACTTTAATGCAACTGCCAGCAGGTCATATTGGAGACAGGCTTGGAAGAAGATTTGTTCTGGTGATCTGCACAAGCTGGTGGGGTTTGATGTCACTTCTAACAGGTCTGGCCAATTCATTCTTTTCCATATTCATTTTTCGTTTTTTAACAGGTATTGGGGAAGGTGCTTATTTCAGTAATGATCGTCCAATCATCTCTGCGTATACACCTGAGCGGAAAAGAGGATTTGGTCAGGGGATTTCGTTTATAGGATTGGGGATTGGTATGTTCATTGGCATTTTACTGGCTGGCTGGATCTCTGATATTTTTGGATGGAGGGCAGTTTTTATCTTATACTCAATACCTTCCTTTTTAGCTTCTCTCCTAATCTTTTTATTGATTAAAGAACCAAAAAAGGGGGAGATAAAGAAGGGAAATTCTGTTTCATATTCTCTAATATTTAAAAATAGGGACCTATGGCTACTTTACATTGGAGGGATTTCAGGTATCTATGCGTTATGGGTAATCGGGACATGGGCCCCTGCAATATTTAAAGAGATGGGTGTAAAGACCCTGGCACAGTCCTCTTTTTATTCCAGTTTGCTTGGACTTTCAGCAATCCCAGGGCTTTCTATTACGGGTTTAATAAGCGATAGATTGATTAAGAAAGGGAAGGGTAGAAAAGGTCTTATTGCCATAGAATTTTTTCTCATAGCCCTGTTTATGTCCTTATTAGGATATGGTCTTGAAACAAAGATAAACCTCTATGTATTCATCTTTTTCTATTTTATGGCCGGTTTTTTCATATGGGGACATTGGGCAGCCTTTTATGCACTGCTTCCTGATATCGTTCCTTACGAAATCCTTGGTACCGCATATGGATTTACAAATACAATCCATTTTTTAGGTTCAATCGTTGCCCCATGGGTGACAGGCTGGATAAAAGATTTTAGTGCATCTTTTTCGTGGGGTCTTTATCTGGGAGCGATCTTCTGTGTGCTTGGAGGAATCCTCATCCTTGCTGTAAGTCCTCCGTTTCGTTTTGGGATGGAAAAGAGGATTTTGATAGAAGAGGACTAATCTTCAAAGCCACTTGCTTTGTAAACCTTGCATAGAAGGCCCCTTAAGGGCCAACCACCACTTATCTCATTACAGATCTGAGGGTCATCATCTATCAAAACATTACAATTTGATTTCCATACCCCATGAAGAGAGGGTTCTTTACCTTCCTCCTCAGGATACCACCAGCCATGTTGAACATGGATTACCTTTGGATGAATTCCATTAAAGATTCTACATTTCTGTTTTATCCTGCCTCGAGGTGACTCAATCCAGACCCAATCTCCATCACTTATGCCAAGACTTTCAGCTGTCTCCTTATTTATCTGTACTATTGGTTCAGGATGCATCCTTCTTAATGATTTAACCTGACGATGTTCTGAGTGGTAGAATGGTTGGAATCTTCCCCCTGTAATCAGGATAAAAGGAAATTCTTTTGCCAAATCAGGCCTACTGTAAGGGCTTTCTGGTGGTTCATAGAATTTAGGAAGAGGGTCGTAGCCAAGGCTTTCAAGGATTGTTGAATATAGTTCAATCTTTCCTGTGGGTGTTGCAAAACCTCTTTTTTCATAACTCTGATACTCTTTTGGTGCAGGAAGATAGCCACCCTTTGCCATAAATTCTTTAAAGCTGATTCCGATAGGCTTTAAACGGTAATCATAAACATCCTCAAGTGACTCCCATGGCCAGTCTTCATTTTGTCCAAGTCTTAATGCCAGTGCCCTCCATATATCATAGTCATCTCGGCGATCATATAAGCCTTCTATCGTCTTTGGCATTGCCCTTTCACTTCCCATCATTCCTGAGTATGTCCATAGCCAAGGTCTTTCAAGGTATGTGGTAGATGGCAATACATAATCTGCCAGCTGTCCACTTGGGGTCATAAAGAAATCTACAACCACATAGAGATCAAGGCTCTTAAGTGCCTCATAGACAAGTCTTGTGTTTGCCTGTGTTACCATTGGATTACTCGCAAGTGTGATCACACATCTAACAGGGTAGGGTTTTCCTGTCAATATTGCACGGTAAACTGTTGGGGCATGGGCATAACATTCAAAAGGACTTCTGTTGTTTGCCTCGTTTCCCCAGATTCTTTCAACATTAGATTGTATTTTATCAAACCCTATACGAGATAGAAACCTGAATCTTTCAATCCCGATGGTTTTATTTATCTGCTCTATTGGTAATCTATAGCGTGCTGCTATTTCCTGATCATGGATGATACCTGGATATGGCGCTGGGAATATATCTCCTCCCTTTATATCTATATTTCCTGTAATGGCAGGTAGAATATAATGTGCATGAAGTGCTTCGATGGAGTTTGCAAGATGCTCTATTCCCATTCCATGATTGATTGCACCAGGTTTTAAAGTTGCATACCAGTAGGCTGCCTGTCTAATCTTCTCTTCTGGAATCCATGTGATCTCAGAAACCCTTGGGATAGAATATTCTTTAACCCTTAATCTTAGTTGATCAAATCCATAACACCATTTTTCAACGAATTCCTTATCATAAAGGCCTTCCTCAATTATGTAATTTATCATCCCGAGGGCGAGTGCGCAGTCTGTCCCAGGTCTTATTTGAAGCCAGAGATCTGAGTGTTTGACACTATCGACCTTTCTTGGATCAATCACTATGATCTTTGTTCCAAAGTCTTTTCGTGCCTTGATAGCAGCCTTCCAGAAGTTATCCCAGTACCTTGGTCCACCTCCACCCCAGAGGATAACACATCGAGTATTTGACCTGACCACTGGAAATAGTCGCCATCCAAAGAGTGTATATCCCATTGCACACATCGGACCATAACAGATTTCTGATGGACCTATATGGTTTGGGGATCCAAGGATATTAAAGAATCTCAGTCTTACCTCGTCATGGGTCCTTCCGGTACCGCTTGTTGTAGCAATGGTTTCTGGTCCATACTTATCTATCAAGGTCTTCATTTTATCTGCTATCTCTGAAAATGCATCTTCCCATAAGATTTTTTGCCAGCGATCCTCACCACGAGCACCTACCCTCTTTAAAGGATAGTTTAAGCGAAGGGGATGATAAAAATATTCCACAACAGCCCTTCGTCTTGGACATCCCTTTGAAATGGGAGGGGATTTCTTTGAGCCATGGAATTCTAAATCAGGCTCAACAGCGAGCAGTCTATTATCCTTAACCTTTGCTAATAAACGACATGCATTATGACATTGGATACAGATGACTCTTTTTGTTTCCATTAGTTTAAAAACTGATCCCTCTCCCCCTGATTCAGAGAGGGAGAGGGATCTCTTGATTATATTTTGATAAATTAGATTTCTGGAGGAATCTTGATCTCAGGGCTTTCCCAGTCCTTTAAGGGTTTCATCCATTCAGCCTTTTCTACGAATATATCATGGGCAAGTGGCACAGGTGGGTGGCAGACCCATAAGGGATCGAACTCATTCTTTATCCTAAGCAACCATTTATGGTAATCAGGTCCGTATTTTGGACCTGTTAGATAAAGGGGTTGATGAGGTCCAAGTAGAGACGTATAGAAGCGGTGTCTTATATTCATCTTTGAGGTTTCTACATAGAAGTGGTCGACTCCTGTTGTGTCTTCATCCTGATCCCAGTAAATGAGAAACTCTGAATAGCCCTGATGTCCAAGTTCAAAGCTCTGGAACCATCCAGGATCTCCATAGTCAGGCATAAGTGGTGGTGTATACTTCTTCTTGAGTTCGGCATAATATTCTCCATGAACAACTGCCTGGGAAAGGGTTTCAATAACATAGTCAACTGAGACATAAGAACCGCACATCAACCACATACCTGCGGAGTCTGCATTCTTTATCCAAGATTCATCCGTTGGTTTTGTGGGTCTTTGTACACCACCAAGTTCCTTCATAATGTCGTTTAAAACATTTTCATCATATTGCATCTGTTCCTCTGATGTATATCCTATAAGCAGCACTCGAACGATAAAGAAATTTTTTATTGTCTCTTCGCTTTCTTTTCCCCATAATTCCCAAAACTCTTCTTTACATTCTGCCTTTGCAATTGCGCGCCAGAAAAGGGGGACTTTTGTAACTGCACCTGCTATCTCTGCCTTTCCAATCTCAAACATCGCTTTTATTTGTGCCTCTTTACTCGGTAGCTGAAAATTGATCCATTTAACCCTTTTCTCAGGGAGTTGAAGTGCAGTATTGGGTGAGATACCTGTTGGTATAAGTCTTTCGGGCTGAAATGGGAGGAGTTTTACAGCCATCTTTGTTACTATACCAAGACATCCCCTTAGTCCAGTATAACCCCTTAATAGACCTCTTAAATCAGGTCCGATTCCATCACCCCAGAAAGGATCATCTCCGATTGCTAAGGATCCCATCTTTACAAGCTCTCCATCGGGTAGCACAAGTTCAGTTCCCAAGATCCTTCTGTGGGGAAGACCGATTCTATGGCTCAAGGGTGACCAACCATCTCCAATGAGATTTGCTATAACAGATGCCTGGGCACCACCTCCTCCAATTACTACATATGCCCCTCTCTTCATGGCCTCTTCTTGTAGTGGTGAGTAGATAACCCCAGGCCCAACAACTGCATATAGGTGTTTTTCATCAATCTCAAAATGGTTCATCCTTTTAAGATCGATCAGAAGTTCATTTTCCACATGGCAATGAGAACGAGGTCCATAGAATCCTGTGCTATATGGGACATAAGGGACTTTGTAGCGGTTACATACCTTAACAATCTTTTGAACCTCTTCTGTTGTTCGTGGAAGTATGACTGCACCAGGTATCTTTGTCATTACACGTTCATAGCCACAACCTGCCTCATACCCTCCAGGACCAGATCTATAACCCTCGCATATTACTGGATCGTCAGAGATATACTCAGTTCCAACAATTGATTCTAAAGCTTTATATGCTTCTTTAACAATAGCCATGCCTTACCTCCTTATACTTCCATTGAAGTAAGAATAAGTTCAGATATATCCATTACCTTTATCTTATGTCCTTCTTCCCTTATTGCCTGTGTGAAATTATTTTTACACCATGGACAAGCAGAGACCAAAAGCTCTGCTCCAACCTCTCTAACCTCTTCGAGTCTGTGTTTAGCTGAGAACGAGGCAAGCTCTGGAAAGGCCTCTTTTGTTCCTCTTCCCGCTCCACAGCAGAATGCATTTTCCCTGATTCGAGGCATTTCAACGAAATCAATACCTGGAATGGATTTGATGATATTTCTTGGTTGACTGTAAAGCCCCTCTCTACCCCTTCGTCTTTTAAGAGGAGGACTTACAGTTCCCATCCATCCCCGTTCTCCTTTCCAAGGAGTCCAGGCATCACAAAGTCTACTTATACCACATGAATCGTGATATGTGATTCTTAATTCAACTGGTTTTTTGAGCTTTATTTGACCACTGCTTATCGCATCACTTGCAAATTCAAGAAGATGCATCACTTTAAATCCAAGCTCAGAGGTTGCGATATTTAATATCTTTGGATAATCGGCCTTCCACATACGATAGCATTCTGCACAGCTTGTAATCAGTATCTTTGCCCCTGACTCTCTTACTGCATCTATATTCCTTCTGGCAAGTTCTTTTGCTTCATCAATCATTCCAACTGAATAAAGAACATTACCACAACACCACTCATCTGCCATAAGCATAAAATCATTACCTGAGGAGTTAATAATCTTTGCCGTTGCCCTGGCAATTTCTGGATTAACGTAGGATGAGGAACATCCAACAAAGTAAAGGATGTCCGCCTTTTTAGAAGGCTTTATGTCTTTAGTTAACCACTTTGTCCTATTCTCATGAGCAGTGCCAAAATGGTTGTGGGTCTTTGAGATGTTTTCTGCCAATTTTTTATGGGCAGGCATAGGACCTGCTCCATCTTTTACGGCCTTAATCCTTAAGGCTTCGAGTGTAAGACCTATCTCTAAATCGAGATTTCTCTTACACCCGACATCACACGCCCCGCAGAGTGGATCTGCATAAATAATCTCTAAAAGTTTCGGATTCCAGCTAAGCCTTCCTTCTGCCAAGGCATAACCAATCCTCATCTTTCCAAATGCACCATAGGAATCAAATGGATTCCAGGTATTACTTGGACAACGGGTTGTAAATTTTATACCTGGCATATAGGTATGCTCAACCCAGTAACATCCCTTACACTTTATGCAACGACTCATATCATAGACAAAATTATCTAAAACTGTAACATCAAGGCTTAATGGTTTTTTGGGCATCTTATCCTCCTTAAAAACAGAGATTTCCAGGATTCATGATATTATTAGGATCAAAGATCTTCTTCACCCTTTTAAGGGTTATGGTATAATTTGCAGCCCTTTCGTAAACGAGTTTGGCTAAATCTCCATAAGGCCTTGTAAAAAAGGCGCCATGATTTAGCAAAACCCTTGCTGCCTCATTGTATAGATTTTTAATTTTATTAACTTCAGAACTGTTATTCGGGTCGTAAAAGAAATGAAACTCTAAATGGCAGGCACGATTATGTTCAATAGGTTGAAAATAGATTCCAATATCCTTTATCGAATAATCGAACCTTGAGGAGACCTCTTCAACATCTTTTATAAACATTGGTGCAAGCACCGGACGTGTAATGAAGAATAGACTCTGGCAACAACCCTTCCAGCGATTCTTCCAGTAAGTTTCATCATCCGGCCATGGCTTTCTTAGAAGTGATAAAACCTTTTTCCCGATCCCTGGGAAACCCGGTAGATTATCTACAAGAGAGATATCCTTAAACTCGTTTTTTATGATCTCATTTAGTGCCTTCTCTTCATATGCTATCTTTTCATCAGGTCTTCTTAAAAGACCACTTATGATCATTATGAGTGTCCAAGGTGGAAGTTGATCTCGATATTTCTCAAACTCCTTTTTAAAGTCTTCAGCAACGATTGTAGCAAAACTAACATTATTGAGCAGGACACATTCCTGTCCGATTCGCCTTGGTAAAACCCTATAAAGAAATTCTATACAGTAGGGAAGGTCATAAACCGGTGCAAAAAATACCTTATCCTTTCTTGGAATCGATTCAATCTTGAGATTAGCCCACGTAACAACCCCCATTGTTCCCTGAGCACCCTGTATAAATCTGTAGAAGTCGATACCAGGACCTGATGGGTTTGCTCCCCTTGATATGGAATCTGGATAACCATTCACACTTGCAGAGCCTGTCCTGAATATCTCTCCTGTTGGCCAAACTACCTCCATGCTCTGAAGGGGTTCTCCATAATCATAAACCGTGTTTGTTGGTACTTCTCTCTCGAGATAATCGGTTACAACAGAACGTTTAGGATGGGGAAGAAGTGGCATTATCATTCTGAATCCCTTTTTTGCCAGCTCTTCAGTCAATTTTTTCCATGTAACACCCGCCTCAATCCTCACCCTTCTGTTGTCTCCGTCAATATCAAGGACTTTGTCCATTCGTGTAAGATCAACAACAATGCCACCTTGCTTTGGAATGGTTGCTCCATTGAAATGGACATGTGAACTTACAGGGATAACAGGTATGGCTTGATCATTTGCTAATTTAATAATCTTTGAGACCTCCTGAGCATCTTTTGGTTTTACGACATAGTTTGGCATTCCTGAAGGAACTAAGCTAAAGTCTTTTGAATATTTTTTTAGTGTTTCTAAATCATCAAAGAAGTAATCAGATCCAACAATTTCCAAAAGCTTATCCTTAATATTCATAGTTTAATCCCCCATTCATACTTTTTTGATTTATTATGCATGTACAAATTGGGCATTTACCCTTGGTCCATTTTTAATGAAATTCTCCATCCCAATTCTCATGTCCTGGGTTAATAAACATTCACCAAATGTCTTTGCCTCAAATTTTAAACCATCTTCAAGGTTCATCTTTGCCCCTTCAAGTATGGCCTTCTGAAGGAGTGAATCTATCTTTCTACTGAGATGACCAATATCTACCTCAGGAAGTTTTTCAGGAACTGGAATCGGCCCTTTTTCAATGGGTTTAATCTTAACTTCACCAGAAATTATTTTTCTTACCAGATCAATTGCAGCCTCAATCAGATCTCCTTCAACCTCATCTTGAATTAGACCGAGCTGTTTTGCTTCTGCTGACGAGATAGGATTTGCTGTCCTTAAAATTTTCCATGCATTTTCAATCCCAATAAGTCTTGGAAGTCTCTGAGTTCCACCAAGGCCAGGGATGATACCAAGCCTTGGTTCAGGTTGGGCGATAAACACCTTGAGTCCTTTTCGTGCAATTCTTGCAGTGCAGGCCATTGCTATTTCATTTCCACCGCCAAAGGCTAAACCATTCATTGCACATACAACAGGTTTTCCTAAATTCTCAATTAAAAGGGCAGTCTGTTGATCCCTTAAGCACCCAGCCTCTGCCTCTTCAGGTGTTTTAAGGGCTGCAAGCATATTTATGTCTGCACCTGATACGAATGCCCTTGTCCCAAATCCAGTTAATATAGCCCCTTTGATTTTAGGATCATTCTTTATATCAGAAAAGGTTTCATATAATTGTGAAAGCACATCTTTATTAAGGGCATTTAGAACCGTGGGTCTACGGATTTTTACGATCGCTATATCTCCTTTGTCTTCTCTGAAGACTACAGGGATTTTCCATGGTTTGCCAGATTCAGCCTGTTTCTTTAGAAGATCTGTGATTTTAAATCCAGGATTTTCACGACTGTAATTTTCAATGAGTTCATAAGCCCTCTGAATACCAATATTGTTCATCATCCTGAAAGGAGGGGCCATTACAAGACCAACCTCAACCCCCATATCAACATCCCCGATATTTGATATTCCACTATCCACAATTTCACAGGCTATACCAAAAAATGCAGCCATGACATTGTTTGATACCTTATCATAGAGTTCCTGGCTATATTCAACCTTTTCACCCTTTGCGGGTGTATCCCATGATTTTTTAGACTCCACCATTTCATCAAGTAGCTTTGGAGAACGAAACCACGGCATGATAATAGAGTTATAATTCTTTAAACCATGTTGTGTTAAAGGATTTCCACCTGTTAGATTATGGGCTGTAAATGGGCCTACTCCCATTCCAAGCGCCTTTTGAACGATTGCATCGATCTGTTTAACAGTCCCAATACCCTTCTCAGCTAAAAGAACCGAAGCCAAAAATATTCCTTCAAAAAATGGATTTATTGCAAAGCCAAATCTACTCTTTACCTTTATTGGTGCCTTACCTATAAACTCATAAAATTTTTCAAGATATTCAACAAGGCCTGGATCAGTATCCTTAGAAGAGACAAGTTCAATCAGGATATTTCTCTCTGCAGGGAAGAAGTAGTGGATTACAAGGGTTCGAGATTTGTCTCTTACATTCTGAAAAATTTCTTCGGGTGTCATATGCGAAGAGTTTGATGCAAGGATGGATGTTTTTGGACATACTTCCTCACATTGCTGAAAGATCTTATGCTTAACATCAAGCCTTTCAAATGCAGCTTCAATAATGAGGTCAGCATCACTTAATTTACCATAATCCGTCGTGAATATCATATTTTTAAGTATTGCATCAGAGTCTTCCTTCTTAAATATATTCTTTTCAACTGCCTTTGCCATCTTTGATTCAGCCTTTTTTGCTCCAGAGTCCAAGGCTGACTGGAGAATGTCAACAATAACAACAGGTACATTATAATTAAAAAGGTTTTGACTGAAATGTAGGGCAATATCAGGACCTATATTGCCCGATCCTATAACACCCACTTTTCGTATTGTACGACCAAACATTGTAAAAGCCATATGCTCCTCCTTTAAATTCAAATTAAATTTTTCACATAATTATCAAATATTTCTTTTTTTGTCAATCCCCCTATGTTATTTATCTATAACATATTGAAAATATTAAAAAATCCCTCCTACTTAGAAAGTCCAGGAAGAATCAGGGCAAGCCTCGGGAAAACCATCAATATTAATGTATTGATTATTATTGCAATTAAAAATGGAAATATACCTTTAAAGATTGTTTCAAGGGGTATATCTGGAGCAATTCCTTTTAATACATAGACATTTACGCCCACTGGTGGGGTAATTACCCCCATTTCACTTACAAGGACGACTATAACTCCAAACCAGATTGGGTCAAATCCAAGTCTGACAACAACGGGATATATAACGGGCACGGTTAAGACCACAAGTGCCATTGAATCCATAAAACAACCACCTATGAGGTAGATAAAAACAATGACACCCATTATTGCAATTGGGTGAAGGGGAAGATTTCCAACCCAATCAGCCAGTACGAATGGAATCGTGGAGACAGCCATAAAGTGTCCGAACACAGTTGCACATGCAATTACGCACAAAACCATGCATGATGTCCTTAGGCCATCCTTTGTTGATTCTATGAATATATGCCATTTTAATTGTCTTCTGACTAAACCTATTAAAAGGGCTCCTCCTGCCCCAATTCCTCCTGCCTGTGTTGGGGTAAACCAACCAAAGAATAAACCTCCTATAACCAATCCAAAGAGGAAGAGCGCCTCAATAATGCCGCCAAGGGAGTAGAGCTTTTCCTTTATAGAAGTTGAAGGACCAGGTGGACCGGCCTTAGGATTTTTAAAACATATTATCCAGACTACAAGGATAAAAAGGATTGTAAGGATTATTCCTGGAATGATACCCGCAACAAATAGTTTACCTATTGATTGTTCTGTCATTATTCCATAAACAAGAAATATTGTACTTGGGGGGATAAGGATACCAAGTGTTCCAGCGCTTGCCATACATCCTGTTGCTAAGGTGTCATCATAATTGAATCTCTTCATCTCTGGAAGTGCAATTTTACCGATTGTTGCAGCAGTTGCTGCTGTAGAGCCACAGATTGCAGCAAAGAACCCACATGCAACAACTGTGGCCATGGTTAAGCCTCCCTTGAGACTTCCCAATATTGTATGGGCAGCATCATATAGCCTTTTACCGATGCCTGAGGCAAAGGCAAAGGAACCCATCAGGATAAACATTGGTATAGCACTAAGGGGAAAAGAGGAGAACTGTTCAAATATATCCCGGGCCAATAATTTGAGCCCAGCCTTGAAGGATGAGAGATAAGAGAATCCTAAGAATCCTACAATAGCCATTGCAAATGCAACAGGGACTCGAAGAAGGAAGAGAAAGATAAGAAGTATGATACCGATAATTCCCACATTAACCGGATCCATCTTCTTTGACCTCTAATAATGATTTTATGGTTTCAACAAGAAAGGCAAGACAGACAGGGATTGAGGCAAACGCAATCAGATATGCAAATGGATAAAATGGGATATGTGATGTGGATCCTATTTCTCCTGATTTTTTTAGAGAGTCACCATAGAGGATACTCTGCCATAGGAGAAGTACAAATATTGAAAAAGATAGTAACGAACTTATAGCAGAGATTGTTGCCCTTATCCTTTTTGGTAGCCTCATTATTATAAATTCTACCCTTATATGGCGACCAACAATAAGAGTGAAGGCAATAGCTGGTGCAATAGCTACAATTTGAGAAAATCCTATAATTTCAGTTGCGCCTGGAAGAGGCCAGAGAAAAAGTTTTGCTCCAACAACATCTATAAAATTTACAAAAAACATTAAAAGTATTCCAATTACTCCGAGCCATTCAAGATAAATACTTAATTTTGTTGTAAAGTTATCCAAAATGTTCACCCATCTTGGAAATCTTTCCATCTTATTTTCTCACCAATACAAATAATTCCCCTTTTACCCTTAAAAGGGGAGGGGGTGAATTATTAGAATCAATATAAAAAGGGCATCCCTTTTTAGAGGAGATGCCCTTTTTAGAAATCAGAATTTTACCCTTAATTCATCAGGACCCGTAGAGGATTTTATTCCAAGCTCTTTCTGTTTCTTTGTCCAATACTCAATCCTGAAGCGGATGAAGTTTATCCATTCCCTTACTTCCTTTTCCTGAAATCCTTGAGAGACCATTGTTTTTACATATTTATCAAGTACAGGTTCAACAGCATTCTTCCATTTTTTAATCTCTTCACGAGAGAGTTCAATAAATTTTAATCCCTTCTCCATTCCGTATTTTTTACCATCTATATCTATATAGTTCCACATTTTTGCAAACTTTTCTTCGAATGGGTATTCATTGAATACTTTTTGGATATCTGGTGGTAGCTTATTCCATGAATCTTTATTCATTATGAGATAGAAGGTATAAACCTGACCAATGGGCCAGCACTCTGTTGCATACTTTGTAACCTCTGCAAGCCTAAATGCCCTGAGTGTTTCCATAGGAATCATTAGTCCATCAATCACCCTTTTTCCAATTGCCTCATAAGCCTCTGGCATTGGTATTGATCTTGGAGTTCCACCAAGGGCACTTACCACTTCAGCAATATATCCAAGGCCCCTTAGTGTCATTCCTTTAAGGTCTTCCATCTTATTTACAGGTTTTGTGGCTGAAAGGACAACATTCACAGGGCTTGCATGCATTGAAAGCATGTGGACCTTATCCCATTCCTTTGGTTTAAATTGCCTGAAGAAATCATTTGCAACGTGATTTGCAACCCAGGCATTCGGAAAACCCACTGGTAGGTCAAGAACTTCAGTTACTTTAAAACGGCCAAATGTATAACCTATATTTGAAAAACCGATGTCAGAGATTCCTTCAACAACTCCATCATACATCTTTGGGGCGGTAAGGAGAGTGCCAGCAGGAAAGTAACGAATCTTTACCTGTCCTTTAGTCCTTGCCTCAAGATCTTTAATAAACTCTTCGCCGATCTTTGATTGAGCTGATGGGATTGGGAAGAAGTTACTGAACTTTAACTCTATTGCACCAAAAACAAAAGATGGAATTAGTATAAAAGCCAAGATAAAAATATAAAAGAATCTTTTATGTCCCATAACCAGTTCACCTCCTATTTAAAATTTTAAGTTTCCCTCTCTTCTAACACTAAACACTAAACACTTAACACTTAACACTTAAATCTTTCCCTCCTCCCTCCTTTTTAAGCTTCTCTTTTATCACCTCCTTTAATTGTTTTTTATCTACCTTCCCGACATTTGTAAGTGGCATCTCATCTATAACCTCTATTCTTTCAGGAAGATATAGGACCGATGTCTTTCTTTCTTTAAGGAATGAGATGATCTCTTCGAAAGTTACAGTCTCACCTTTCTTTGGCTTTATAAAGGCACATACCCTTTCTCCCATGACAGGATCTGGCATACCAACTGCTGATACCTGTTCAACTTTTGGATATTTGCTTATCAGTTCTTCCACTTCAAGTGCACTAATATTTTCTCCACCCCTTATGATAATATCCTTCTTTCTACCCGTTATTATGATATTTCCATATTCATCAAACTTGGCAATATCACCGGTTCTAAAGAAACCATCAGGTGTAAAGGCCTCTTTATTTTCAGATTCTGCTTTGTAATATCCTCTAAAAATACACGGTCCCCTTGCCACAAGCTCTCCGTCTTTTCCTGGAGGGAGCTCGTTCCCTGTTGAGTCAATGACCTTAAATTCATCATAAGGGCAGATTGGACGGCCAACCGTATGAAGGACTATCTCTTCAGGATCATCATAACGCGTTTGAGTACATGGACCTTCAGACATACCAAAGACATTGTAGAATTTACAGCCTATCTTTTCATATATCTTCTTTATCAATTCAGAAGGCACATGAGAACCAGCACCTGAGATAACCTGAAGTGAAGATAGATCATACTTATCTAAATCTGGATATTCAATAAGTTGTTGAAGCTGTGCAACGACGAGGATCATTGTGGTAACATGTTCCCTCTCTATTGCCTCAAGAATTTCCTTCGGTCTTGTTGAAGGAATAATGACTACCTTTCCTCCTGTTAAGAAGGTTGGATTCATAGAGACTTCTATAGCCATATTATGTGTTAAAGGTGTTGCTATTAGAGTTATATCCTTTGTGCTTCTCTCCCATGCCTTTGCACGAAACTCAACATTGCAGAGATAATCGTTATGAGTTCTTGGGACGAGTTTTGGAAGTCCAGTGGTTCCACCAGTAGGCATAAAATGGCAGACATCTTCAGGATCAGGCCTGAATGACAGTAGATAATCTTTTGGATATTTACTTAGATCTATCCCTCTGAGAAGATTAATAAATGAGATAGTTCCTTCAGGAAGGGGTCTCTTTTCATGCACATATGAATCAACAACAAGTATATGTTTTAAATTGGATTGACTCTTTTTTAAAGATTCTATCATTGGGAGATAGTCAACCTTCTCAAACTGAATCGGCACAATCCATGCTTTTGCCTCTGTTATCTGTGAGAAATGTTCCATTTCCCTCTGCGAATAACGAGGTATGCACATTACAGGTATTGCTCCTATTTTATAGAGGCCATAGTATGCATATACAAATTCAGCCCAGTTTGGAAGTTGAAGAAGTACGCGATCTGTCTTTTTTATTCCAAGCTCAAGAAAGGCAATCGCTGCCCGATCGGTCCATTCTTTTAATTGTCGGTATTTAAGCCTTACCTCTCCTGCAACCAGTGCCTCTTTATTTGGATATATATCGCATGTCCTATCAAGCATGTCACCCAGGGTGAGGCCTGACCACCATTTTCTTTTATAGTAAAGCTCTATAAACTCCTTTGGGAAAGGGTTCACACCACTTATTGTCATAAGGGCCCCCTTTTTAAATTTACTCTATGATATCAGATATATTTCTCTTAAGCAAGTAAACAAAACTGAGTATTGCATCTACGTTTCTTTCAACTGCCTCTATTCCCTGACCTAATGCCTTAAGCCTTAGGGCACTTTCTTCTATGGATTTGATCTCTCGATCCATTGCCTTAAGATCATACTGCATGGGTTCTCCTTCTTTAATGAGTTAGGTCTTTGAATCTTGCGGATTTCAATGTATAACGTGGCAAACTGCCTGGTTTTAAAGATTCGATTTCAAAGGTGAGATTCGTCCTTGTCTTTAATCTTTCACGAATACGAGCCCTGATTTCTTGATACTTGCTTTCACTGATGGAGGGATCAAATTCCACTCTTAAGGTAAGAACAGGTAGGGCCTCTTCTTTTGTGAGAAGGATTTCATATTCTGATACCTCAGGGAACTGGCCCCTTATAACCTCTTCGACCATATTTGGTGTAAAAAATACACCTCGAATCTTTCTAAGGTCGTCAATTCGGCCACTAATCTGATTTACACGAATCGATGTCCTTCCACATGGACAGGGTTCATCAATAACAGTCATAATATCCTTTAGATTGAACCTTATAAGTGGAATACATCTCCTACAGAGTGGTGTAATTACAGCAACGCCTTTTTCTCCTGGTGGGATAGGTTTAGACATGGTTTCAAGGTCGACCATCTCAAAGAGGAAGTGTGGTTCAATGACATGAATCCCTTTTTTCTCTGAGCACATCCCACCCCATCCGCCTGGTTCTGTTCCTCCGATATGGTCATAGACATCAGCTCCCCACTCCTCTTCCAGACGCCGTCGGGTTGGTTCTGGCATAGGCTCTCCTGCACATATAATCTTTTTTACAGTAAGATCTCTTTTTGGATCGATTCCCATCTCTTTTGCGACCTCAACCATATGTAGTCCATAGGTAGGCGTATTCATAAGTGCTGTAGCTTTTAGCTCTTTTATTTTAAGGATTCTTCCTTTTGTGTCTAAGGCGCCTCCTGGAACAACCTCACACCCAAGCTTTTCTGCTGCATAGTGACCCTGCCAGAATGCGATATAGACATTGTATCCAAATGGGAGAAAGACCCTATCATGTGGTCTAAAACCAGCAGCGTAGAGTATATAGCACCATACCTCCACAACCCACTGCCAGCTCTCATAGGTATCAGGGAAATAGACTGGTTTTCCTGTTGTTCCAGATGTTTGATGAAATACTGATAATTTTTCAGGAGAAACTGAGAGAAGGTCGCCATATGGAAATGGTTCTTTACCTTCTTGGGCCTCCCTTAACTCTTCTTTCTCAGTTATCGGGACCTTTGCCACATCTTCGAATGTTCGGATATCCTCTGGTTCGATCCCTTGGAGTTTTTTCTTATAAAATGGGGATGTGGCCTTTGCCCATCTTAGGACCTCTCTGAATCTCTTAAGCTCAATCTCTCGTAGTCTTTCTCTTGGTAATGTTTCTATTATTGGATTCCAGTATTTTCTCTCTTCAATCTTTTCCATAAATTGGCCTCTCAATCTTTTACTAACTCAAACATGAAGAAAGAATTTCTATTTTTTCTCCATCATCTTGGAAGCCCCAATGATTGCATCAACAATATGCTGATAGCCTGTACATCTACATAGATTCCCTGAAATAGCCTTCCTCACCTCTGTAACCGTGGGTTTCGGGTTTCTGTCAAGCAATGCCTTTGCAGAGATTACCATTCCCGGTGTGCAGAATCCACATTGAATAGCGCCGTATTTTAAGAATGCCTCCTGAATAGTATGAAGTTTATCTCCGTCTGAGAGGCCCTCAATCGTTGTAATCTCTTTTCCCTGTGCATCCATTGCCAAGACAAGGCATGAAGCAACAGGTTTTCCGTCCATTAATACTGTACAGGCACCACATTCTCCTTCGTTACATGACTTTTTTGTCCCTGTAAGGCCAAGGGTATCTCTTAATACCTCAACCAATGTCCTCCAGGGTTCAATCTCTACAATATACTCTAATCCATTCACCTTCAATTTAATTTCTTCACGTCTCTTCATATTTAACTCCTCTCCCTGATCGTGGAATAGGCTTTCAATAACCCCCTTTTTGTTAATATATGGACAAGCGTCTTTCTATATTCTTTTGAAGCCCTGACATCGCTTATGGGTTTTGATTCATTGGAGGCAATCTTTCCAGCCTCATCTGCAATTGCTTCATTAATCTCTTTTCCAGTTAAGAATTTTTCTGTCTCTTTAGCCCTTATAGGTGTAGGGGCTACAGCTCCAAGCACAACCTTAGCTTCTTCACAGATCCTTTTTTTAGGATCAAGTTTTAAAAATGTGGCCACGCCAACCACTGCAAGATCCATTGCATTTCTTCTCATCATCTTTATATATGTACCGCCGCTTCTTTCGGGTGGTGTTGGAATTCTTATCTCGCTTAAAACCTCGTCAGACTTAAGGTCTGATTCCCCAGGTCCTTTAAAGAATTCTTCCACGGGTAGACTTCTTTCGCCTCTTATACCCTTTATTGTTATCGAAGCCCCATAGGCAATAAGGGGTGGAGCTGTATCGGCTGAAGGGATTGCGCTTGCAAGATTTCCGCCGATTGTACCAAGGGTGCGTATTTGTGGCGAACCCATTACACTTACTGCTTCCCAAAGGATTGGATATTTAGTTTTGACAACGTGAGACTGTTCAATCTCGTCTATTGTAGTTAGTGCTCCAATCCTAAGGCCTCCCTTTTCATCAAATGAGATCCCTTTTAGTTCTGGAATCTCTTTTAGATTGATAAGGTGATCAGGTGAAATCTCCCTCTTTTTCATTGAAACGAGAAGGTCTGTTCCTCCTGCGAGGAGTTTTGCCTTATCTCCATATTTTGCCATCAGTGAAAAGAGTTCTGAAAAAGACTTGGGATAATGGTACTCAAATTTTGGTAGCCTTTTAATAAACATCACTTTCCCTCCTTTTCTTTTAATGCCTTCAATATCTTTTCAGGAGTAATAGGAAGATCCTTAATCCTTACACCAATTGCATCATAGATCCCATTTGCAATGGCAGCAAGGGTGGAGCAAGAACTTGCCTCTCCAGCACCTTTTGCACCAAATGGACCATAGGGGTCGTGTGTATGAACATGCTCGACAATATATTCAGGCGTATCCATGCTTGTAGGCTGTTTGTAATCTCTCCAGCTATAATTTAAAACCCTTCCTTTTTCATCGTAAAGTGATTCCTCAAGTAGTGCATGTCCTGCCATATGTGCACTACCACCATTGACCTGACCCTCAAGCATCAAAGGATTGATGGGTTGACCTGCATCATCACCATGAACACCCTTAATTAATGTTACTTTCCCAGTTTCTCGATCGACCTCTAACTCTATTGCTGTAGCAATAAAATCAAGTCCATGGGCAAGGTTACCTTTACCAGTCTTCCAGTCTACAATATCAATGTCTGTGGCTGCCCAGTAGCCCCTTCCATAAAGTGGTTCTCCTCTTTCATAATAAGCCCTTCTTACAGCAAGGAGGAAATCAATCCCCTTTTGTGGATTTCCCCTGACAAATATACGCCTGTCTTTAAACTCGAGCTCCTTTGGATCAACACCTAACTCTTTAGCAGCTATCTCAGCCAACTGATTTTTTAAATCCTCTGCAGCGCGGATGGTTGCATTTCCTGTCCAGTAGGTGCATCTATCGCCAAACATACCAGAGTCAAAGATTGTTGTATCAGAGTCGCTAACACCTGGGATTATGTCTTCATATGGAAGTCCTAAGACCTCGGCTGCCATCTGACAGAATACTGTATTTGCTCCCTGGCCTATCTCAGTACCGCCATGGGTTAATATTACCTTGCCATCTTCAACAAGTTTAAGCATTACAGAGGAGCCAAAATGACCGCCCAATCTCGGGCCTGATGGATGTGAGGCACAACTGAATCCAATTCCTCTTCCTTTTGGTCGTGATCTTCTACTTTCGTACCAGCGAATCTCATCGGCTGCCTTTCTAATACATTCTTCAAGGCCAGAAACATCTACAACAATTCCATTAACAGTCTTCCAGTTACTTGGTATCGCATTGATTAGTCTTATCTCAACTGGATCTATACCTAAATCTTCTGCGACCATATCAAGTAGTGAGTCACGACAGAATTGGGAGAGAACGATCTCCTGTCCTCTTACAGTTCCACATGGGGCACGATTGGAGTAAACAAGCTTGCCATGATATTCGATAGCAGGCACTTTATATGGGACTGCCAAGAATGCACCAAAGAAATATATGTTAAATGATCCTATGCCAATAATTGGGCCACCCTCGAGGATGCACTCAGCCCTGAGGGCTGTTATCTCACCATTCTTCTTTACACCCATCTTTAACTTTGCCCACATGGCGTTTCGCTGTCTATACGCAGCAAGCACTTCATCAGAATTTAAAACGATCTTTACTGGTCTACCTGTAATCTGAGCAAGTCTAACAGCAGCAAAATCAACATCAAACGGGTCATGTTTCCCTGAAAATGCACCTCCAACAAACGGATTTACAATCCTCATCTTAGATAAAGGAATATCAAGGGCCCGACACATATGACGCCATGTTATGTAAGGACTCTGCTTTGATGCCTGAAGAAGAATCCTTCCAGAAGAATCCACCTCAGCCAGGGCTGCATGAGGTTCTATGAAGCCAATTGTAACTCTCTGTGAGGTAAAGACCTCTTCTCTTATATGATCTGCTTCTTTAAACCCCTTTTCTACATCACCAAATAAGAAATCTGAAGAATATGCGATGTTGCTCTTTGAGAATTCATTGACAAGCGGTGCATCAGGTTTTAATGCATCTTCAATAGTTAAAACTGGTGGCAATTCTTCATAATCAACCTTTATTAATTCCAAGGCTTCCTCTGCAGTATCCTCATCAATTGCAGCAACAGCTGCGACGCCTTCTCCAAAGTGATGGACTTTTGTAATTGGCATTGGGAGTTGATCCCTTGTATCTGGTCTTGTCCCGAATGGAATACCAGGGAAATCCTTTCCAGTAATTACTGCCATTACACCTGGAAGGGCCTTTGCCTTGCTCGTATCGATATTAAGGATCTTTGCATGGGCAAGGGGGCTTCGAAGAATCTTTCCATGAAGCATACCTGGTGCAACAAGATCAGCAGCATACTTGGCCTTACCTGTTACCTTAACCCTTCCGTCTTTTCTTTCAACCGATTTGCCAACAACTGAATATTCTCTCATAGCCTCTAAAACCTCCATAAATTTTTAGAATATTAAAAATTATTTAAATTAATCTCTTCCTTTAAACCCTAACGCCCTTGAAATCTCATTCGCAGTATCCATAACAAGTTTGATAAATTTTTCTCTTTCTATTTTTTCTTTGTTAAATTTTGGAATCGCAACCCCTATAGCCGAGACTACGATTCCCCGATGGTCCCTGATCGGAGCAGCAATACCTATTACCCCTTCTACTGCTTCGCTCCACTCGTATGTATAGCCTTTTTTTTGAATTTGTTTCAAGCTTTTTTTAAATTTTTTTGGATCCGTAATAGACCTTGAAGCAATTTTCTTTAAAGGATATCTTTTAAGTAGTTCGTCCACCTCCTTTTCAGAAAGATATGCCATAAGGGTTTTTCCAAGCATTCCATAATATGGGGGCCTTCTCTTTCCTATTTCTGATGTCAGTTTTAGAGCCTCTTTCCCCTCTCTTTTATCAATATAAACCAACTCACCATCTTCAAGAATACCCATCAATATAGTGTGACTTATTTTTTCTTCAAGTTTATCAAGAAACCTTGATGCAATTTTCCTAAGAGATAATGATGAAGATACTATCCCTCCAAGTTCGAAGAGTTTCATCCCAAGCGAGTAACGATTTGTCTCGTGATCATAAGAGATAAATCTATGTTTTTCCAAGGTCTGAAGAATTCGAAAAACAGTTGACTTAGAGAGGTTTGTCAAATGGGCAAGTTCACCCATGGTAAAGAGATTTTTCTCTCCTGTAAAACAGTCTATTACTTTAAGAGCCCTTTCAATAGATCGGATGGAATATGAGGGATATTCCTCAAATCGATTAAGTTTCATAAAATGAGATGAAATTTTATTCTATGAAATTAAAAACAATTTATATTTTTTTTCAAATTTTGTCAAGAGAAAAAAGCTCCTAAAAAAATCCTTAAAAATAGGAAGGAAAAGTGAGGTTAACATAAAAGAGCCTCATTGTGAGCCGAAGAAGTGTAAATCTCTGG
>JBBIOI010000043.1:0-27012 GCA_037443425.1 Deltaproteobacteria bacterium
CTTCTCGAACTCTTTTTTTAAAGCTTCCTCTTTTTCACTAAGGGCCTTTTGTCTTTCTGCTTCAATCTTTCTTGCTCTTTCTCTTTCTGCCTCAAGTTCTTTTAGTGCCTGGGCCCTTTTTTCTTCTAACTCTTTTAGTGCCCTTTCTTTTTCTGCCTTTTCTGCCTCAAGTTTTCTTGCTCTTTCTCTTTCAAGGGCAAGTTCTTCAGATTCTTTCGTAGATGGTGCTTCTTTTACAACAGTCTTTTTTGGACAACCTGAAATAATGAGTGCAAATGAAATAATAATAGTCATTAAGACTAAAACCTTTTTAACCATAACACACCTCCCTATATATTAATCAATCCTTCTTGACCAAGCAGGGCTTGTTTCTCCACCCTTTGAGTTTGTAAGTGGTCTTTGATTAAATCCATTTTCATTCATTATATAAATCTTTGATGCACCTGTTCGAGTTGAACTGAATGCTATATAACGACCATCCGGAGACCAGCATGGCTTTTCATTATTTCCAGAGTTTGATGTCAATCTTCTCAATCCAGAACCATCCACTCCAATAGTAAAGATCTCAAAACGTCCTCCACTCAGGCCACAGAAGGCAATTCTATCACCCTTTGGTGACCAAGAAGGATCGGTGTTGTAATTTCCTTCGTAGGTTAAACGCCTTACCTGTGAACCATCTTGTGACATGATATATATTTGTGGAGAACCTGAGCGATCTGAAACAAATGCAATCCACTTTCCATCGGGAGACCATCTTGGTGTTGCTTCATTTCCATGACCCTTTGTAAGTTTTCTGGGATTACTACCATCTGCATCAATAATATAGATGTCTGATTTTCCTTCTTTACCTAACATCAAAGCAATCTTTTTACCATCGGGTGACCATGAAGGAGATGCATTTAACCCAGGGCTGAAGGAAAGGCGCTGAAGATTTTTCCCATCAATATCTATCAAATAAAGATCTGGATTTCTTTTAATATACGATGTAAAAGCAATCTTTTTACCATCGGGAGACCATGAAGGAGAAAGATTAATAGATTGGTTTTGTGTTATCTGCCTAATATTTTGGCCGTCAAAGTCTGCTATAAATATTTCTTTACTCTCTCCCATGCTTACCACATAAGCAATTTTTGTATTATTCACCCCGGCCTCACCTGTAAAGTGTAAAATAACTTCATCTGAAATCCTGTGAACTATATTACGAAGTGCCTTCAAATGGCCTTCATATTCTTTTCCAACAAGGTGCTTCTTTTCCACCAGATCAAATAGATGGAACCTTAATTTTAGAATTAAATTTGTTGAATCTAAAAAAGCCTCTCCAGCCAAAAGGGCATCTCCTTCTAAATTTGCCCATTCATTTAAAAACAAAGTGCTTGGTATTCCTTCTCTATTCTGAAGATGGGAAGGCAGACTCTGATAATTTATGACCTTAAAAAATCCTGAAATAGTTAGGTCATTGGATAAGATTTCATATACTTTGTCTGTAATAGCCTGGGGAGTCTTACCTACGCTTTTCCATTTCGATAGGATTATGGGAAATGGAGAGAAAGAAGGTGCATTTACATCGATATAGATCCTCGCATTTATCGAGCCAATTGGTATTAATAGAAAAATTGATGTGATAAAAATAATAAAAATATTTTTTAACATCTTTTACTCCGGATAAAATCGTATTCCAATCTCAAGCGTATTCCCTTCAAATTCACTTGGTAAAGGAGGAAATGGTTCTGCCTTCTTTATAGCCCTGAGCGCAGTCTGGTCATATACTGGATTTCCAGACCTTTTCTCAAACCAGAATTTTTGAATATTCCCATTTCGTTCTATTATTAACACGATAATTGCCTCCTGGTCAACCGTTTCTTTGAGAAGATTTTCTGGGATAGTCCACGCCTCCTTAATTTTTCCCCAAATGAGATTATAATATTCGCTTAATAAAGATTCATTTTTAGGTGATGGAGGTGTTTGGAATTTAGATTCAAATTTTGATGGATTGGAAAGTAAAGGTGTGATAGGTTTCGGAGGTTGTAGAGGAGGGGGAGGTTGAGGATTGGGTGTTTCTTTCTTTTCCATTTTTTCACGTTGGGCTATTTTCTTCTGAATTTCATCGATAGCAGCTTTTCTTCTAATTTCTTCCAATGCCTCCTCCAGATTTTTCAGAGAAGGTTTTTCTTTTTTTGATTCTTTAACCTTTTCTATAATCTCATCCCTTTTTGGTTTTATAATGGGTTTTTGTAATTTTTCTTTTATCTCTGGGGGCCTAACAATTTTTTCCGGCTCTGGTTGTGGAAGATGAACAAAATTTACTGTATATGGTAATGAATGGACTCTTATAAGGGATGGCCATGGTCGAATACTTAAAAAGATCACCAGGGCTATGTGGATCATAAATGATAGCCCGCTCATCTTTAGTAATCTATTATTTTTGACTCTTTTAAATTTAAATTGTTTCGACATTTCTTTTAAGAAATTGTAAAAAATTAAATGCTATGGGCGATAATGTTCTTCCTTTATAGGTTGCTATATAAATTGTTCTAAATATTGGTTCAATATCTTCTAATTCTATTCTCGCAACAAGACCTGAATTTAATTCTTCCTCCACTGCTTTCTTAGAAATAAATGCCAGACCTAAACCTGACTTTACCCCTTCTTTAACTGATGAAGTGCTCCCCATCTCCAAGACTATATTAAAATTTTTAAGGCTTTTTCCTTTTCTTTTCAATATATTCTCAATTGCCATCTGTGTCCCCGAACCTTCTTCGCGTATAATCCAGGGTTCATTAAGGATGTTTTCTAAGGATAATCTTTTCTTTTTGGCAACTGGATAATTGGAGGGTGCAATTGCAATTATCTGATCTTCTCCAAACCTTTCATATCTAATTTCCTTATGGGTTAGTTTTCCACCTGTTAAACCAAATTCAACTTCTCCATCCAATATAAATTTTAACACCTCTTTTGTGTCTCCAATCTTAAGGGATATAAAGAATTTTGGATAGTTTGTTTTGAAGTTTTTAATAATTTTGGGTAGAATATATTCTCCAGGTATTGTGCTTGCACCTATTGATAATTCACCTCTCAAACCTTGAGCAAATTCGATTAATGCGTTAAAAAGATCTCTCCTTGAGTGCAATATTTTTTGGGCAAATTTGAAAAAAATCCTTCCTGCTTGAGTTAATCTCACTTCCTTTCCAGTGCGATCGAAAAGTCGTACGGATAGTGATCTTTCAATTGTTAGAATATGGCCGCTAACTGTTGGCTGGGTGAGAAAAAGATCTTCTGCTGCCTTAGAAAAACTTTTTCTTTCTGCAACTCTACAAAAACTTTCAATATGTTTAAAATCTATAGGAAAATCTTTTATTTCCACAATAGAATATTAATCTTCTTAAAAAATAAATTCAACCCCTTTTAAGTATATATCAATGGTACCGTAAAATAAATGACACCTTGATACGGGTTCGGCCAACCAAAATGGCTTGTCATACGAAAAATTAAAATAATCTAAAGCGTAGAGGGGCTAAGGATGATAAATAATATAAATATTTAGTTGTTCCAATTAATAATTTTTGGTGTCGAATTGTTTTTTTAAAGGCCATTAAGAATGCGGAACCTAACTATATAAGGGAAATAAGGAAAAAATTAAAAAAGCCCTGGGAATCTCTCCCAGGGCTTTTTTAATCCTTGATTAATACATATCACCCATTCCTCCACCTGGTGGCATTGGAGGATAAGCAGGTTTCTTTTCAGGCTTCTCTGCTATAAGGGCCTCTGTTGTAATCATAAGTGAGGCCACAGATGCTGCATTCTGTAGGGCAAGTCTTACAACCTTTGTTGGGTCAATGATTCCTGCTTTAATCATATCGGTATACTCCTCGCGTGCTGCATCGAAACCGAATGCCCCTTTTTCATTCTTGACCTTTTCAACGACCACAGATCCTTCATGGCCTGCATTGTTTGCAATCTGGCGAATAGGTTCTTCAAGCGCCCTTTTAATAATATCTACCCCAATCTGTTTATCTCCATCGAGTTTTAACTTTTCAAGTGCAGGAATGCATCGGATATAGGCTACTCCTCCACCTGGGACAATCCCTTCTTCGACTGCCGCACGAGTTGCATTTAAAGCATCCTCAACACGGGCCTTCTTTTCCTTCATTTCAGTCTCTGTTGCAGCACCTACATTAATTACTGCAACTCCACCAATTATCTTTGCAAGTCTTTCCTGAAGTTTTTCACGATCATAATCTGAAGTAGTCTCCTCAATTTGGACCCTTATCTGCTTAACCCTTGCTTCAATATCATCTTTATCGCCAGCTCCATCAACTATGGTGGTATTATCTTTATCAACTGTAACCCTTTTTGCCCTTCCAAGATCATTTAGTTTTATATTTTCCAGTTTGATTCCTAAATCCTCAGATATAACTCTTCCACCTGTAAGAATAGCAATATCTTCGAGCATTGCCTTTCTTCTATCTCCGAAACCTGGGGCTTTTACAGCACAGCATTTGAGTGTTCCACGTAGTTTATTAACTACAAGTGTTGCCAAGGCCTCACCCTCTACATCTTCAGCAATAACCAGAAGGGGTTTACCCATCTTGGCAATCTGCTCTAAGATCGGAAGCATATCTTTCATGTTAGATATTTTCTTTTCATAGAGTAGAATGAAGGGATCTTCAAGTACTGCCTCCATCTTTTCAGGGTCTGTAACGAAGTACGGTGAGAGATATCCACGGTCAAACTGCATTCCTTCAACTACATCAAGGGTTGTCTCCATGCCCTTTGCCTCTTCTACTGTGATAACCCCTTCTTTACCTACCTTGCTCATTGCCTCAGCAATGATGTTACCAATGGTCTCATCATTATTAGCAGAGATTGTTCCTACCTGTGAAATCTCTTTTTGATCCTTAGTCGGTTTGCTAAGTTTTTTTAGCTCTTTTATGACCTCTTCTACAGCAATATCAATCCCACGCTTAACATCCATTGGATTTGCCCCAGCTGCTACTACCTTTGACCCTTCCCGATATATTGCCTGAGCCAATACAGTTGCAGTGGTTGTTCCATCTCCTGCTGTATCAGAGGTTTTACTTGCAACTTCCCTTACCATCTGGGCACCCATGTTCTCAAATTTATCCTCAAGCTCTATCTCCTTAGCAACAGTAACTCCATCTTTTGTTACTGTTGGAGAACCGAAGGATTTTTCAAGGATAACATTTCTTCCCTTTGGGCCCAGTGTGACCTTTACAGCATCAGCTAAGATATTGACCCCTCTTAAGATTGCATTTCGGGCCTCTTGATCAAACTTAAGTTCCTTTGCTCCCATTTTAAATTACCTCCATTCTTTAAAATTTTAAATTACAATATCTTTTATTCAATAATTCCCAAGATATCGTCTTCACGCATTATCAGATGTTCTTCCCCATCTATCTTGACTTCAGTTCCAGCATACTTCCCAAATAGAATCCTGTCTCCAACCTTTACATCAAGGGGAATTACCTTTCCATCTTCGGTTGTCTTTCCCTTTCCGACTGCGATAACCCTCCCTTCTTGAGGTTTCTCCTTGGCAGTATCAGGAATAATTATTCCGCCTTTTGTTTTCTCCTCTTCTTCGATTCTTTTTACAAGAACTCTGTCTTGCAATGGTCTTATCTTCATATTCCACTTCTCCTTTCTTTAAACTTAATTTTTAATAGGATTGGTTCAGTTTTTTTTTAATTTATACTATTATGATGTTTAAACCTTTTTCATCACCTCCCCTAAGTAAAAACTACTTAAATTACTTATACTTATAAAATTTTTAAGAATTTATTTAACTCAGAAACAAATAATTTTCCCTTTCAATTTCAATAAATTAATCACTCTTTCTTCGGTTGTCAAGGTAAAAGATAGAGACCCCTGAAAAAGTCTTTGATAGACTGGGGAGGTAGGGTCTTTTAATGTTTAAATTGCTAACAATCGCTTTAGAAAAAAACCAATTATTTTAAGGGGATTAATCAATAGTGCTAATCTATAAAATGTATCGCTTGAAGGCTTTTTCACCCCACCTTCCCTCTATGAAAAGATTTTTAATTAGTTTTTCAGAGGTCTCGGATAGAGACATTTAGATTCTTTTTACTCCTCGTAGGGCAAGCCCTTGTGGCTTGCCGAGATCTCGGATTGGTTTTATGGTTTAGTATATACATGTGTAGTTTTTTCACTATTGAAAAAGTCCCAATGATTCGTCATAATTTAATTAAATTTTTAAGATTGGGGTAGATATGAAATTTATAAGATATCTATTTACCTTCCTTTTTATTCTATCTTTTTTATTTTCAATAAAAATATATGCATCACCTTTAAAGAGACCTCTTACATTTGAAAAATTTACAACAAAAGAAGGTTTGTCAAGTGACATGGTATATGCAATTGTAGTGCTTGGTAATGAGATATGGTTTGGAACATATGCAGGGGGAGCCACTTTTTATGATAGAGGGAAAAATATCATCAAGGCATATACTACCAAAGGGGAGCCGATGGACCAAGTGGATGATGGAGTTAGCATTAACTGGAAGAATCTACTTCCGTACAATCATGTAACTGTGATTCTTCCAGATGTTGATCGGGTCTGGTTTGGGACACATTTTTATGGTTTTAAGGGTGGAGGGATATCCTATTATAACCCTAAAAGAAATCCACAATGGAGGGTGTTCAATACCAATAATGGTAGGGCAAAAAAGATTATTTCAATGGCCCTGGATGGAGACACGGTTTGGGTTGGATCAGAAAAGGGATTGAATGCATTGGATAGGAAGACAGAAAATTGGAAGCAGTTTTATTCAATCCAGGACGGTCTTTCAGGAAATTTTATTAATTCCATTCTGGTTCAATCTGAATCATTATGGATAGGTACTAATGGAGGTATAAGTAGACTTAATAAGGCAAAAAAGATATGGAAAAGATATTATGCAAAAGAGGGTTTATCAGAAATAGAGATAAAATCACTTGCGATAGTAGAGGGGAAGATCTGGGCTGGAGGGATTGATGGCAGTCTTTTCGAATATCAACCTGAAGGAGATCGCTGGAAGAAAATTGAAACAGCAGATCCATTAAAAAATGGTGGGATTAATTCAATGGCAGTAATCAAAGGGAAACTTTTTGTATGCAGAGAGAATGGTATTAGCCTGATGGATTTAGCATCGAAAAAATGGGATTCAATAACAACAGGAGATGGACTTTTAAGCAATATGGTGCTTTGTGCAGCAGAAGATAGGGATGGTGTCTGGTTTGGTACAGACAAAGGGGCTACTAAGTTAATACTAACACATTAAATTTTACAAGGAGAAAAATTGATGGATCTATCGAATAAAAATTTCTCGAGAAGGGAATTCATAAAGAAGGTTGGTATAGCGACCGCAACGCCCATTTTACTGAATAAATTACCCTTTTATGGAACATTGGCACATGCCTCAGAGGAGCCTGACCTTGTAATAGCAAAGAATGGAAGTCCATCGCAGTTATTACAGGCTGCCATAAATCCTATTGGCGGAATGAGTCGCTTCGTAAAAAAAGGCCAAAGGGTTGTTATTAAAGCAAATATTGCCTGGGCGAGATCTCCTGAACAGGCATGCACAAATAATCCAGATTTATTGTATGCCCTTGTTAAGATGTGTTTTGAGGCAGGGGCAAGCAGGGTTGCAGTTTGGGATCATACATGCGATAACCATCAGTTCACATTCGTCAAAACAGGTTTGAAGGAGGCAGGGCAGAAAGCTGGTGCTGAGGTACTATCTGGCCATGGGAGAAATTCTTACAAAAAAGTTGAAATTCCAAAAGGCAAGAAGCTTAAAAGTGCAGAGGTTTTAAAGGAAGTGCTTGATGCCGATGTGTTTATCAATTTCCCAATACCAAAACAACACTTTGCTACAGAGCTTACACTCGGTATGAAGAATCTTATCGGGATTGTCTGGGATATGGAACAGCTTCATAAAATTGACCTACATCAGTCAATTGCGGATATAAATACACTTAGAAAACCTGATCTTGTTGTAATGGATGCAATTAGGATTTTGACAACCAATGGTCCAAAGGGGCCTGGAAAGGTAGAATCTCCAAGCGAGGTAATTGTTTCAACAGATATAGTCGCTGCGGATGCCTATGCAGCAGGCTTTTTCAAACAACCAAAGACAGGAAGACCTTTTAAGCCAGAAGATATCAAATTTATAAAATATGCATATGAACATGGTCTTGGTCAGATAGATTTAACAAAGGTTCGAATAAAAAAGATTAGTGCAACCTGATAGGGATATTTAGCCAGTTCATCTTTTTTTTCTTACCATTTGCACAGCATCATTACAGCCGCCTCTAAGCAATAGGATTGAAGTTCATTTTATTTTAAAATAGTTTATATGAATCGCTTTAAGTTGGTTTCAGAATTTAAGCCCAAAGGTGATCAACCAAAGGCAATAGATGCCCTTACAGAGGGTGTTTTAAAAGGGATACGTCACCAGGTACTTCTTGGTGTTACAGGTTCAGGAAAAACCTTTACAATGGCTAATGTCATAGAGAGGGTTCAGAAGCCTACTCTTGTGATTTCACATAATAAAACCCTTGCAGCACAGCTTTATGAAGAATTTAAGGAGCTATTTCCAGAAAATGCTGTGGAGTTCTTTGTGAGTTATTATGACTACTACCAACCTGAGGCATATATTCCTTCTACGGATACATACATTGAAAAAGATACACAGATAAATGAAGAGATAGATAAGATGCGTCATTCAGCAACACGTTCCCTACTCGAGCGAAATGATGTGATCATAGTAGCAAGTGTTTCATGTATATATGGTTTGGGATCTCCTGAGGCATATCATGGAATGCTCTTGTACTTAGAAAAGGGAATGAAAAAATCAAGGGAGGAGATTCTTTCAAAACTTGTAGAGATTCAGTATGAGAGAAACGATATAGATTTCCATCGTGGGACATTCAGGGTTAGGGGCGATGTAATTGAGGTCTTTCCAGCACATGAGGAAAAAAGGGCAATAAGGATTGAGCTGTTTGGAGACGAGGTCGAATCGATTTCTGAAATAGATCCCATAAGGGGAAAGGTTATTAATCCACTGGATAAGGTTCCGATATACCCAGGTAGCCATTATGTTACATTTCCAGATAGAATGAGGATGGCTATACAGAGTATTCGTGAGGAACTTAAAGAAAGGGTAGAATGGTTTAAATCACAGAATCGATTTTTAGAGGCCCATAGACTGGAACAGAGGACAAACTTTGATCTTGAGATGCTTCAGGAGCTTGGTTATTGCCAAGGGATAGAGAATTATTCAAGACATCTTACAGGGAGAAAGCCTGGAGAACCACCTCCAACACTAATCGATTATTATCCAAAAGACTATCTACTCTTTATTGACGAGAGTCATGTTACAATCCCTCAACTCGTTGGAATGTATAGAGGTGATAGGTCACGAAAGGAGACACTGGTAGAATATGGCTTTCGCCTTCCATCTGCTCTTGATAATCGACCACTTAGATTTGAAGAATTTGAGGAACGGGTTAATCAAGTTATATATGTATCTGCTACTCCTGGGGATTATGAAATGGAGAAAAGTAAAGGTAGGATAGTGGAGCAGATTATAAGACCTACAGGGCTAAGCGACCCTGTTATAGAAATAAGACCTGCGAAGAATCAGGTAGACGATCTCTTGGGAGAGATAAGAAAATGTGTAAAAAAGAAGGAAAGAGTCCTCATTACAACACTTACAAAGCGCATGGCAGAGGATTTAACTGAATATTATGCTGATCTTGGAGTAAGGGTAAAGTATCTCCATTCGGATATTGATACATTGGATCGTGTGGATATACTGAGGGATCTTCGTCTTGGTAAGTTTGATGTATTAATCGGGATTAATCTCCTGAGAGAAGGGCTTGATCTTCCTGAAGTATCCCTTGTGGCTATACTCGATGCAGATAAGGAGGGATTTTTAAGATCGGAAAGGTCATTGATTCAGACCTTTGGTCGGGCTTCACGGAATGTGAACGGAAAGGCAATCCTTTATGCAGATTCTATGACCGAAGCAATGAATAAAGCTATTTCAGAAACAAATAGAAGAAGAAAGATTCAGGAAGAATATAATAGGCTCCACAATATTACTCCACAGAGTGTAAAAAAATCTATTAGAAATATACTCTCTTCTATATATGAAGCAGATTATTTTACTGTGCCTCTGATATCTGACATGAGAGAAGAATATATTTCTCCTAAAGATATTCCAAATTTAATTCAAAAGCTGAAAAATGAGATGAAAGAACTTGCAAGCCGCCTGGAGTTTGAAAAGGCTGCTGAATTGAGAGACAGGATAAATAGACTTCAAGAGATGGAGTTAAAGCTAAGATGATCTCCCTTGAAGAAAAGGTAAATAAACTACCGCAGAGCCCAGGGGTTTATCTTTTTAAAGACAGGAAAGGAGTTGTTATCTACATAGGGAAAGCAAGTAATCTAAGAAATCGTGTAAATTCATATTTTCATCGTGCTGAACAAAAAGATTTAAAAACCCTAACAATGTTAGAGAAGGTGAATGACATTGAGGTTATTATCACAGATACAGAAAAAGAGGCGTTTATTCTGGAGAACAATCTTATAAAGGAGTATCGTCCGCAATATAATGTGAAATTGAGAGATGATAAGAATTACCCATGTCTTAAACTTTCGATAGAAGAAGAATTCCCAACCCTGAGTATTGTTAGAAGGATTCAAAAAGATGATTCAATCTATTATGGTCCATATCCCTCAGCTACTTCCTTGAAGGAGACATTGAGGCTGATAAGAAAGATATTCCCCATAAGGACATGCCGGAATCTGAAATTTTCAAATCGTTTAAGGCCCTGTATAAACTATGAGATGGGTCGATGCCTTGGTCCATGTTGTGGTCTTGTAGACTCAGCCAAATATAGAGATATTGTGAATCAGTTAAGAATGTTTCTCGAAGGGAAGAATAAGGATTTGCTTGAAGGATTAAGGAATAGGATGGAAGAAGAGGCAGAGAAATTGAATTTCGAGTTGGCTGCAAAGATTCGCGATAGGATTCAACACATAGAGAAGGTAATTGAAAAACAGAAGGTTGTTTCTCAGGACTTCGTTGATGAAGACGTAATTGGATACCATAGTAGAGATCATACAATCATAGTCTATTGCCTTTTTATAAGGGCAGGTAAAATCCTTGGTGGAAAAGGATTTTCAATCCCTTCAGCGGGCCTCCCTGATGATGAGGTTATACATTCCTTTATAAATCAATATTATCGAGAAGGAAAGTTTATCCCGGAGCATATATTAATTCCAATTGAGATACCAGAACAACGACTACTTGAAGATCATCTGACAGAATTGAGTGGAAAGAAGGTTCATATATACGTCCCTTTAAAAGGGGATAAAAAAAGGCTTATAGAGATGGCATGTGAGAACGCAGAGAAGTATCTTCCTTATTCAGTAACGGATGAGAAAGATAAAGAACAATTGCTTGAGCTTCTGAGAGAAAAATTATTTTTAAACAGGGTGCCAAGAATGATAGAGGCTTTCGATATATCAAATCTACAGGGAGGGTTTGCAGTAGGTTCGATGGTCAGATTTGAAGATGGAGAACCAGCAAAGGATAAATATCGTCATTTCAAGATAAAGACAGTAGAAGGTGCAGATGATTATGCTATGATGTATGAAGTTTTGTTCCGTCGTTATCAAAGGGCATTAGAAGAACATAGCCTCCCAGATTTGATACTATTGGATGGTGGAAGAGGACAGCTAAATGTAGCCAGTGAAGTATTAAAAGAGCTTAATATAAAAGAGGTTGATGTTATAAGCCTTGCTAAAGAAAGGTCACTTAGTAATTACAGACACCGATATATTGAAAAGAGTGGCGAAAAGATATTTCATCCCAATTATAAAGAGCCTTTTAATTTTCCAAAGAATTCACCTATTATACTATTTCTTGATAGGATAAGAGACGAGGCACATAGGTTTGCTATAACCTACCATAAAAAAATAAGAAAGAAAGAGACTATAAAATCTGAACTTGAAGATATCCCTGGGATTGGTAAGATAAGACGTAATGCACTTTTAAAATTTTTTGGAAGTATTGAGAAGATAAGGGAGGCAAGCGAAGAAGACCTGATTTCTGCTCCCAAGATGAATAAGGAATTAGCAAAAAAGGTATATCAATTTTTCCATAGATCGTGATTTATCATTTTACAAAAATGATGATCGTCATTCCAGCAAACCAGCAATAATAAGAAAAATAATAGAGTTTCCCAGATCTAACCCATTTCATGATTAAACTAAGGGCCAAAATTCCTGTTATAAAAGCCACTATGGTGCCAATTATTAATATCAAAGTATTAAAGCCTTGGTTCACTTTTTCAATCTCCAGAAGGTTTGCTCCAAGAATTGCGGGGATGGAAAGAAGGAATGAAAATTTTGCCGAAAACTCACGGTTTAGACCTAAAAATATTCCAGTTGATATAGTTGCCCCAGATCTCGAGATTCCAGGGATAATTGCCATTCCCTGAGATATACCTATTAAAAGGGGGGCAATCCAGTTTACGTTTTTTAAATCTTTTTCTCCTTTTTTTATCAGTCTTGTTAAGTAAAGGATTAAACCCGTTATAAGTAGCATAACACCAACAATTTTAGGTCTTGAAAAAAGGGATTCAAAAAAGTTTCTAAAAAAGAAACCTATCAGGGCCGTTGGTATGGTTGCGAAGATGAGATATTGAAACAGTTTTAGTTCTAATTTGTATCCCTTTTGTCTTGATAATCCAAATAATATCCCTTTTATGATTTTCCATAAATCTTTTCTAAAGTATAAAATTAAAGCCATTAGGGTGCCAAAATGGAGCATTAGATCAAATGATAGATAACCCTTTTTTAACCCGAAAACATATTGAAAAAATACAAGATGACCAGAACTACTGATCGGTAAGAATTCTGTTAATCCCTGAACAATTCCAAGAAATATAGATTGATAGATTGTAATTTTATAACTCCCTTAAATTAGGATTTAGGTTTTTACCTATTTAACGTCTTTAGCGATTTCCTCCGAGTGAATATATAGCAGATTGGACTTTATCTTCGATTAATTTCTTAATCTCCTTTAGTCTTTTTTCCGTTAAAGACTCAAATCGTAAAACCAAAACAGGTTGGGTATTTGAAGCCCTTACAAGTCCCCATCCATCATCAAACTTGACCCTAACTCCATCAACATCGATAATTGGGTAATCCTTCTTTAATTCATCCTTAACCATCTCAACAACCTTAAATTTAATCTCATCAGGGCAGTCAATCCGTATTTCGGGTGTTATAAATGTTTTTGGAACATCTTCAAGTAATTGAGATAATTTCTTTTCTGTCTTAGAAAGTAGTTCAACAAGACGGCACGAAGAATAAATCGCATCATCATAGCCAAAATATCTATCTGCAAAAAACACATGACCACTCATCTCAGCCCCTAAAACAGCCTTCTCTTCTTTAATCTTCTCTTTTATCAATGAATGACCTGTTTTCCACATAATTGCCCTGCCACCATGTTTCTCAATATCTTCAAACAGATTTTGAGAGCATTTCACTTCTGCTATAAAGATTGCCCCTTTCTGATTCTTTAATATCTCTCTTGAAAATATTATCATTAATTGATCACCCCATATTATATTGCCCTGATCATCTACAACACCTATACGATCTCCATCTCCATCATAGCCAATTCCCAGATCAGCACCAATCTTTTTTACTCTCTCAATAAGATCCCTCAAATTTTCTGGAATGGTTGGGTCAGGAAAGTGATTCGGGAAATTACCATCAATATTGCAGTATAGTTCATCCACTTCACATCCTAAGTCCCTGAGAAGAGGGGCAGCTACAACACCAGCAGTTCCGTTACCAGCATCGATGACAACCTTCAGTTTTTTATCAAGCTTAATATCTTTTTTTATAAAATCTTGATAATGCCTTATTATCTCCTCTTTTTGAATTTTGCCTTCCCCTTTTTCGAACTCTCCCTTCTCTATTAATCGCCTGAGATTCTGGATCTCTTGACCAAATATTGTACTTTTCCCAACAGATACTTTAAATCCATTGAATTCGGGTGGATTATGACTTCCAGTTACCATCATCCCGCCATCTTTATCAAAGTGAAAGATAGAAAAATAGTAAACTGGTGTTGGACATATTCCAATATCAATGACGTCACATCCTGTTGAGATAAGGCCTTCAATTAAAGAATCCTTAAATGATTCTGAACTAATTCGACCATCCCTTCCTACGATCAATGATTTATATCCTGCCTTTCTTATATAGGTACCAAAGCCCTTGCCTAATATCTTGACAATCTCCGGTATTAAATCCTTTCCAACAATTCCACGGATGTCATATTCTCTAAAAATCTGAGGATTTATCTGCATGATTTACCTCCACTTTTGAATCTAAAAATTATTATCCTAAATTTCAGGAATAATCAACAGAAATACTTTAGTCTCTTATGTTTTTGATTAAACTCCTTTTAGTTATGGCCTGGTTTTGATTTTTCATATATAATAATGTAAGTTATTTTTTAATAAGAACGTTAAATAAGCATATCTGTCTGAACCTTTCACTAAGTATCCCGACGAATTTGGAGAGGGGAGTGTGAAGAGGAAAATTTTAAAGATCTAATTGCTTAGAATAATAAATTTTATTGGAGTCTTAGAAATGGAGATCAAAGCTATTCGTGGTTTTAATGACATTTTACCCAGTGAGGTTGGAAAGTGGCAATTTGTTGAGCAAATAGCAAGAGAGGTATTTGAATCTTTTGGCTTTAAAGAAATCCGGATTCCAATCCTTGAAAAAACAGAACTTTTTGCCCGCGGTATAGGAGAGGCAACGGATATTGTCGAAAAAGAGATGTATACCTTTCTTGATAAGAGTGGAAATTCTTTGACTTTAAGACCAGAAGCAACAGCATCTATAGCAAGGGCCTACCTTGAGCACAAATTATATATTAATGAGTCTATTTCGAAACTCTATTTTATCGGCCCTATGTTTCGTTACGAAAGACCACAGAAGGGACGCTATAGACAGTTCTATCAGATAGACGCAGAGGTATTTGGGGTTTCAGACCCTATGATTGATGCAGAAGTCATCATCATGCTTATGCACTTCCTTAAAAAAGTTGGGCTTGAAAGACTCGAACTTCAGATCAACAGCCTCGGTTGTAGAGATTGCAGGCCTAAATATCGTGAAGAGTTAAAGAGATTTCTTGAAAAGGATTCTTTTAAATTATGTGAAGATTGCTCAAGAAGAATTAAGACTAACCCTTTAAGGATATTTGATTGTAAGGTTCAAACATGTCAAGAAGTAATAGAGGAGGCTCCAAAGGTAAGTGAATATATCTGTAGCGATTGTCAGAAACATTTTGATCATGTAAAAAGATATCTCAATTTAGTGGGGATCACATATTCTGTTAATCCAAAGATGGTAAGGGGGCTCGACTATTATACTCGAACAACATTTGAGGTTATTTCATATCAATTAGGTTCTCAGAATGCAGTATCAGGTGGAGGCAGGTATGATAATCTTTTTCAGGAGATTGGTGGGATAGATATTCCAGGAATAGGTTTTGCTATCGGGATGGAGAGGCTTATATCGTTATTAAAGGATGAAGAAGATTTTTTAAAATATCCTGTCCTATTTATTGCCTCTCTGGGTGAGGATGCTTCGAAGGAGGCGTTCAGGCTTATAAACCAATTCCATTTAAATGGTATATGGGCTGAAATGGATTATGAGAGTAGGAGCCTTAAGAGTCAGATGAGGAGGGCAGATAAATTAAATGTAAGATATGTTGTGATCCTTGGAGAAGATGAATTGAAAAGGGGTAGTGCAATATTGAGAGATATGAAAAATAAATCGCAGGAAGAGATTCCATTAAATAGTATTTTTGAAATCATAAAAGAAAAAATAAATAGCTACTAAAAGAGTAAATTAGAAGAGAATATATTTTTGAAAGAAATGAAAGGAGAGAATAAGTTCCCATCAGAATCAATAATCCCTAAATAATTACTGTTGCCATGAAGATCAAAACCTGCATATCGATTCAAGAAAACAGAGATTACAATTTAAACATTTTGTCAAATGTGTAGACCTGTCCCTTTTTCATAAGCAACCTAACTTCTCATTGCCCACATTGGAAGGGTTTGCAACCTTACCTCCCCAATCTTTAAAGGACTTTTTCAGAGCTCTCTGAATTGATCCTTGACAAAAATAGATGGAGTTGTTAAAATGTTAATATACATTAGGAGGGTATGGTATAAAAGGAGGTCAATATGTTTGAAAAGAAGATGGAACTTGATAGGCTTGAGGAACTTTCGAATCAGTTAGAAGAACTGAAAAGAGATATAAAAAACATTAAACCCGGAGGGGATGAAAAGATTTCAATCATTGTCTTCAGCGGAGATTTAGATAAGGTCCTCGCAGCATTTGTGATTGCGACGGGTGCTATGGCGATGGGTATGGAAGCGGTGATGTTCTTTACATTCTGGGGGACTCCTGTATTAAGGAACCAAAACAAGAGGGCTTCGGGAAAGGATCTCATGGGGAGGTTGTTTGATTTTATGCTTCCAAGGGGAGTAAAAGAAGTGAGGCTATCAAAGATGAACATGGCTGGAATAGGGACTTCCATGATGAAGTACCTGATGAAAAAGAAGAATGTTGCCTCCCTCGAACAGATGATAGAGATGGCATCGGAGTTAGGAGTAAAGATTTTCATATGTGAGATGTCCATGAGCCTGATGGGATTCAAGAGGGAGGAATTCATTGACTACCCAAATCTGGAGTATGTTGGTGTAGCAACCTTTCTGGAGCATGCAAAAAATAGCAGGATTCAGCTATTTATTTAAAAGGGTAAAAGAGGATGGATTCTTTTTCATATATTTTTGCAGGAGTGATGGTCTATCTAACAGTGATAATTTTTATACTTGGGATGTCATATCAGATTTACTACTGGTTTATTTCATCCAAAACCCGTATCAAAACAGGGATCTTTCCGAAACCTAAAGGAAGATTTGGAATCTGGTCTAAGACCCTCACAGATTCCTTTTTATTTCCTCAGGTAATCAAGACAGATCCGTGGATATGGAGCTTTACCATCCTATTCCATTTTGCGCTTTTAGGAGCCTTTATTGGACATCTAAGACTTATTCAGGAATTTACCCCTTTAATCCTGATACTTGGCCAAAAAGGTATGGATAAACTCGGTTTGTGGGGAGGAGGGGTGATGGGTATTATATTGACTTTTACACTTATCTATTTATTCATCCGTAGATTTGCCTTTCCTTACAGAGAAGTATCTGTTTCCGAGGATTATTTTCTTCTGATTTTACTTATCCTGATTGTATTGGTTGGGAATTATATGCGTTTCTTTGGCGATATCCATACGGTTGAATACAGGGCTTATCTTCAGAGCCTTATATCATTAAGACCTGATTTTCCAGAGGCCATCTCTAATTCAAAAACTAAATGGGCCCTTGTTCTTCATGTTCTACTGGCAAATATCCTGCTGATATATTTCCCATTTAGCAAGCTTATTCACATGGTTGCAACCTTCCCCTCAAACCTGACAAAAAGGGTTTAATAAAGGAGATGAAATTTTAAAAAAATCTTGGTTAAGGAGGATAAAATGAGCGAGGAGATAAAAGCAGATAAGATAATGGATCTAAAAGGCTTACCCTGCCCACAGCCAGTAATCAAAGTAAGTAAGGGAATCAAGGAGATCCAGATAGGTCAGATATTAAAAGCTATTACAACAGACCCTGGAGCCCTTGCAGATTTTCCTGCATGGGCACGGACAAGTGGAAATGAGATACTGAAGACCGAACAATCAGAGGGAAATATTACATTCTGGATAAAGAGGGTTAAGTAAGCATTTTCAGACTTAGAGGTGGTCATTTTGGATAAAGAAAAGAAAGAAAAACTACTCGATCTTTTTAAATCTAAGTTAGACAGGACAATGAAATACTATCTTGATGTCTGCACGAGGTGTGGTATATGTAAGGATGCCTGTTTTGCCTATGCCTCTTCAAAGAAAACTGAATATACCCCTGTTTGGCGGGCTGAGGTTGTAAGAAGTATTTATAAGAGATATTTTAAATTGATAAGTAAAATATTTCCTTATTTTGGAGGCTCAATAGAGATCAATGATGATACGATGAAAAAACTGTACGATGCCGCCTATACATGCACGGGATGCCGCAGGTGTATGATTTATTGTCCTTTTGGGATCGATACTCAGGCGATTTTGTCGATTGCCAAGTTACTTTTAATCGGTAATGAGAGTGAACCTGAGGTGCTTTCAATGCTTGCCGATGCATCTATTGAAAAGGGAAGATCTCTTGAGCTATTCAAAGAATCTTTTATTCAAGGGATCAGGAATCTTGAAAAGGATGTTATTGCAAAATGGAAGGGAGAATCTGCGGAGGTTATACCATTAGATGTAGAAGGAGCAAATATCCTCTATGTTGCATTAGCAGGAGCACATTCTATTGTTCCTACTGCCTCTATTTTTAACGCCGCCCATGAGAACTGGACTTTAAGCTTCTTTGAGGCAGTAAACTTCGGCGCATTCGTGGGCGATCCAAGGAAGACAGAGTTGATTTCCCGAAGAATTATCGATGAGGCAATAAGACTTAAGGTTAAAGAAGTAGTTATATGTGAATGCGGAACAGCATTTCGTGTGATGAAGTATTTTGTTGGAAAGCAACCATTTGAGGTTTCTCATATCGCTGAGGTAATAGCAAGATATCTGAGGGAGGGAAGGATCAAGGTTGAAAAGGATAGAATCAAAGAATCGATAACCTATCACGATCCCTGTCAATCTGCCAGAAATGGTGGGGTCATTGAAGAGCCGAGATATGTTTTGAAAAGCCTGACTTCCAATTTTATCGAGATGGTTCCTAACCGAGAATATAACTGGTGTTGTGGAGGAGGTGGAGGGCTTGTGGCTCTGGATAATGAGGAATTCAGGGAAGAGACCGGCAAGGTAAAAGCGAATCAGATCAGGGAGACAAAAGCAAACATCGTGGCAACTGGCTGTGAAAATTGCCACACTCAATTAAGATTTCTTAATGAAAAATACCATCTCGGAGTAAAGGTAGAATTTCTGACAAACTTGGTTGCAAACTCTCTGATATTGGAGACATAATAAATAGGGGGTTTAGAATGGAAATAGAGAGACAGAAAAAGGAGATTTTATTGAGGCTTAGGAGGATTGAAGGACAGATAAGGGGAATTCAAAGGATGGTAGAAGAAGGGGTATCATGCCCGGAAATACTCACCCAGATTGCTGCCGTAACATCCGCTATCAAAAAAGTCAGCACTGTTATTGTTCAAACTTATATGGAAGAATGTTTGGAGAAGAGCGAAAAGGAATCAGGTCGCAAACAGAGGGAGGTTTTAAGGGATTTCCATAAGGCCATTTCAAGATATATTGATTGGGCCTGATTTTTTAAGGAGGAAGAAATGCCGATATATGAATATAAATGCACAAGATGTGGTGGGGTTTTTGAGAAGATTCAGAGGATTGAAGATGGAAACGAATCTCTAAGATGTCCATATTGTGGGGCTAAAAGCCCTGAAAGGATTCTTTCAAGTTTTTCCCATAAGGGTTCCGAGTCTTCGTCTTCCTGCAAAGCACCTGGATCAACAAGATTTTCTTGAGCTTAAAAGAGAGGCGGTAGTTTACCGGTTAAGGTCATTCTAAATTTAATGCATAATATAGTGACCGCAATTCACCACTATGGTCTGGCCTGTTATGGCAGAGGCCTCATCTGTGAGTAGGGAAATGGCAAGGTCAGGTCTACACATTTGACAAATATTAAGTATTTTCGAGGTATGAGAACACATTAGGGAATATTTTTTTGTCTAGCATAGAATAGGAATAAAGAACTAAAAAAGAGACTAAACAAATTTAAAGTCTGCATTCGAAGGGTTTTGGATCCTATTTCCCCAATCTTTAAAAGACTTTTTCAGAAGACTTCAATAATATATTTGACAGTTTCAAAGAAGTTATGATAATAAATTATTAGGTTTGGGCGATTAGCTCAGTAGGATAGAGCGTTGGTCTCCGGAACCAAAGGTCGTGGGTTCAAATCCCGCATCGCCCGCCAAATTTTTTATTAAATATCCATTAATATGAAAAAATTCCTTATTTTATTTATAATAATTTTTTTCGTTTCTGGATTTTTAACAAATTATTTATCGAAGCATCAATTTGAAAGAAAGCAAGAACAGGAATTTAGATTTTATCCAGTCCAAGAAAAAGAGGAAGAGAAAGAGGAAGGCGATACCTATACTATTTCGCTTTTAAAGCAATTGAGGGACAAAATAGACAGTTGGTTGAAATCCATAAATGAAAGGATTGAAAAAGAAGATATAACCCGTTTTGAAGTTCGTTTCTTGGAAATGTTGAGAAGTATTTTGGAATGGATAAGAGGGAAGATCGATTCCAAATTAGAATCATTAAAAGAAAAGAGACCAAGAAAAAGACAGGATTTATTTAGAGAAACCAAAAATATTTACCTAAATAAGGTATGATAGAGGAAAAGGTTTTTATAAAATTAAGTGAAATTAAGTTGGAGGCATTACAATATATTAAAAAAGGAGAAGATTTAATCGGAGGAGTAATCTTTTGCCATCCTCATCCCCTTTATGGTGGAGATATGTATAATCATGTCATAGAGGTCGCAGTTAAGGCGGCTCAGGAGGAGGGATTTTCTACTCTAAGATTTAATTTCAGGGGAGTGGGTGAGAGCGAAGGTTCTTATGGAGATGGGATAGGGGAGATGGAGGATGTTAAGGGAGTTATAGATTATTTTCATTTAAAACTAAAAGATACTAATCCATTGCTCATAATCTTAGGATATTCGTTTGGTGTTAGAGCAAGTTTTCCAGTTGCTGTAAATGACGAAAGGATTGGAGGGTTGATTGCTATTTCTCCAGCTATAGAGTTTGATGATTTCGAATATTTAAAGGACTGTAAAAAAGAGAAACTATTTATAGCTGGTGATGGTGACCCCTACTGTCCATCTAATAAACTTCAGAGTTTATTTGAAAGGCTGAATGAACCTAAACATCTTTTTATCATTCGTGGGGCAGATCACTTCTTTTTTGGTCAACAGCAGGCAATTGCCACCCCAATAAAAGATTTTTTAAGAAAGATTGCTAAAAAAAGGAATCTTTAGGTCCCTAACTTTTTAATAATCCAACCTAAACGATGTAATGGATATATTAATCTGTAAAAGCGTAACGCCTTTTTTAAAGAGTCTCTTGTAGTTATATCTCCTTCAGAATAAAACAAAAAAAACCTCATCTGGTCGGTCCTTGTAACAGGCAAACCAACCCTTTTCGACTTTTCTATCGATCGTTTTAATCGAAGAATATTTTTAATCTTTTGATTCAAAGAAAGTTCAGTTTTACGATAGGAACGATCCAAATCTATAATAAAAGTCTTCTCTCCAGAAACCAATATATTTTTTAACTGGAGATCGCTATGAAAAAAACCATGGTCATGAAATTTTTTTATTAGCTCTGCAACAGACCGAATAATTTTCCTCTTTAGGATTAAATTTTTTAATGAAAAATCGCTTCCAATCTCTTTTAAAAGACTATTTAAGTCCTGGGCACCAGGTACTTCTAATGAAATTAGATAAGCCTTATAAAAAAAGGGAAATATAGATTGGTGTATAGCACAAAGAGGCTTGGGTGTTTGAATACCGCATGATTGTGCCTCTTCGGTCAATATCAATTCTTCAAATGACCTTGAACCAAACACATAAAGATCCCTCAAAACACCACCAAGTAATCCTCCGTGATAATACTTTTTAATTACTACCCTTTGTTTATTATTTAGAAGAATTGAGGGATGAGACCTTCTGCCTTCAAAATTATGACTGTGGGGTTTTTGCTTAATCAGATTTTTTAAATCCTCCTCGCTATTTATAACAATAAGATCTTTATAGTCTTCCCTCAGGAGGATTGAAAGATTTCCCTTCTTTAAAAATATAAAAGATGCGGGGATATTAATTCTCTTTTGCATAAACTTATAATATTTTTTAATATCAAATTAAATTATTCCAAAAATATAATCAACCTTTAATTTGAATTTGGAAGTATATCTTTTCTCGTGACAAGTTATGTAGCATTGGCTTATCTCAATGCTATAATTATTCCAAAGCATAATTTATTCTCTACCATCACCTGCGTCATACCCGTGAAAATGGGAATCCAGCTGTTAAGCGATTGTTAGCAATTTAAACATTAAAAGCCCGCATTCGAAGGGTTTTGAACCCTACCTCCCCAGTCTATCAAAGACTTTTTCAAGGGTCTCAAGGACTAAATTTGACAATTATACCACTATGGTTATAATTTAAAATAAATTTTAAAGGAGGAGGTCCATTGGAATACGAACCTGTTATAGGATTGGAGGTTCATGCACAACTTCTTACAAAGTCAAAGATATTCTGTGGCTGCTCTACTGCCTTTGGTGAGGAGCCAAATACATTGGTATGCCCTATATGTACGGGACAACCAGGTTCTCTACCTGTTTTAAATCGGAAGGCTGTAGAATATGCAATAAAGCTTGGGTTAGCAACAAATTGTAGGATCGCACCTTATAGTCTTTTTGCTCGAAAGAATTACTTCTACCCTGATCTACCAAAGGGTTATCAAATTTCTATGTATGAGTATCCACTCGCAGTGGATGGATATATTGAAATTAATGTGAATGGAGAGAAGAAACAAATAAGGATTATAAGGATTCATATGGAGGAGGATGCAGGGAAACTGAAACATGGGGAGACTCCTGAAACAGAACCCTATAGTTATGTAGATTTTAATAGAACGGGGGTGCCTTTACTTGAGATAGTGAGTGGACCGGATATCCGCTCGCCTCAAGAGGCTGGGGCATATTTAAGAAAACTCAGGTCAATCCTGCAATACTTGGAGATATCCACCGGGAATATGGAAGAGGGGAGTTTCCGATGTGATGCAAATGTTTCAGTTCGTCCAAAAGGTCAAAAGGAATTTGGCACAAGGACAGAACTTAAAAATATGAATTCTTTTAAACATGTTGAGAAGGCGCTTGAATATGAGATTAAACGTCAGATTTCAATTTTAGAGGATGGGGAGGAGGTTATACAGGAGACAAGACTCTGGGATGTTAATCAGGGGATAACAGTTTCAATGAGAGGTAAGGAAGAGGCTCACGATTATAGATATTTCCCGGATCCTGATCTTGTTCCATTAAGAATAGATGAGGGTTGGATTGAAGAGATTAGAAAAAGTCTTCCCGAACTTCCTGATAAAAAGAAAGAAAGATTCGTCAATTCATATGGGCTTCCTGAATATGATGCAGATATTTTAACCACAACAAAGGCTATGGCCAACTATTTTGAAGAGTGTGTTAAATTATTTCCTGAACCTAAGACGGTAAGCAACTGGATCATGGGTGACCTATTAAGGGAACTGAAGAGAGATGAGAGGGAGATTGATAATTGTCCTGTCACCCCAAAACACCTTGCGGGAATGCTCAAGATGATAAAGGATGGAACAATAAGTGGTAAGATTGCAAAAGATGTTTTCGAAGAGATGTACAGAACAGGTGATATGCCAGACAAAATTGTTAAGGAGAAAGGTTGGATTCAAATCCTGGATGCGAGAGAGATTGAAAATGTGATAGATAAAGTTATTGAGACCTGCTCCAAACAGGTTGAGGATTATAAGAAAGGGAAAGAAAAGATATTTGGTTTTTTGGTCGGAGAGGTGATGAAACAGACAAAAGGGAAAGCCAACCCTCAGTTAGTAAATGAATTATTGAAAAAGAAATTAAGAGGGGAAAAATAAGGAAAGAGTTTAGGAATGAAAGAATTATGAACTTTAAAACAATTGAATGGAAGGGAAATTATATCAAGATCCTTGATCAAAGAAGGCTTCCTCTCAAGGTCTGTTACTTGAAATGTAGAGATTATCAGTCTGTTATCCTTGCAATTAAGGATATGGCCATTAGAGGTGCTCCAGCTATTGGGGTCGCTGCTGCAATGGGAATAGCATTGGCAGCAAAAGGGATAAAGACGAATAATTTCAATTTATTTAAGAAAAAGATAAAAGAAATATGCTACCAGTTTCTTCAGACTCGACCTACGGCTGTGAATCTTTCTTGGGCCTTAAATAGAATGGAAAATGTTCTTAGTGAAGGATCTTTTGAAGATTTAGAAGAGATGAAGTTAAGGTTGGAGCGCGAGGCAATTAATATCTATGAAGAGGATATAGAGATAAATCAAAGAATAGGAGATATTGGTAAAGGCTTGATTCAGAATGGAGTAGGTATACTTACACATTGCAATGCAGGTGCTCTCGCCACTGCCGGCTATGGAACAGCCCTTGGTGTTATTTATGCGGCATGGAAGGAGGGAAAGAGATTTCATGTATATGTAGATGAAACAAGACCATTACTTCAGGGTGCAAGGCTAACGGCATGGGAACTTAAGCGTGCAAGGATTCCTTTCTCTCTTGTCACAGATAATATGGCAGGGTGGTTAATGAAGAATAAAAAGATTGATCTTGTTATAGTTGGAGCAGACCGGATTGCCCGAAATGGTGATACAGCAAATAAAATAGGGACATATAGCCTTTCGGTACTTGCAAATTATCACAGGATTCCTTTTTATGTTGTTGCTCCAACATCAACACTTGATCCAAATCTTAGATCCGGAAAAGATATTCCGATAGAAGAAAGATCGCAAAAAGAAGTTACTAATTTTAGAGGTAAAAGAATAGCACCCAAAGGAATAAATGTATACAATCCAGCCTTTGATATAACCCCTCACCATCTTATAGATGCAATTGTTACAGAAAAGGGTATTATTCGTAAACCATTTGAGAGACATTTGAGGGGAATTAAGGTTTAAATGAAAAACCCTATTATTACAATGCTTACAGATTTTGGGACGAAAGATTATTATGTTTCTGCGATGAAAGGTGTTATTTTGAGTATAAATCCTAAATGTTTATTGATCGATATTTCCCATGAGGTTCCTAAACAAGATGTAAAGGAAGGGGCATTCATTTTAGGTAACGCCTTTTCATATTTTCCAAAAGGGACTATTCATCTTGCTGTTATTGATCCAGGGGTTGGAAGTGAAAGGAAGCCAATCCTTATAAGAACAGAAAATTACTTTTTTATTGGACCTGATAATGGACTTTTTACAATAGCTGCGATGAAAGACAGGGTAAGAAAGGTAATACAGCTTACCAATAAGAGATATTTTCTTTCAAATATAAGTTCAACATTTCATGGCAGGGATATATTTGCTCCAGTAGCAGGCTATCTTTCTTTAGGTATCAAACCAGATGTCTTTGGCAAAGAGATTGGTAAATGGGTAAAGCTTGATTTCTCAGGGCCTAACATAAAAGGAGATAAACTTTTAGGTGAAATCATTCATATTGACAGCTTTGGAAATTTGATTAGCAATATCGACCAAGATAGGTTTTTAAAATTTATAAATGCTCATTCTTTCAGTATTAAAGTTAAAAATAGAAAAGTTTCTCATATTAAGCGTGGATATTGGGAAGGAAGAGACAAGGAGTTGATCGCCCTTTTTGGAAGTGGAGGTTATCTTGAGATAGCTGTAAAGGATGGTAGCGCCAAAAGCATCTTAAATGCAAAGAAAGGTGATTCTATCATTGTTGAAAGGGGAAGGGCATGATTTCAAAGAAGGCAAAGGAGATCCCACCTTTTATTGTAATGGATGTGCTTGAAAAGGCGCAAGAAATGGAGAGAGCAGGGGAGGAGGTTATACATCTTGAGGTTGGAGAGCCGGATTTTGATACTCCCGAATGTATTAAAGAGGCATGTCTTAGAGCGATTCACGATGGAAAAACACATTATACACATAGTCTTGGTCTAATTGAACTTAGAGAGGCTATTGCAGAGGATTACTGGAATAGATACAGGGTAAAGATTTCACCTGAGCAAATAATAATTACATCAGGGACATCTCCAGCCCTGCTTTTAATCTTTGCATCATTGTTAGAGCCTGGAGATGAAGTAATTCTTTCAAATCCATATTATCCATGTTATCCAAATATTATAAGGTTTGTCGATGGAGTTCCTATTTTTGTTGATGTAAAAGAGGAAGAAGGGTTTCAATATGATCCAGAGATAATTGAAGAAAAATTAACTTCAAGAGTAAAAGGGATTATTATAAACTCACCATCAAATCCCACTGGAATTGTCATGTCTGAAGAAAGGATGAGAAGGATTTCAAATTTTTCAACATTTATCATATCAGATGAAATCTATCATGGATTGGTTTACGAAGGGAAGGCTCATTGCATCTTTGAGTTTACAGACAGGGCATTTGTTGTAAATGGCTTTTCAAAACTTTATGCGATGACAGGATGGAGATTGGGTTATGTCATCTCTCCAATGGAGTTTATTAGGCCAATGCAGAAGCTTCAACAGAATCTTTTTATTTCAGCCAATTCATTTGTACAGTGGGGAGCAATTACGGGGTTAAAAGAGGCTAAAGAAGATGTTCATAAAATGATAGGGATCTATGATCAGAGGAGACGCTTTATAATTAAAAGGATAAAAGAACTTGGATTTGGGATAAGTGTTGAGCCAACAGGTGCTTTTTATGTCTTTGCAAATGCGAAAAGATTTTCAAACGATTCTTATAAATTTGCATTCGATATTTTAAAAGAAGCCAAAGTGGGAGTGACACCAGGAATTGATTTTGGGACAAATGGTGAAGGATACATCAGATTTTCATATGCAAATTCATTAGAGAATATAAGAGAAGGGATGGATAGGATTGAGAGATACCTTAAAAATTTTATACAGGTATAAAAAGCGAAAGGCCCGTCGCGGTTTGACGGGCCTTTTAGTGATTGATTTCTTGGCAACGTCCTACTCTCCCACACGGTTTCCCGTGCAGTACCATCGGCGCTGAAGGGCTTAACTTCCGTGTTCG
>JBBIOI010000044.1:0-25431 GCA_037443425.1 Deltaproteobacteria bacterium
ATGTTGATGATACTCATGTGGGATCGTAATATCATGGCCCTCTTATCAGAATTAAATCTCTTCCTTCCATTACCCTAGGTACTTTTCTTTGCAATTCACTAGGTACTTTATTTTGCAATTTACAGTCCTTTTTCATTACTATGGTGAGGATCATAGGAGCTCTTCTAGGGCCAGCAATCATCGGAAGCAATGTCATAGAATACCTGAAAATCTTCAGCTTTCATCAGGTCCTTGTGGTCTATGCGAATACTACTTGAAGTTATTTTTTCTTGGTAAATGTAGCTTTTTCCGCAGGCATCAAGTTAGTCAATGCCAATCTTTTAATGGGTCTCCCTCATAAAACTTTGTTCTTTTGGTGACGGTCTGGTGACGGTAAAAAATCGTCTAAGTTATTGAAATTATTGGTGGAGGCGGCGGGAATCGAACCCGCGTCCGGAAATCTTCCGACAGAGCATCTACATACTTAGCCTGTGTTTTTCATTCGTCCTTCCAAACTCCCACAGGCAGGATTTCGGAAAGACTAGCTTATCAGGTTTCGCTCCTAACCTATAAGCATCAGTAAGGAGCTATCCTGTATATCTGACATCCCATTTCTGCCCTACAGGAGAAGGCAGAAGGGACGCTGGCTGCGATTATGCAGCCAGGGCATAATCGTAGTTGGCTGCGATTATGTTTAAACCCCATTTGTTTTACGAGCCAATGGGACCTCGGTATGCAGCCCTGCCGTCAACGATCCCCGTCGAACCCTTTTCGCCCCCTCTCTATTTCCTTCTCGATTGCCTTTCTCTTTAAGGCCTCTCTTTTATCGTATTTCTTTTTCCCTTTAGCCAGTCCAAGCTCAACCTTTGCCTTACCATTTGAGAAATAGAGTCGAAGAGGTATAAGGGTGAAACCCTTTTCCTGAACCTTCCCAATTAATCTCTTAATCTCCCTCTTATGGAGGAGAAGTTTCCTTGGTCTAAGTGGATCGTGATTAAAACGGTTTGCATGGCTATAAGGACTTATATGAGCATCCACAAGAAAAATCTCTCCATCCTTTATTTTTGCGTAACTATCTCCCAGGTTTGCCTTCCCCTCCCTAAGGGATTTAACCTCGGTACCCAAAAGGGAAATGCCTGCCTCATAAGTCTCTTCGATAAAGTAATTATGCCACGCCTTCTTATTCTGGCAAATCAGCTTCTCAGCCATATAATAATTTTAAAAAAAAATTTAAATTTAATCAAATAAAATGGCATTTATACATGAATCCAGATGTTTTAAATGATTTTGAATCCTCTGGATTTCTACTTTTGTAGGAATGATATAATTAAAATTTCTGTTAATTGTAAATGGAGAAAATTTTTTCAAGATAAACGATTATTTAATCGGATTTCTGAGTTTTTAAAAACTCAAAAACCTCTTCAGCAGTGATTTCTCCCTCATGCACAATATCACTAATACCAATCCCTTTATAGGCACAACCTGTAAGAAATAAACCTGGATGTAATCTAACCCTCTCCTCAATCTTATTAACCTTTTCTAAATGTCCGACAAGATATTGAGGCATTGATTTTTCCCATCTATAAATCCTGCTAAGAACTGGCTCGCCATTTACACCCATTATCTCTCTCAATTCATCCCTGACCATCTTTAACATCTCTTCATTTCCAAGCTGAACGAGTTCCTCGTTGTTTGCCCCTCCTACAAAAGCCCGAAGTAAGACATAATTCTGCGGAGCCCTATAATTAAATTTAACAGAACTCCATGTAGAAGCCATTATCTTTCTTCTTTCTTTCCGAGGGATAATGAATCCAAATCCATCCAGGGGATGATTGATCTGTGAACGATGATAGGCAAGCGATACAGTAGCACTCGAAACATAAGGTATGCTAAGCAGAATCTCTGAGAGTTTATGATCCATCTCTTCTACCATCCTTGCAGTGATAAAAGATGGGGTAGTAATGATAACTAAATCACCTTCAATCGAAGTTCCATCAGAGAGGGATACTTTATAGTAACCCTCCTTCATTCTGATTACCTTTTCAACCTTTCTTTTTAACAGTATCCTATCTTCACCAACCTTCTCTCTTAGCCGATCTATCCATTCCCCAAGGCCATCCTTAAGTGTTAAAAACATGGTCCTTTTTACCTTTGCCTTACTCTCCCACTTTTTTGCCATCTTCCTCCTTGCCAGCATCCCAAGTATTAAACTTCTATACTCCTGCTCTATCTGTATAAACCTTGGAAATGTACTTTTCAGTCCCATTGTCTCAGGTGTTCCAGCATGGATTCCAGCAACTAAAGGCTCTGCTATCTTTTCAAGTGCCTCATTTCCCAAACGACGTCTTACAAATTCCGCAAGGCTCTCTTCCTCATCCGTTTTTTTCTTAGGTATAAAAAGATCCATAGCCATTCTAATCTTTCCAGGCCACGAAATAAGGGAACTTTTGATAAACGGCATAAAACTTGTGGGGACCATAAGCATAAAACCTTCTGGAAGCTCATGAAGCCTTCCATTTGAAAATATAAATACCCTTCGATTCTCATTTGTATTCAATATCCTATCACCCAATCCAAGCCTTTCACATAGCCTAAGCGCCCAGGGCTTTTCGTAGAGAAAACAATCAGGACCTCCTTCAATTATGAAACCATCAACCTTTTCCGTAATAATACACCCACCTAATCTTTCTTTCTCCTCCAGTAAATTAATCTTAAACTCTTTGCCAAGTTCTCTTATCTTCTCAATCAAGAAATACAAAGTAGAAAGCCCTGAGATTCCGCCTCCAATAATAACGATTCTTTTCATAATCAAATATACCTCTTATACCTCTCCTTTAAACCCTTTTTCTTGAATTATGGTCCTCGCTTAGATATTTTTCCACAATATCGCAAAGTGCATCTATAAATTTATCAGAAGAGTTAAGCGAAGGTGATCGCCTTAATACCATCCCCAGCGATTCTGCTTTATTTTTATAAAGGATATCTATATCATAAAGTATTTCTATGTGATCTGTTATAAAACCTATTGGAACAATAAGGACTCTTTTAATATCCATTTTTGATAATATTTCAAGAACTGATTCAACATCAGGCCCAAGCCACTGCTCTTGTTCACCAGCACGACTTTGAAATGCAACGCTCCATGGATAACCATCTATCTCGTCTGACACAGCGTGAATCATCTCTTTCAAATCTCGAAGATAAGGATCCTTTTCCAGTCCAGATTTTGGTAAACTATGGGCTGAAAATAAGATATAAATCTTTTCTCTCTCTTCTTCAGAAAAATTTGCAAGACCTTCTGAAATCTTCTCTCTGATTGCCTCGAGAAATTTAGGATTTTTATGCCATCCTTCAAGAAATGAGATTTTTAAATCCTTTCCCAAATAATCAACAACCCGATTTAACTCTTTTTTATAAGCCTCGGTACTAAAACGTGATCTAAGGGGTGTCATAGGAATTGCAACAACTTCTGTTACACCCTCTTCAAGCATCTTCTCGAGGCTCTCCTCAATTAAAGGGTGCCCATATAACATTCCGATATAACATTTTAAAAGATAACCCTTCTGGTTCAGTTTCTTTTCCAATGCTTCTGCCTGAGCCTTTGTAATCCCAGTAAGAGGGCTTGAACCTCCAATTAAACGATAACGATTCTTCACCCTCTCAACCTGCTCCGAAGAAGGTTTTCTACCTTTCATTAGACGAGTTAAAAAGTCTTCCACATCATCGATGGAAGAAGGTCCACCGAAGGCTAACAAAATTATGGCTTTCATTTGTTTCTATTATTATCCATTCTTGATAGATTTTATACTGTAGTTGTGAACCAATTCTATTAAATACTTAACATTATCGAAAGGGGTATTTGGAAGGACGCCATGGCCAAGATTGAATATATGCCCTGGTCTTCCCCTTACATTATCAATAATTCTCTTTGTCTCCTTTTCGATCAATTCAATGGGTCCAAGAAGCACAACCGGATCAAGATTTCCCTGAATAGCAACCTCATAACCAAGGTCTTCCCAGGCTTTGGCCAAATCTATTCTCCAGTCTATCCCTATCACATCACCTCCTGCGGTCTTCATTAAATTTAAAAGAGTCGATGAAGATGTTGCAAAATGAATGATCGGAACATCTCTATTTACACCATCTATTAACTTCTTAGAATAAGGAAGAACATACTGTTCATAATCTGATGGACTTAAGCATCCAACCCATGAATCAAAAATCTGAACTGCCTGAACACCTGATTCAATCTGCACATTGATAAACCTAATAAGAATTTCTGAAAGTTTTGACATCAGCACATCCCAGCAGGCATAATCCCTGTACATCAATCCTTTTGTAAAAACATAATTTTTTGAATGTCCGCCTTCAACCAGATAACTTGCTAATGTAAAAGGCGCACCTGAAAATCCAATCAATGGAATCCGGCCATTTAGTTCTCTTCTTACAATCTTAATAGCCTTTAGTAAAAAATAAAGTTCTTCTTCTGGATTGTATAATCTCAACTTTTCAACCTGTTTCATCTCCCTTATTGGCTTAAGGATTTTAGGCCCATCCTCTTTTGAATATTCCAACTCAATCCCCATTGGTTCAAGTGGGATGAGAAGATCTGAAAAGATTATGGCAGCATCCACATCGAGTTTTTTTACAGGGAGAAGTGTAACCTCTGCTGAAAGTTCTGGATTCTTACACATTTCCATAAAAGAGAATTTCTTTCTAAGCTCACGATACTCTTTTAAATAACGACCTGCCTGACGCATAAGCCAAATAGGGGTATATTCTGTTCTTCTTCTGTAACAGGCTTCGATGAATGGATAACTTTGTTTTGGAATCATAATCTTATTTATTCCATTCCCTTAAAATTTGCATTAATAATCTTATTCCAAATCCGGTCCCACCTTTTGGTATGTAAGGCCTTTCTTTCTCGATTAATGCTGGACCTGCAATATCGAGGTGAATCCATGGAATTTTATCTACAAATTTGCTCAAAAATATAGCACCTATTATAGCACCAGCAGCCCTTGTTCCAACATTTTTGAAGTCGGCAACGTCACTCTTTATATATTCAAAATAATCATCCCATAAAGGTAATCTCCAAACCTTCTCCCCGGTCTTTTGAGATGCCTCTTCAACCCTCTTTAATAATCCCTCATCGTTACCAAATAGGCCTGCTACATAATCACCAAGGGCAATAATACAAGCACCAGTAAGTGTAGCAAGATCTATTATAGCCTTTGGTTTATATTTCAGGCTAAAGCTTAAAGCATCTGAAAGGATTAGTCTTCCCTCAGCATCTGTACTTATTACTTCTACGGTTTGGCCTGAGAGAGTCTTTAAGATATCCCCTGGTTTATAAGCCTTTCCACTTGGGAGATTCTCCGTAGCAGGTATTATACCAACTAAGTTTAAAGGTATTCCTAACTGAGCTGAGATTTTCATTGTTGCAAGAACCGCAGCAGCTCCAGACATATCGCTTTTCATAGTTTCCATTTTTTCTGATGGTTTAATTGAGATACCGCCACTGTCAAATGTGATCCCTTTTCCTATCAATGCGATTGTATCAAATCCTTTATCTTTATTATATTCAAGGACTATAAATTTTGCCGGCTCTTGACTTCCTTTGGCTACGGCTACAAATGCACCCATCCCCATAGCCTCAGCCTCATTCAATTCAAATACCTGCACTTCCATATTGTAATCTTTCGCTATTTCTTTTGCCTTTTCAGCAAGGTATGTTGGTGTAACTTTATTGCTTGGGGCATTAACCATATCCCTTGCCATACAAACACCTTCAGAAATTATCTTGGCTGTATATACAGCCTCTTTTATAGACGTAATTAACTCATCTTTTTCTAAAAGAATAGTCACTTCATTTATATCTTTAATCTTATCTTTTTCAGTAGTCTTAAATTCTCTAAATTCATAAAGCCCGAGAATTACCCCTGTAACAAAGGCCTCGGATAGTTCGGTAATAGCATAATCACCGAATCTCTCAATCTGAAATACAAAACTCTTTAGGCCAAGCTCTCTTATAAATTGAGCAGCCTTTGAGGATGCACCCCTCCATTTGTCTAAATCAAATTCTCCCCTTTTCCCTAAACCTGAAAGCAAAATCCTTTTGGCTGGAATTTGACCATTGGTATAGATAAGTCTATTCTGAAATAGTTCCCCCTTAAAATCACCCTGGGATATCAACTTAGAGATATCTCCTGACAAAGAATCATCAATACTTTTCATAACACCCTCTAAAATTCCTTCTTCAAACCCAAAAAGCAGAAGCAGTTCACATGGATATCTCTGAGCCACTCCCTTCTCAATCTTAACCTCCATAGTTTTTCCTCCTTAAGATTAATTACTCCCTTTCCTTCAATTTTGAAAGATTGATCGAACGACTTTCTTCCTTAATAGAAAATTCTTTTATCTTTTTAACTAAAGATGGGGGCCATGCCCCTCGCTCAATTACCCTTGCAAGCATCCATGGATTTAAATCGGAGACCTCCATCCATTTGCCAGCATTTTTTATAATTTCATCAAGTAGCTTACGATTTGGATCTCCTTTTAAAGGATAACGTTCCTTCGTCTCTATCTTAATCCTTGCAACATAATCTCTTCCAAATATGGCATCGACATTCTCCCTTTTTGCATAGGCAAATAATGCCTCCTCAATCTTACCAATCTCCATATCTATCTCTTCATTAAAGATCCTTTTCTTCTCTTTTAACTCAACATATTTATTTACCAGGGCTACACCTTCCTCATTTATATACTCATTTAAGGGAAGATTTGCTGAGATAATAAGATGCTTTCTTTTTGGACAGAATGCCTGATAGTCACACCAATCACAAAGAGGACCCTCTTTCGGCATAAACTCTCGATCCATTTCAATCCTTTGGATTAACTCAATAGTCTCTCTCTTAAGATCCAAAAGCCTCTTTTGTGTCATTGAGGATTGAATCTCCATATCGAAGGCGAGGTAATGCCAGATTAGCCTAATCTCTTTAATCCCTTTCCATTTTCCTTCAACCCCCATTTGATAAAAACCAAGCTGGCGATCGGAATTGATTTCTTCTTCAGTAGGGAGTCTACTCGATGTTTTATAATCATGGATCTCGAGGATAGAATCATTAACAAGTGTCAATCTATCTATTACACCCCTAATCCAGTATCCCTTCTCTTCTTCGAGAGGAAAAAAGATATTCTCCTCAAGTCCAATGGTCTTACCCTGATCAAATGGATAATAACGCTTATAATAATCAGCAATGCATCTTTCTCCTAAGCGTCTGTAATCATCTGCTGTATAATCCTTTCTGATAATCTGGACCATATCATTCCAATTCCTTTCCCAACTCTGATGATAAAATTCTAAAATCTCCTCAAGTGAATTAAGCTTTGTAACTTTCAAATCTCTATAGAGTTTTTCCAGTGCATCATGAACCCTTGAACCCATGAATGCTTCAATCCCCTCGGTCTCGGTCTTTATTTTATCAATGTATGCTAATTTATATTGATGGGGACAAGTTTCATAAGTCGAAAGTTGGGAATGTGAATAAGTTGGCATTAAAATCCTCCTTTTTTACTCAAATATTCTTAACAAGAAAACTTCTTTATGTCAAAAATCTGTATCAGTATGTTTGTGGATCTAAACCCTAACAGGGAGTTCAATAAGGAAGGTCGTTCCTTTTGGTTTATTATCTTTTACTCTTATGTAGCCATTATGGTCAGCAATAATGGCATTCACGATGGTAAGACCAAGGCCTGTTCCACTCTTTTTTGTAGAGTAATATGGCTCAAAAAGCCTTGCCTTGTCCTCATCAGGAATTCCACATCCATCGTCACTTACCTCAAGCCGAACAATCTGGAGATTTGGATCATAACTTGTCTCTATTTTAATCTCTCCTTCTTTCTCTATTGCAGCGAGACTGTTTTTAATCAAATTGATCATAACCCTCTTCATCTGATCTCTATCTATATTGAATACAGGAATGTCGCTTTGAGGAATAAAATTGAATCGTACGTGTTTGTTAGTCTCCTTAAATAGTATAATAGCTTCGTATATAATATCATTAATATTATTTGGAGTTGGATTTGAGGCAGGCATTCTTGCAAAGTTTGAGAATTCATTTACCATTGCTTTAAGTTCCTCAACCTGTTTTACTATGGTTCGAGTACACTCATCAAATACCTCACCATCCTCTCTCAGTTTATCAAGGTAGCGCTTTCTTAACCTTTGAGCAGAAAGTTGTATAGGTGTTAGTGGATTTTTTATCTCATGAGCAATCCTTCGTGCTACTTCCCTCCAGGCTGCCATCCTTTGAGCCTTCATCAGCTCTGTTAAATCGTCGAAGACTGCAACAAATCCAAGAGGTCTCCCTTCTTCATCTCTTAGTGCTGTTATGTTGATCAAAAAAGATAATGTCTTCCCTTTTAAATTTACCATGAGCTGTTTCTCTATGGTCTCTTTTCCAGAGGATTTAATCTCTCCGATAAGCGAATCTATTTGCTCAATATATTCTGGTAACAATCCATCCTTAAAATCTTTTCCAAGGACATCTTCTCCTTTTACGTCGAGAATTTGCTCGGCAGAGGTATTAATGGTTGTTATTATTCCCTTCTCATCTATTGAGATTACACCTGCAGCCACATTCTTTAGGACTATCTCCATATATTTCCTTCTCTGTTCCAATTCCATCCTACTTATCCTGAGATCCTCGGTCATCTGATTAAAAGATTTAACAAGAAGCCCAACTTCATCAGCCGCCTCCATCGAAATACGAAAATTAAGGTCGCCATTTGCTATCCTGTGGGTGGCCTCAGCCAGCTCTTTAATAGGAACAGTAATCTCTTTTGCCATGCGAAATCCAAACCAGATCGCCGAAAAAATAATCAGTAGTGTAACCATGAGAAGGGCCATCATATAACTGAATTTTATAGGTTTCTTAAAAATCTTCAGTTGTTTATATTCAACAAGGGCCTGGGATATCTCACGCATCTTAACCCCAAGACCTTTTGGAAGAAAATATGACACTGCAACGACACCAGGTATTTCATCCTTATTCGATTCATCAATTATAGGGACAATCCCTATTATAACTTCACCTTCGCCAATGGATAATATCCTTGAAACCTCCTTCCCTGAGAAAGAGGCTTCAAGCATATCTTTTGGAGGAGGATCAAAAGATTGTTTTATTGTTTCATCACTTATGCTAAAACCTTCTTCTTTCCCCTTCCAAAAAATCCATATATTTCCAACTCGATACTCCTTTATCTTTGCTTCAAGTTCTTCTTTAAGAACAGAAAAATCCTTTCTTGCCTTAACAATCTTTTTTGAAAGATTGGTGCTTATCTGTTTGGCTGTTGATATTGTGTTGCTCGAGATATCTCTATAATAGGTCTGGGCAACTTCAAGAGAGCCTTGAAGGGATTGTTCTAATTGTGCTTTAAACCAATGTTCAATACTATTTGTAATAAATCCAACAGCAACAAAAAATAGTATAATCGTTGGAACGAGCGACAGAGTCATAAATGCAAAAACTAATCTTGTTCTAAGTTTTGCCCCGAGGACATTTCGCTTTCTTTCGAATATAAGTTTTACTAAATTACGAATAACAAGAAAAATCAGTAGGAGGATCAATATAATATTGATATTTATTAAGGTGAAGATAATAATGTTGTTAGCAATTGGAATACTTCGCCCAACCTGAGGAATCTTCATCTCAATGGTTGTCAGGATAATAATGAGGATAGAGATGATACCTATAATTATAATTTCATTTCGCCTTCTTTTCTCTTCAGGGGAAAGTTCCCTTCTCATAAACTATCCATCCCAAATGTTTAAAAGGGGATACTTTCTATATGCCAGTCTGTCTTAAAATCCCATAAGGATGTTAAAAAGAAGATATACTCAAGAGGAAACGGAAGTTTCACTGGGTCAAGCTCTGCTTTGATTCTTAATTCAGTAGGAGTGCCTTGGGGAATTTTGATATATGGCCTGATCTCAACATCTTTTACAGTAGCCATCAGTCTCTTGGCCTCTTCCAAATTGGAGGTTGTATAGGAGTTGTGGTTTTCTCCAAGATTTACATGATATTCCCTTTGAACTGGGTCGAACCGTATTACATGGGAAAACTCAACGTTTGCAATCTCTTTATCCTTCCACCATCTCTTTTCATAAACTCTGAGATAAAAATTAAATTTAGTCGGTATACCTGCCTTTATTGCCTCTTCAATCTTTTCGGTAAAACATTCCTCAACAAAGAAACTTACCTTGTACCCTGCATTTGAAGGCTTAATACTTACATCTCTAATATATCCCTTTTGTGAAAATACGGAAACAGGAATTGTAGACAATAGTACAATTAATAGAATTAGATATATATATCGAATCTTTGACCCCATCATTAAAGATCATTTGTGGAAAGACCACAAAAGGGGAAGTTTTAAAGGGGATCATAAGCCGAGTTCTGTTTCCTGACCTAATAGCCAGGACGATGGTCATTTATCTGGGAACCTGATTACTCAGGTCCTCAAGCGACCTTACCCGTTCCGCCTTTGTCCTTATACCAAAGGACAAATTTGAATGGGTCATTCTCATCCCTCTCTGGGGAAGCGGAACCTATTTGGTCTTGCTCCGGGTGGGGTTTACCAAGCTACCCCAATCGCTTGGGGTACTGGTGAGCTCTTACCTCACCTTTTCACCCTTATTCCGATCATCATCGGAACGGTCTGTTTTCTGTGGCACTTTCCTTACCCTGTGAAATCTCTCGATTTCACAGAGCAGTCCGTGTTACGGACCACCCTACCCTCTGGAGCTCGGACTTTCCTCTCCACATAACCATTTAAAATAGGGATATGTGAAGCGACCATCTCACCCCTTTATCATCTCCCCTTTTGTGCCGATTCTTTTAAACACCTTTTCCGAATCGCTTGATTGGCTAAAAAATCGGCTTCCTTGTTCATTTCCCTCGGAATGAATTCAATTTCAAAAGAAGAAAAATCTTTTAGACTTTGAATAACCTTTTTATGAAGTTCATTTAATCCGTGATCCCTTACCCGGTAAATCCCTTTTACCTGTTTCTCTACTAATTGCGAATCAGTAAATATATGGATAGAATTACTTCCACGTCTCTTCGCCTCTCTCAATCCCAGAAGGAGAGCCAGATATTCAGCCTCATTGTTCGTTTTTTCCCCTAAATATCTACTTATTCTTGCTATCTCACAACCATCCTCTTTTTTTATCCATACACCTGCCCCGGCCTTTCCTGGATTTCCTTTTGAAGCCCCGTCAAAATATATAATTAATCGATTATTTCCCCTCTCCAGGCATTCATTATACATTATCTCTATTTTTCCTTATCACCTCTATCCCAGTAAAGAATCCGATTACAATTCGGGCACCTAATAAGCTCATTATTTCGTTGAACCTCTATATACATCTGTGGAGGGATATGAACGAAGCAACCTAAACATGTTTCATCCCTCACACTTACAACTCCCAATCCCTGTCTTTTCTCTTTCAGAGTGTTGTATAGGTTAACCAGGTTTGTATCAAGCTGTTTTGTAATAGCCTCTCTCCGTTCAAGATGTTTTTTAAGAATTAAATCATCATGTTCAATCTTCTCCTGAAGCCTTCTCTTCTCCTCTTCTATTCTCTCAAGAGTTATCTCCAACTCCTTTTCCCTTTTTTTAAGTCTTTTTTTTAGCTCATCTATTTCATCCATTACCTGAAGGATTTCTTCTTCAACCCTACTGTTGGATTCTTTTATTGCCTCAATCTCGTTAAGCAAGGCCTGATATTCTCTATTTGTCTTGATCTCAAACATCTTCCCCTGTGCCTTCTTTATCTTCTCTTGCTCCATCATTAGGAGATTCTCTTTCTTCCTTCTCTCCTTTTCTAACAGCTCAATCTTTTCTCTTTCCTTTTGAACCTTCTCTCTTTCGAGATTCCCTTTTTCATCAAGTCTTTTTATCTCCTTAGGGACTCGGTCCCTTTCTTCTTTAATATTTTTTAGTTCTTGATCGATCTTTTGAAGTTCCCAGAGTAGCTCCAACTGTTCTCTCAAATATTTCCCCCTACCAATGTTTGGTGGGCCCACCTGGGTTCGAACCAGGGACCTTCCGGTTATGAGCCGGTGGCTCTGCCAACTGAGCTATGGGCCCTTAATTAATTATATATTAAAAACTTATTATAATTCAAATAATGCATAAATTTCAAATTTACTTCTAATTTTCTAAGAAGCTTTTTAATCTTTTTGCTCGACTCGGGTGACGGAGTTTCTTTAAAGCCTTGGCTTCTATCTGTCTTATTCTTTCACGTGTTACATCAAAATCCTGCCCCACCTCTTCCAGCGTATGGTCATATTTCTCACCTATACCAAATCTCATCCTCAAAACCTTCTCCTCCCTTGGGGTAAGACTTGCAAGTACTTTTCTTGTAAGCTCTGACAAATTGGCATTTATGACTGCGTCTTGTGGAGAAATAATACTCTTATCTTCAATAAAATCTCCAAGATGGCTATCTTCCTCATCCCCGATCGGGGTCTCAAGAGAAATAGGTTCTTTTGCAATTTTTAAGATTTTTCTTACCTTATCGATGGGCATTTCCATCCTTTCTGCAATCTCTTCAGGGGTAGGTTCTCGGCCAATCTCCTGAACAAGAGCCCTTGAAGTTCTAATAAGTTTATTAATTGTTTCAATCATATGAACTGGGATCCTAATGGTTCTTGCTTGATCAGCAATTGCACGTGTTATGGCCTGACGAATCCACCATGTAGCATAGGTACTAAACTTATAACCCCTTTGATACTCAAATTTATCAACAGCCTTCATTAAACCAATATTTCCTTCTTGGATTAAATCGAGAAATTGAAGCCCTCGATTGGTATATTTTTTGGCTATCGAAACAACCAATCTTAGATTTGCCTTTACCAATTCCCATTTGGCTTCGTTCGTCTTTTTTTCCGCCTCTATTATTGCATCTACAGCTTCTCTTAGTTTTTGTAAAGGAAGACCACATTCACTTTCTATGCGAGAAATCTTCTTCTGAATCTGTTTGACAGTTTTATATAACTGCTGGAGATCAATCTTTGAAAGCCCTTTTTCCATAAGGGTTCTACTAACCATATTTGGCCTTTTCTTCAAGGCCCTTAAAATTTCTCTGGCATCTTTAATAGAAACCCCTATCTTTTCTTCACTCCTTCTTATTTCATTTTCTGCCCTCTCAATTCTACTTAACATGTGCTTCATTTTTTGAACAATCTTATTAATCTGGATATCTCTTAGATTCATCTTTCTAAAGCATTCCAGAATCTTATCCTGTCTCTTTTTAATCTGAAGCTTAATTTTACTTTTTGGTAACCTCTTGTTTTTACGCAGGCGATTGATTGACTCATCATGCCTCCTAATCTCATCAATTAATTCCAATATCCTCTTCTTTTGAATTCTTTCCTCCTCTTCATTTGTCTCATCCTCTTCAATTTCATTTGTCACTTCTCTAATTTCTACTCTTCCCGATCTTATAGCATCGCCAAGGTTAATGACCTCTTTTATCGCCATAGGACAGTTTAAAACCACACTTAATATTTCTCTTTTCCCGCTTTCTATCCTCTTTGCAATCTCAACTTCCCCCTCCCTTGTTAAAAGGGAGACAGAGCCCATTTCACGAAGATATATCCTTATCGGATCTTCTCCTCTACCTAATGTCTCAATCTCAAACTCATCCAGATCTTCAGTCTCTTCTTCAAAAATCTTTTCACTCTCCACTTTAAATTCATGTATATCATCCGACAAATCTATGTCCATTTCATCAAACATCATAAGTACATCATCAATCTGATCAGAGGAAACTATATCATCAGGAGGAACAACATCATCTTCTTCATAGTTTAAAAATCCATCCCCTTCCTCCATTGAGATCAAATGATTCATCTCTTTTATCTTTTCCTCTCTTCTCATAAATAATTTCCCTCCCACCATTTTTTTATGTTATTTCAAGAAGGGCCTTCTCTCTCAAAGTTAACTCTTGACGTTCTTTCAATAGCCCTTCTAAGACCCTTCCCCCACCTGTCTTTTCTGCTTCTTTAATCTTTTTTAAAAGCTCGATCTTGTCTTTTTTTATCTTTTCCTCCATAATCTTTCTTATACAATCCCTCAATAGCTTTTCAGCATGTTCTTTTTCTAACTGAAAATCTTCAAATGCTAATTTACTCAATATGCCTCTCATGTCCTCATCGATCGATATCAATATCTCTGAAAACTCAAGCCTCCCCTTCTTCAGGTATTGTTTTTCCATCTCTTTGCCTATCGATTTAAGAGCAATACTCTGAAACTGATCCAAAACAGCATATTTTGATAAAATAGGGATATATTGAGGATTATGTACCAACAATTGAATAAGCATCTCCTCAGATTTTGGGAAAACTCTTTTAATTACCATCTTATTCAAATCATCATTTCCTTTTTTGGGAGGGGATTGGACAATTTCATGTAGTATTGATTCTTGAATCTCAATCTTGTCTGCTAACGCTTTTATATATAGGCCTTTTTTTATCCTATCAGGGATTTTATTTAGCATAGCAATGGCCTCTTTGGCCATTTTAACCTTTCCCTCAATCGTTCTTAAATCAAATCTCTTTTCCAGTATTTCAAAGAAGAAATCGATCATTGGGAAGGCATTTGTGATTAATTTTTCAAAACCTTCACGGTTTCCCTTCCTTAAAAAGGTGTCGGGGTCATCTCCTTTTGGAAGGGTAATGATCTTAGCTGTGACATCCTCTTCTAAAAAGAGAGGAAGGCAGCGAAGTGAGGCCTTAAGGCCTGCCTCATCAGCATCAAAAACAGTATATAAACTATCTGTGTATCTCTTTAATATCCTTATATGTTGTGAGGTTAGGGCTGTGCCTAAAGTGGCTACACTATTTTTAATACCAAACTGATGGAGAGTTAAAAGATCAAAATATCCTTCAACGATTACTGCAAAATCCTTTTCTGAAATAAATCGCTTAGCTACCTGTAATCCATAGAGGGTCTCACCTTTATGATAAACTATGGATTCTGGAGAATTGATATATTTAGGTTCCCCCTCTTTGATAAGCCTCCCCCCAAAACCTATAACTCTATTATGTATATCAAAAATCGGGAAGATTATTCTGTTTCGAAAAGTATCATACCAACCCTCTTTCTTCTTAGGAATGACCAATCCAACTTCAACAGCAAGATCCATAGGCAACTTTTTCTCATTTAGATATTTGACCAATCCATCCCATTGATCTAAGCTATATCCAAGCTTATACTCTTCTATAATATCTTTATTTATCCCTCTCTTTATCAAATAATTCAAACCATCCTTTCCTTTTGTTGAGTGGAGTATAGTATAAAAATACTCAGAAGCGATATGATTCAATTCAAGTAACAATTCTTTCTTGGCAAATTCCCTCTTTTTTTTCACACTTGGTTCTGAGAGTCTTATCCCGTAACGCTTTGCAAGTTCATCCACAGCCTCAGGAAAGGATAGACCCTTTATCTTCATCAGGAATGTGAATATGTCTCCTCCTTCACCGCAACCAAAGCAATGAAAGATCTGTTTCTCCTCATTAACCATGAATGAGGGTGTCTTCTCAGAATGGAATGGACAAAGGCCCTTATAGTTTCTGCCTGATTTTTTTAGACTGACATAATCTGAAACGATCTCCAGTATGTTAGATCGTTCTCTAATGGCTGAAATATCACTTTCAGAGAAAAAAACTCTGTCCAAGTAATTACCTCAGTTCAATTACAGTAACTCCATGACCACCCTCTGTTTTATCGGCCGATGAAAACTGTTTTACACCAGGGTGATCACTTAGGAATCCTGCAATTGCACTTCTTAATCGGCCTGAGCCAATTCCATGAATAACATATATCTTTTCAAGTCCATGAAGGATTGCTCGGTCAATGAATTTATCAATCTCTGGAAGGGCATCTTCGACCCTAAGGCCGATAACATTTAATCTGGATGGCGCTTCATCAGAATCTATATTAAGTGTTGAAAAACCTTTCTGATTAAACCTATCTATCTCCCCCTCTACACCTTCAACCTTAATGATTTGTGATATAGGTGCTTTAACCTTTATTCTATCGGTTAAAATCTCCACCTTATCTGAATTTTTATCAATCTTCGTCAATATTCCTGTGCTTTTTAGGGCTTCTATCTTTACATTTTCGCCAATATGAAGGTTTCCTTCAATCTTTCTAAACTCATTATGTTTTATAGATGGAAAGAACTTTTCTTTTATCTCTTTAATCTCCTTCTTGTAGGCATATAATGATTTTAGCCTCTCATTAGAATTTTTTATCTCCTCCCTTTTTAATCGAACCCAATTGCCCACCTCTTGCTCCAGCTGTTTAAGAATCAGTTTTGCCTTTTCTTCTGCCTTAAGAAAGATCTCTTTCCTTTTATCCCTTATACCCTCTAATATCTCTTTCAGTCTTTTACGTTCTAAGCTAACTTCTTCTTTTGATTGTAATAACTCCAGCCTTTCTACCTCGATCTTCCTTTTCAATTCCTCAAGGATTTTTAGCCTCTCAGATAACTCACTATCACTTCCATCAGCATACTTTTTTGATAAACCGATGACCTTTTTTGAGATACCTAATCTTTCTGCGACTAAAAAGGCATTGCTCAGTCCTGAATACCCATAGTAAAGTTTATATTTTGGCTCCAACGTCTTCTCATCAAACTCGACTGCAGCATTTTCTACATCTTTATGGAGATAACCATATATTTTAAGATTATCAAAATGGGTTGTAATGACAATCAATGCCCCCTTCTCTCTAAACTGGTCAAGAAAGCCCATAGCCAATGCACATCCTTCTCTGGCGTTTGTCCCGACTCCTAACTCATCTATCAAGATAAGAGAGCGATTCCCAGATTTCTCAAGAATCTCATTCACATGAATCAAATGGCTTGAGAAGGTGCTAAGGTTTTCTTCGATATCCTGCTCATCCCCTATCACAGCATAAATTTGATCAAATATGGTCATTCGGCTTCCATCCGAAACAGGTATCGGAAGACCAGATTGAACCATAAGACACAGTAATCCCATAGTCTTTAATGCTACTGTCTTTCCTCCAGCATTTGCACCGCTAATAATAAGGACTTTCTTCTCATTCCCAATCTTAAGGTCTATAGGAACAACTTCCTTTTCTTTTTGAAGTAAAAGGATAGGGTTTCGAGCACCTTTAATATCGATACTTCCAGAATCATCTATAATTGGTTTTATCCCTTGAAGGACAATTGTTAACCTGGCCATTGCATAGAGCATATCAAGTTCACCAAGAATCTCAAAATCACCCCATAATTTCTCCTTTTCATACCTCACCTTATCTGAAAGATCTTTTAATATTCGATACTCTTCTGCCTTTTCTTCTGCTGAAAGAATATTCATATCATTGTTCAGGCTTATTACTTCAAGTGGTTCTAAAAATATTGTCATCCCACTCTGAGATTGATCATGGATGATACCTTCTAATACATTTTTATAATCAGATTTAACAGGGAGGACATACCTTCCATTCCTTATAGTAATAAAACGATCTTGAAAAATATGACTTAGATCATCACGTAAAAGAATATGTTCAAGTACGTAGTTAATTCTATTTCTAATCTTCTTAATTTGATCGCGAACTTCAGAAAGTTTTGGGCTTGCACGATCTAAGATCTCACCTCTTTTATCAATAGCCCCTAGGATGTCTTTTTCCAGATTCTTTAGATAAGAGAAGCGTGAAACCTTCTGCCAAAGGTGACTCACCTTATAAGGTTCAAACCTTAAAAAGAATCTTTTAAGACCTTTACATAATTGAATATTAGCATAAATGTCTAATAGATCTTTTACCTCCAATACAGCCCCTTCTACATCTAATTTCCTCAAGATCTCTTCAATATCCTTTAATCCCCGAAGGGGTAAATCTCCTGATCTTTCTAAAATCTCTTTAACCTCTATGACTTCTGATAATCTTGTTAGAATTGCAGGAAGTTCTGTGGTAGGTCTTAATCTTTCCACACGCCTTCGCCCCAAGGGGGAAATTGAGAATTCTTTCATTACATCTAACAAACGATAGAATTCTAAAACCCTCAGGGTTCGATCATCCATTTTTATTTCAAAATAAACTGATTAAAGTTAAAAATTTAAAGGGAAAGCCTCTCTTTTACAAGCTGATTCACCAATCTTCCATCGGCCTTCCCTCCAAGTTTTGACATCACAGACTTCATTACTTTTCCTAAATCTTTTATAGAAGAAGATTGTGTTTCCTTTATGGTCTCATCAATGATCCTAATGAGCTCCTCTTTACTCACCTGCTCTGGTAAAAAGGATTTTAAAATTTCAATCTCCTTCCTCTCTTTTTCAACGAGGTCCGTTCTACCACCTGCTTGGAATTGCTCTACTGACTCCTCACCCTTTCTCACCATTCCTTGGATGACCCTATAAATCTCTTCATCATCCAGCTTCTTTCTTAATTCTATCTCTCTGTTTTTAATTGCAGATCTTATCATCCTGATAGTTGACAATCTAATCTTATCGTTTGATTTCATAGCAAGCTTCATTTCTTCGTTCAATCTTTCTTCCAACCCCATTTTTTACCCTCTCTCTAACATCTTTCTCATCCTTTTAAGTGCCCTCTTCTTAGCTGCCAATGCCTTCTTCTTCCTCTTTATGCTTGGCTTTTCATAATGCTCCCTTTTTCGAATCTCAGACAATATGCCTGTCTTTTCAACCTGTTTTTTAAATCTTCTGAGGGCATTCTCAAAGGATTCGTCTTCTTTTATCCTAACGCCAGGCATTCATCTTTCCCCTCCTTCCATTTTGGTTTATTGGTCTTTAATTATTTAAATTATTTTGTTAAATAAATCAAATATTTTTAAATCTTTTTCAATGTTTATATTGCCGTAACCTACAGAGACTTTTTGGAATATTGAAGATATCTATAAATATAATAAAAGGTATTTGAAAAAATAATTTGACTTCTCTCTTCAAGCTATTAAAATGAAAAATGGAATCTTAAATAAATGGAGAAGCTTTTATGGATAAAATCCGTTTAACATCTACTGTTACAAAGGCAGGTTGAGCATCCAAGGTTGGTCCAGAGGATCTGGACCAAATCTTAAAAGACTTTCCTATTAAGAAGGACCCTAATGTCCTTGTGGGACCGGAGACATCGGATGACGCAGGGGTCTATAAAATTACAAAAGACATTGCCCTTGTTCAAACCGTTGACTTTTTTACACCGATTGTTGATGATCCGTATACCTTTGGTCAGATTGCAGTGGCAAATGCTTTAAGTGATATCTATGCAATGGGAGCAACTCCTCTTACAGCACTTAACCTTGTAGCCTTTCCCGTAAAAAAGCTACCGATTGAGGTATTAAAACAGATACTACTTGGAGGGCTCGAAAAGATCGAAGAAGCTGAAGTCGCCTTGATAGGAGGACATACGATTGAAGACCAGGAAGTAAAATATGGCCTTTCGGTTACTGGGATTGTCCATCCTGATAATGTTTTGACTAATGCAAATGCAAAACCAGGAGACTGGCTGGTCTTAACTAAACCCTTAGGGACTGGGATTATATCTACTGCCCTTAAAGCTGGGATGGCTTCTGATGAGTCTGTAAAGGCAATGGTTGAAACAATGATAACTTTAAATCGCAAAACCTCTGAAAGGATGAGAGAGTTTGAAACCCATTCATGCACGGATATTACTGGTTTTGGCTTTATTGGCCATGGGCTCGAAATGGCTAAGGCAAGCCGAGTTGGTTTGAAGATTAACTCAAAACATATACCTGTTTTACCAGGGGCTATTGAGTATGCAACCTTGGGTTTAATTCCTGGGGGCTCTTATAGCAATCGACAATTTTTTTCATGTAAGGTTTCAGTTAAAGAGGAAGTGCCTCAATATATAGTTGATATACTCTATGATCCACAGACATCAGGAGGATTATTTATATCTCTTCCGCCAAAACATGCAGAACAACTTGTAAATGTGCTTAAAGAAGAAGGTATCGATTCATGGATCGTGGGAGAAGTTACAGAAAATAGCGAACTTATCGAAATCATATAGCACTACATCGCACTAAATTTAACGGGTTCAAACTTTCTAACTCCCTTATATAGTTTATTGAGACTTCTGAAAAACTATTTAAAAATCCTTTCATAGTGGGAGGTGGGGCGAAAAAGCCTTCGAGCGGATACCTTTATTAGTTTAGCAATATTGATTAATCCCCTTTAAATAGTTGGGTTTTTTCTAAAGCGATTGTTAGCAATTTAATCATTAAAAGCCCGCATTCGAAGGGTTTTGAACCCTACCTCCCCAATCTTTCAAGGACTTTTTCAGACCTCTTAAAAAATGTCTTGAAAAATGGTTCGCACTTATGAAAACGCCTTTGTAAGGTCTGAAAGGATTGTAACTAATATCATCGAACTTTAATAGAGAATTCCTCGCTAAAGATTGTGAAGTGATTAAATGGTAGAAGAATATTCAGATGAAAAACTAGAAAAATTCTTGATACAAGTGGATTGGCATCACTAAAACCATATCCTACACCTGAGTCTCTTATTGGTAAAACCATAGCAGCATCACTAACCGACAGCGCAAGAGTGATATTACCAATAATTTTTAACCTTAAAGGCCTCGATCCCTCTTCTATCAGATGGCAGGCTGCTGACCCTGGAATCTATTTCTCTCTTTTACTTGAGGAAAAGGTAGATCTATTTACTGCCTCTATAGATGGCGATGTCCCAGCGCTTATGAGGGTGGCAGCTCCAAGAGGAAAGAATGTTTATTTTTCTTCTTTTGCAGAGTGGGGTTATGATGTCTTCGGTTATTTCCTTGTTACTACATCTGAAAAGATAACCAGCCAGCCTGAAGAAGTAAGGGCTTTCGCCTCTGCCACAGTGAAGGCAGTAAAATATTGTCTCGAAAATCCCGAGGAGACAGCTAAAATCATGGTAAAATATAACCCAACCTTAGACTATACAACAACACTTAATCAGTGGAAGCAGTCCATAAAGGCAATAAATACCGATTATATAAAGAAAAATGGATATGGGATAGCCACAGCGGAGAGACTCCAGAGAACTGCCGACCTGGTTAAACAGGCATTCAAAATGGATGTGGCTTTAAAGCCAGATCAATTCTATGCAACTGGTTTTATTATCCGATAATACTTTTAAATTTTATAAAATATATGTATACCTCTAAAAATTTTTAAGCCACCGAAAATATTTTTGGAAAAACCAGTAGTATTAATTGCATCAAATGAGGTTAAGTATCTTTACTTTGCCCTTTTCATAAATTATGAGTGTGAATAGTGTAGCAATCAAAATTGAATCTTTGACCAAAGCCTTTGAAAAGATGATAGCAGTTAAAAACCTTTCCTTCGAGGTTAAAGAAAATGAGTTTGTAACTCTCGTAGGACCAAGTGGTTGTGGAAAATCTACAACATTGAGAATTGTAGCAGGACTCGTGCCTGCAACAGAAGGTAAGGTTTATATTCATGGGAAAGAAGTTAAAGGACCTATCAAGGACGTGGGAATGGTCTTTCAATCTCCCGTACTCCTACCCTGGAGAAACACGATTTCGAACATCCTTTTCCCTGCAGAAATGGCAGGAGAAAATCCAAACAGATACCTCCAAAGGGCTATTGACTTGATTAAACTGGCTGGTCTCGATGGCTTCGAAAAAAGTTATCCTCATGAGCTTTCAGGTGGGATGCAACAGAGGGTAGGTATATGTAGAGCACTCCTCCTCAATCCCTCTCTCCTTCTTATGGACGAACCATTTGGGGCACTTGATGTTATTACAAGAGAGAAGATGGGCTTTGAACTTCAAAGGATATGGAGTGTCAGTAAAAATACAGTGCTTTTTGTAACCCACAGCATTACGGAGGCACTTTTACTTTCTGATACGATTGTTGTAATGACCCCGCGGCCAGGCACTGCAAAGGCGGTTATTAAAGTTGATCTTCCACGACCCCGAGATCAAAAGACACTAACCGAGAAAAGATTTGTTGAATTAATGGCTATTATTAGGGAAAATATCGAAGCCCAGTGGATTGAATAAGACTGAGTAAAAGGATCTAAATGGAATATAAAGAAAACCTCCACAGGTTCATAGAAATTGCCTTAACACTTGTAGGTATTTTTTTACTTTGGGAATATGGTGCTGAATTAGCCGGGATACCCGATTACATACTCCCAACTCCGTCTACAGTCATTCTAAAATTCTACCAGACATTTTCTATACAAATATATCATCTCAGTATAACAGCTTTAACCACAATTGTTGGTCTTGGAATGGGTCTTATATTTGGTATCCCATTGGCACTCTCTGTTATTTACATCAGACAGATAAAGGCAATTATCCTTCCGCTTTTGGCTGCCTTTAATAGTATACCCAAAATTGCAATAGCACCTCTATTTGTTATCTGGTTTGGCCTGGGTGCAGAATCTAAGGTTTTACTGGCCTTTCTCCTTGGACTCTTTCCAATTTTTGTTAATTCGGTAACAGGCTTAGGTGAGATTGAATCAGATATTCTCGATCTTGCCCGACTTGCAGGTGGAAATGAATTTCGTATTTTCCGGAAGGTGCGTCTGATGAATGCCCTCCCTTATATCACAGATGCAGTTAAGGTGGCCTTTCCTTTGGCTCTTGTTGGCTCTATTGTAGGTGAATTTATAGGAGGTAATAAGGGTATAGGTTATCTAATACTATCAGGACAATTCAATCTCGATACAGCTTTAGTCTTTGCGAGTCTATTGTCCATAACATTGTTCACATCTATCGTTATAGGTATAATAATTCTGCTTGAGAAAATACTACTTAAATGGCGGCCCTCGAGGAGGAAGAGATAAGGGTAGATACTTAGGAGGAATTTCCAATGAAGAAAGATCTAAGGTATTTTCTTAAATCTGTTGAAGAAAAGGCACCTGAACTTCTTCTGCGAATTAATAAAGTGGTAAGCCCAAAATGGGAAATCTCATCTTTCCAGAAAAGGCTCGAGATGGAAGGTAGGCTTCCTATCCTTCTTTTCGAAAATATTAAGGCCCATAAGATGCGAATAGTCACAAATGTATTTTCAACAAAGAAACATCTTGCCTTGGCCCTGAATACCTTAGAAGAGAATGTAGTGAATAAATTTATTGAAGGCCAGAAAAAAGGTATAAAACCCCAAAAAGTTTCTTCAGGACCTATAAAAGAAGTTGTTCTGAAGGGTAAAGATGTTGACTTAAGGAAACTCCCAATTGTGACACACTGTGAAAAAGATGCAGGCCCATATTTGACTTCAGGAGTAATGATAATAAAAGATCCTGTATCGGGTAATCTGAACCTGGGGCTTTACCGCAATCGTTATATTTCACCCCAAAAGCTTACAGTAAATCTTGCGCCATTGAGCAATACATCAAAAATAATCGCGGAGTCAGAGGCTAAAAGAAAAGAGATTGAAGCAGCAATTATCATAGGTCACCACCCCGCAATGTATATCGCATCTCAGCAACGTGGTCAAACCCCTGAATGCGAGCTCGATACCATGGGTGGATTGCTTGATGAAGCTGTAGAAGTTGTCCACGGAGAAACAGTAGATCTTCCTATACCAGCACATGCTGAGATTGTCATAGAAGGAAGAATCAAGACAGACTCCTGGGATACAGATGGGCCTTTTGGCGATTATTGGCTTTACTATGCCCCTCCTGTAAAAGCAAGAGTTTTTGAGGTAACAGCTATAATGCATAGGTCTGATGCAATCTTTCAAGATATATTTAATGTAGGTCCTGAACATCTTGTCCTTTTTTCTCTGGGCATGGAAGGAGTTGTCTTATCCCAATTAAAGCAGATCATACCTCAAGTAAAAGCAGTTCATGTTCCAGTCTCTGGCTCAGCCAATATGGTTTTTATTCAGATCAAAAAGGATATGGAAGGACTTGGAGTTAACACTGCATTAGCAGCTCTCGGTATATATCGTTTTAAGTGTGCTATAGTTGTTGATGAAGATATAGATATTTATGATGAAAGGAAAGTGATCTGGGCAGTTATGACAAGAACCCAGGGGGATCGTTCATTCTTCTTTGTTCCCAACTCATATATATCACGCGTTGACCCCACAGGGTATCCTCCTTGGAATTCCTTTGAAAAGGAGAACAGGCTTCTGAGTACAAGAATTGGTATAGATGCTACAAAACCTCTCGTTTCATCTTTCCCGGAGGTGGCAGAACCACCAAGAAAGATATTGGAAAGAATTGACCTCAAAAGTTATCTTGAAAAAGTATAAGAGTAATAAGTCTATTTATTATATTCGATAATCCAAGATCCTTTTTTATTTCTGCAAACTTCTTATTCAATTTTTAGCTTCCACCCAGGATTATCATCCAAAAGGTTTTCACGGGAATGGAGCAAGTGAGGGTAGAGATTAAATTATGCTTCGTAATAAGTATAGCATTTAGATAAGCCAATGCTGCATAACTTGTCACGGGAAAAGAGATGCTTCCTTCTCGTTCAGATTTGTTGAATTTTTTTCTTAGATAATGTAATATAAAAATGATTAAATTAATATAGAAAAATCAAACTTTTTGGTGAGTGTAGCTCAGCCGGATAGAGCACTGGGTTGTGGCCCCAGCGGTCGAGGGTTCGAATCCCTTCACTCACCCCAAAGCGCCTGTAGCTCAGTTGGATAGAGCGTCGGACTTCGAATCCGCAGGTCGGGAGTTCGAGTCTCCCCGGGCGCGCCAATAATTTCAATAACTTACGAACCAGAAGGAATTTACAACTCCTGCGATTGTGCTAATTTTGTGCTAATTTTTTTCCTGATCTGATCCAGTACCTCAACCCCATCTCTCAGGCTTTCAGGATAATGGTGAGCATACCTTGAAAGCATAGAGATCTCTTTCCATCTCCCGAGTTTCTGGATTTTATACAAATCTACTCCGGCCTGAGCAAGACGTGTAGCAAATGTGTGCCGAAGGTCATGCCAGCGAAGCCGTTCAATACCTGCTAATTTTATCGCATTGTAGAATGCCCTGAGCAGATTTCGAGGATCAATCTTTTCTCCTTTTTTGTTACAAAATACGTAGCTTGATCGAATATATCGCACCTTTGCTCTGTCTTTCAGTATCTCCATGGCTCGCTCATTCAGGGGGAGTGTATCTTTTGCCCTGTTTTTCTGCTCAATAAGGGTAATTGTTCGTCTCGATAAATCTACCTGTTGCCATTGAAGATTGAGAAGTTCACCTCAACAAATTTCATTTCTGTAATTATTTTTATGGATAATCATAAAAAGATAAATTAGCAGTCTGTAAATTGGCACTCGAGAGACAAATTGTCCATCCAAAAATTTTCTTCCGGTTATTGTTTAGAAATTCTTCTTTAATTTAAATAAGTTAGAAATTCCAGAAATTGGTATTTTATTTGCTTGATAAATAAATAAAAAGA